>NZ_CAUDZA010000009.1:0-72545 GCF_958453765.1 Phascolarctobacterium succinatutens | reverse complement strand
TAACTGGCGTAACCGAACTGCCGGAAGGTGTAGAAATGGTAATGCCTGGCGATAACGTAACCATGGAAGTAGAACTGATCACCCCGATCGCTATCGAAAAAGGTCTGCGTTTCGCTATCCGTGAAGGCGGCCGTACCGTTGGCGCTGGCGTTGTTTCCGAAGTAGAAGAGAAATAATTTTAGTTAGATCCCTGGAAGAATATGAGGGGGGTTAACCTCCCCTCATATTCTTATGTTTGTTGGTATGGCCCTGCGATGATGTGAAAGGTTGCTTGCCTGTTAGACAGGGAGATTTTCACGGAGTATGTCCGTTCATAGAAACTGGGCGAATTTAGGAGGATATTTTTTAATGGCTAAGTCTCAAAAGATTAGAATACGCCTGAAAGCGTATGATCATAAAGCACTTGACCAAAGTGCTTCTAAGATTGTAGAAACTGCAAAACGTACCGGTGCACAAGTTTCCGGTCCGATTCCCCTTCCTACAGAAAAAAACATTTACACTATTCTGCGTTCTCCGCATGTTAACAAAGATTCCCGTGAGCAATTCGAAATGCGTACTCACAAACGTCTTGTAGACATTCTGGAACCCACCGGTAAGACTGTTGATGCTCTGATGCGTCTTGACCTGCCCGCTGGCGTAGATATTGAAATTAAACTGTAAGGAGGAGGTGCAATAATGGCTAAAGGTATCTTAGGCAAAAAACTGGGCATGACCCAAATTTTTGAAGCTGATGGCAGACTGATTCCTGTTACTGTTGTAGAAGCAGGCCCCTGCGTTGTACTTCAAAACAAAACCGAAGAAACAGACGGTTATAATGCTGTTCAACTTGGTTTTGGTGAAATTAAAGAAAAACATACCACCAAACCGATGAAAGGCCATTTTGACAAAGCTGGTGTAGCACCGGTTAAATTTGTCAGAGAGCTGCGTCTGGCTGCTCCTTCCGAATATGCGGTAGGCGATAAAATCGCTGCTGATATTTTTGCTGCAGGCGAACTGATTGACGCAAGCGGCGTTTCCCGCGGCAAAGGTTTTGCAGGCACTATTAAGCGCCACAATTTCTCTCGCGGACCTATGAAACATGGTTCTAAGTCTCATCGTGAGCCTGGTTCTATGGGCCCCATGCATTCCGGTCCTGGCGGCCGTGTAATCAAAGGCAAAAAACTGCCTGGCCGTATGGGTAATGCAAATGTAACTGTTCAACGTCTGACCGTTGTTAAGGTTGACGCAGAACGTAATCTTATTCTGGTTAAGGGTGCTATTCCGGGTGCTACTGGTTCTTACGTAGTATTGAAGGAAACCGTAAAACCTAACAAATAATAAGATAAGCGAAAGAAAGGAGGATGCTTCTAATGCCGAAGTTATCAGTATATGATCTTTCCGGTGCACAAACCGGTGAAATAGAATTAAATGATTCCGTATTTGGCGCTGAGTTCAATGAAGCTGTAGTACATCAAGCAGTTGTAATGCAGCTGGCAAACCAACGTCAAGGAACTTCCGCTACTAAAACCCGTGCTATGGTACGCGGTGGCGGTCGTAAACCCTGGAAACAAAAAGGTACTGGCCGCGCTCGTTGCGGTTCCAACCGTTCTCCCGTATGGGTTGGCGGTGGTACCACTTTTGGTCCCCAACCCCGCAGCTATGCAAAAAAAATGCCTCGTAAAGCACGTCGCTTAGCTCTGTGCTGCGCACTGTCTGCTAAAGTAGCAGCTGGTGAACTGGTAGTTGTTGAAGGCCTGGCTTTTGACGCTCCGAAAACTAAACAAGTAGCTTCTCTGCTGAAAGCTTTTGAAGCTGTTGACACTAAAGCTCTGTTGATCACCGATGGTTCCAACGAAAACGTTGCTCTTTCCGCACGTAACATGCCGAAAGTAACCACCATCACCAACATGGGTCTGAACTGCTTTGATATCCTGAACAGCAAAAAGGTATTCCTTGCTAAAGATGCTGTAGAAAAAATTGAGGAGGTGCTCGCATAATGGCTGCTAATCCTCGCGATATACTGATTCGTCCCATCATCACCGAAAAGACTTCTCAGATGATGCAGGAGAACAAATACACCTTCCAGGTTCCCCTGGATGCTAACAAAGTAGAGATTCGCCAAGCTGTAGAGGCGATTTTCAAAGTTAAAGTATTGAATGTAAATACCATCCGCGTACTGGGCAAAACCAAACGCATGGGTAAATATGTTGGCAAACGTTCCGATTATAAGAAAGCTATCGTGAAGCTTGCTGAAGGCAATACGATTCCCCTTTTCGAAGGAATGTAATTAACGTATAGGAGGTAAATTAAATGGCTATTAAAAGCTTTAATCCGTATTCTCCTTCCAGACGCTTTATTACTGTGTCTGCCTTCGAAGAGATTACGACTGACAAGCCTTACCGCCCGCTTGTTGAAAAACTTGGTAAACATGCAGGCCGTAATAATACCGGTAAAATGACTGTTCGTCATCAAGGCGGCGGTCATAAAAAACAATATCGTATCATTGATTTCAAGCGTACCAAAGACGGCATTCCGGCTAAGGTTGCTACCATTGAATACGATCCTAACCGTAACGCTCGTATCGCTCTGATCAACTATGCTGACGGCGAAAAACGTTACATCATCGCTCCGCTTGATTTGAAAGTTGGCGATATCGTAGTAAGCGGTTCTGACGCAGATATCAAAACCGGTAACTGCCTGCCGCTGAAAAACATTCCGCTTGGTACTACCGTACACAACGTGGAAATGAAAATTGGTAAAGGCGGCCAAATGGCTCGTAGTGCTGGTACCAGCGCTCAGCTGATGGCTAAAGAGGGCGACTACGCTCTGCTCCGTCTTCCTTCTGGCGAAATCCGTAAAGTACATATCAACTGCCGTGCAACCATCGGTCAAGTTGGTAACATTGATGCTGAAAACATCTGCATCGGTAAAGCTGGCCGTAGCCGTTGGCTGGGTATCCGTCCTGCTAACCGCGGCGTTGTTATGAATCCTAACGACCATCCGCATGGTGGTGGTGAAGGTCACTCCCCCGTTGGTCGTAAACGTCCTGTTACTCCTTGGGGTAAATGTGCATTCGGTACTCGTACTCGCAGAGAGAAGAAAGCTTCTACTAAGTTAATTCTGAAACGTAGAACTAAATAATAAAACAGGATAAGGAAAGGAGGCTAACCTAGTGTCCAGATCAGTTAAAAAAGGACCTTTTGTCCATGCAAGTCTTTTGAAAAAGATTGACGTGCTTAATGCCGCTAATGATAAAAAAGTTGTTAAGACCTGGTCTCGCAGCTCTACTATTATTCCGTCTTTCGTTGGTCACACCATTGCGGTTCATGACGGACGCAAACATGTTCCGGTATTCATTACCGAGGATATGGTAGGCCACAAATTAGGAGAATTCGCTCCTACTCGTACTTACAAAGGTCACGCAGATAAGAGCACCGGCTTAAAATAAGGGGAAAGGGGGACCAAACAATGGAAGCAAAGGCAATTGCAAAATATATCCGTATTGCGCCGCGCAAACTGCGCATCGTAATCAATCTCATCCGCGGCAAATCCGTTGGTGAAGCATTCGCGATCCTCAAATATACCCCGAAGGTTGGTTCTGAGGTAATCGAGAAAGTTCTGCGCAGTGCAGTAGCAAACGCAGAGCACAATTTTGACATGAACGTGGATAACCTGATCGTATCCTACTGTGCAGTAGATCAAGGTCCGACCATGAAACGTATTCATCCTCGTTCCCGTGGACAGGCTTTCAAAATTCTGAAACGTTCTAGCCACGTAACTGTAGCAGTTAAAGAAAAATAATATCCCGTCAGAAGGAGGGAAAAGATAGTGGGTCAAAAAGTTAATCCGCATGGTCTCCGTGTTGGCGTTATCAAAGGCTGGGATTCCAAATGGTACGCTGGCAAAGACTATGAGAAATTCTTGTTAGAAGACATTAAAATCCGTGAGTTCATCAAAGAAAAACTGTTCCTGTCCGGTATCTCTAAAGTAGAAATCGAACGCGCATCTAATAAAGCCCGCATTTCCATCCATACTGCAAAACCTGGTATGGTAATCGGTCGTCAAGGCAGCAACATCGAACTGCTGAAATCCGACCTGAAGAAAATGACTGAGAGCGCTATCGAAATCAACATCGTAGAAGTTAAAACCCCGGATATGGACGCAACCTTGGTTGCAGAGAACATTGCAGCACAGCTGGAACGCCGTATCGCTTTCCGTCGTGCTATGAAACAATGCGTTGGCCGTACCATGCGTATGGGTGCTAAAGGTATCAAAATTACCTGCGGCGGTCGTCTTGGCGGTGCTGAAATTGCACGCAGCGAATCCTATCGTGAAGGCAGCATTCCTCTGCACACCCTGCGTGCTGACATCGATTATGGCACTGCAGAAGCACATACCACTTATGGCCGTATCGGCATTAAGGTATGGATTTACAAAGGTGAAGTTCTTCCTGAAAGCAAAGAAGCAGCTAAAGTTGCTCCGGCAAAGGAGGCATAATCAGACATGTTATTACCGAAGAGAGTTAAACATCGTAAACAACATAGAGGTCGTATGACTGGCCGTGCTATGCGCGGTAATAGAATCGCTCATGGCGATTTCGGTCTGGTAGCATTGGAGCCCGCTTGGATTACCAACCGCCAGATTGAGGCAGCCCGTATCGCAATGACACGTTATATCAAACGTGGCGGTCAAGTTTGGATTCAAATTTTCCCGGATAAACCGATTACTGCAAAACCTGCTGAAACTCGTATGGGTTCTGGTAAAGGTTCTCCGGAGTACTGGGTAGCAGTAGTTAAACCTGGTCGCGTTCTGTTCGAAATGAACGGTGTTAGCGAAGAAGTTGCTAAAGAAGCAATGCGTCTTGCTAGCCACAAATTGCCTATCAAATGCAAATTTGTAACTCGCGCTCAACAGGAAGCTGAAGCTGCCGCACAAGAAAAGGGTGGTGAAGCTTAATGAAAACAACAGAAATTCGTGAATTGTCTGCTGCTGAGTTAGACACCAAGTTGGCAGATTTGAAAGAGGAACTCTTCAATCTGCGTTTTCAAATGGCAACCGGTCAATGTGAAAATCCGATGAAAATTCGTGACGTTAAGAAATCCATTGCCCGTATCAAAACAATCCAGCGTGAACGTGAGCTCAAGGCTTAACTGTTTTGAAGTATAACAAGGAGGAAACAGTCGTGACCGAAGAAAGAAACGCACGTGTTACCCGTATTGGTAAAGTTGTCAGCGATAAAATGCAGAAAACTGTCGTAGTTGCAGTAGAACGTTTCGTTCAGCATCCGCTGTACAAAAAAGGCGTACAACATACTATTAAATTTAAAGCTCATGATGAAAATAACGAAGCACATGTTGGCGACGTAGTTGAAATTATGCAAACTCGTCCGCTGTCTAAAGATAAATGCTGGCGCGTTATTGAAATCTTAGAGCGTGCTAAATAATTTTGCCGAAGAGTTAGTCCGGCAAGGGAGGGAAATCCATGATACAACAACAAACTATCCTTAATGTTGGTGACAACACTGGCGCTAAGAAGGTTATGTGTATCCGTGTATTAGGCGGTTCTTACCGTAAATATGCTAATATCGGTGACGTTATCGTATGTGCTGTTAAAGATGCATCACCCGGTGGCGTTGTAAAAAAAGGCGACGTAGTTAAAGCAGTTGTTGTTCGTTCCGTTAAAGGTGTTCGCCGTGCAGACGGTTCCTACATCCGTTTTGATGAGAACGCAGCAGTTGTAATTAAAGACGACAAGAGCCCGCGCGGCACTCGTATTTTTGGGCCTGTTGCCCGCGAACTTCGCGAAAAAGACTTCATGAAAATCATTTCTCTGGCACCGGAAGTGCTGTAAGAAATTAGATAACGCACTGTAAGGAGGTGTTCTTGACATGGCAAATGCTGTAAAGCTGCATGTTAAAAAAGGCGATACCGTTCTTGTACTGTCCGGCAAGGATAAAGGCAAGCAAGGTAAGATCGTTGAAGCTCTGCCTAAGAAAGCCAAAGTGGTTGTTGAAGGCGTGAATAAAGTAAAACGTCATACCAAACCGTCTCAGGCAAATCCTCAAGGCGGCATCATTACTAAAGAAGCTCCGCTCGCTTCTTCCAAAGTAATGCTGGTATGCCCGGTTTGCAAACAAGCTACCCGTATTAAAAAGACCGAAGTTGCCGGTGCTTTCGTAAGAACCTGCAAAAAATGCGGTGAAGTAATCGATAAATAATTTTCCGGGAAAGGAGGAAATAACTGAATGGCAAAGACCAGATTGCAAGAAAAATATTTGTCTGAAGTAGCTAAGGCTATGCATGACAAATTCCAATATAAAAACGTAATGGAAATCCCTAAAATTGAGAAAGTTGTAATCAACATGGGTGTTGGCGAGGCTGTAGGCAACAGCAAAGCTCTGGAAAGCGCAGTTGCTGATATGACTCAGATCGCAGGTCAAAAACCTGTTATCACCAAAGCTAAGAAATCCATCGCAGCTTTCAAAGTACGTCAAGGCATGCCTCTGGGTGCTAAAGTAACCCTGCGTGGCGACCGTATGTACTATTTCCTTGATAAACTGATGAATCTCGCTCTTCCGCGCGTACGTGACTTCCGTGGCGTAAATGCTTCCGCATTTGACGGCCGTGGCAACTACGCACTGGGTCTGAAAGAACAATTGATTTTCCCGGAAATCGAATATGATAAGATCGATAAAGTTCGTGGCATGGATATCATCATTGTGACTACCGCTAAGACAGACGAGGAAGCTAGAGAGCTGCTCAAACTCCTCGGAATGCCGTTCGGCGCATAAGTGAGGAGGGAACACATTGGCTAAAAAAGCCCTGATCGAAAAATGGAAAGGCGAACCGAAATTCGAAGTTCGTCATTATAACCGCTGCAAAGTTTGCGGCAGACCTCATGGCTATATGCGTAAATTTGGCCTCTGCCGTATCTGCTTCCGTGAATATGCTTATAAAGGAGCTATTCCGGGCGTAACCAAAGCAAGCTGGTAAGACAGACAACAAGGAAGGAGGGTATTTAAGTATGGTAATGACTGACCCGATTGCTGATATGCTTACCCGTATTCGTAACGCAAATTCAGTTCATCATGATAAAGTTGAAATCCCCGGCAGCAAGATTAAGCTGGCTATTGCTGAAATCCTGAAAGCCGAAGGTTTCATTAAAGATTTCGAAGTTATTGCTGACAGCAAACAAAATGTTATCCGCGTCAGCCTGAAATACGGTGCTAATAAAGAGAAGGTAATCTCCGGTATTAAACGTATTTCCAAACCTGGTCTGAGAGTTTACTCTCAAAAAGACCAACTGCCTAGAGTCCTCGGAGGTCTGGGTATTGCATTAATTTCTACTTCCCAAGGCTTGATGACCGACAAAGCTGCTCGTAAAGCAGGCTTGGGCGGCGAAGTTCTTGCATACGTATGGTAATACTAAAAAGATAGGAGGTGCTCGTACGTGTCTAGAATTGGTAAGATGCCAATTACTGTTCCCGCTGGTGTAACAGTTACTATTGAAGATAATCACGTGACCGTTAAAGGTCCTAAAGGCGAATTAACTCGCCAAATCAATAAAAACATGAAGCTGACCATGGACAATGGTGTAATCACCGTTGAACGTCCGGACGATGAAAAAGAAAGCCGTTCTCTGCATGGTCTGTCCCGCACCCTGATCAACAACATGATCATCGGTGTAACCCAAGGCTTCAGCAAAACTCTGGAAATTAATGGTGTTGGTTACCGTGCTGCTAAGCAAGGCCAAAACATTAACTTCACTCTGGGTTTCTCTCACCCGGTTGTAAAAGAGCCGCCTGCAGGTATTACTTTTGAAGTTCCCGCTCCGAACAAGATCGTTGTTAGCGGTGCTGATAAAGAAGTTGTAGGTGCAGTTGCTGCAGATATCCGTACTTTGCGTCCGCCTGAACCTTACAAAGGTAAAGGTATCCGTTACGAAGGCGAACATGTTCGTCGTAAGATTGGTAAAGCCGGCGCTAAAGGCAAGAAATAATTTCTAAAAGAAGGGAGTGAAACTCTTGCTTAACAGAGTTGATAAAAACGAGAAACGTCAAAAACGTCATCTCCGTTCTCGTAGATATATTATCGGTACTGCTGAAAAACCTCGTCTGAACGTATACCGTTCCCTGTCCAACATTTATGCACAGGTTATTAACGATGAGACCGGCGAAACTATCGCTGCTGCCAGCACCGTTGAAAAAGATCTGAAAGAAAACTACGGCGGCAACATTGAGGCTGCTAAAGCTGTAGGCAAAGCAATCGCTGAAAAAGCGCTGGCTAAGGGTGTAAAAGAAGTTGTATTCGATCGTGGTGGCTATCTGTACCACGGCCGTGTAGCTGCCCTGGCTGAAGCTGCTCGCGAAGCTGGCCTGGTATTCTAAGAGAAGGAGGAAATAAAGTGGCGAACTTCGAAAATAAAGAAAACGAATTACAAGAAAAAGTCGTTTTCATCAACCGTGTTGCTAAGGTTGTTAAAGGCGGACGTCGTTTCTCCTTCGCTGCACTTGTTGTTGTAGGTGATGAAAATGGTCATGTAGGCATGGGCCTGGGTAAAGCTGCAGAGGTTCCTGAAGCTATTCGTAAAGGCGTTGAAGACGCTAAGAAAAACCTGGTTACTGTACCGCTGGTTGGTACTACCATTCCTCATGAAAACATCGGTGTATTCGGCGCAGGCCGCGTATTCCTGAAACCGGCTGCAGAAGGTACCGGCGTTATCGCTGGCGGCCCTGTACGTGCCGTACTGGAACTGGCTGGCGTTCGTGATATTCTTACTAAATCTCAAGGCTCTTCCAACCCGAACAACATGGTTCGTGCAACCATTGAAGGTCTGAAATCCTTGAAGAGTGCTGAAGCTGTTGCAGCTCTGCGTGGTAAAACCGTAGAAGAATTGTTGGGCTAAGGAGGACTTTGTCATGGCACAAATTAAAATCACCCTGACCCGCAGCCTGATCGGTTACCCCAAAGATCAGCGTGCAACCGTTAAAGCTCTGGGCTTAGGTAAAATCAATACTAGCGTTGTTAAAGAAGATACTCCGACTATTCGCGGCATGGTTCACAAGGTTGAACATCTCGTGAAGGTTGAAGAAGCGTAAGACAAGGAGGTGTACTGAAGATGAATTTACATGAATTGTCTCCCGCTCCGGGATCTAAACGTGTAGCAGTTCGCGTAGGTCGTGGCCTGGGCAGTGGCTTGGGCAAGACTTCCGGCAAAGGCCAGAAAGGTCAGAAATCCCGTTCCGGCGGTGTTAAGCGCCCTGGATTTGAAGGTGGTCAAAGACCTCTGTACCTGCGTCTTCCTAAACGCGGTTTCTACAATAAATTTGGTAAAGATTATGTTGAAATCAACGTTTCCGTACTCAATCGTTTTGAGGACGGCACCGTTGTTGAACCCGTAATGCTTATTGAAGAAGGTGTTGTTAAGAATATTCGCGACGGCATCCGTATTCTTGGCAATGGCGAATTAACCAAAAAGCTTACTGTACAAGCTATGGGCTTCAGCAAATCCGCTGAAGAGAAAATCGTTGCAGCTGGCGGTAAGATTGAGGTGATCTAAAGTGTTAGCAGCCCTTGCAAACATATTTAGAATAACAGAACTCAGGCAAAAAGTTTTATTTACTCTCGCCATGTTCATCGTATTCAGGGCTGGAACACATATACCTGTTCCTGGCGTAAACGCTTCTGTCATTGAACAGCTTTTCCGCAGCGGTAATCTCTTCGGACTGCTTGATATGTTCAGTGGCGGCGCCTTGAGCAAATTCTCCATTTTTGCTATGAGTATTACCCCATATATCAATGCTTCAATTATTTTACAGTTATTGAAGGTAGTTGTACCGACCTTGGAACAATGGTCCAAGGAAGGTGAGGAAGGCTTCAAGAAAACGACAAAGCTTACACGTATGCTGACGGTAGCTTTGGCGTTTATCCAAGCCTGCGGTATGGCCTACGGCCTGAAGATGGCAATTAATAACCCCGGGATTTTCTCAATCCTGCTTATTGCTATCACACTTACTGCAGGAACCGTTTTCCTTATGTGGATAGGCGAGCAGATTACGGCTCGCGGCGTCGGCAATGGTATTTCCCTGATAATCTTTGCCGGTATCGTATCCAGACTGCCGGATGGACTTAAGGTAATTTTCCAATATCTGCAGGCTGGCACGGTAAGCTTATTGAACGTTATTTTGTTCGCGGCTATAGCCCTGGCGATGGTAGTTTTCGTAATTATCATTTCTGAGGGTATTCGCAAAATCCCCGTTCAGTATGCTAAGCGTGTAGTAGGCAAAAAGGCTTATGGCGGTCATACAAGCTATATCCCTCTGAAGGTCAACCAGGCAGGCGTTATTCCGATCATCTTCGCTTCTTCGGTGTTGATGTTCCCGGTAACAATTGCTCAGTTCGTTGATGTTCCCTGGGTTAAAGCAATGGGTAAGCTCTTTCAGTGGGGCAGCCCTCTGCAGACCACATTATATGTTCTGATGATTTTGTTCTTCACTTACTTCTATACAGCAGTAAGCCTGAACATCGGAGATCTCTCCGATAATATCAAAAAGAACGGTGGCTTTATTCCCGGTTTAAGACCCGGTAATCCTACTACAGAATATCTTGACAAGGTAATGTCCAGAATAACTTTGGCCGGTGCGATTTTCCTCTCATTAATTGCGCTGATGCCTCATGTTATCGGATGGGTAACTCGCATTGAAGGTGTGTACTTCGGCGGTACCGCTTTGTTGATCGTTGTTGGTGTTGCATTACAAACTATGAAGCAGATAGAGTCCATGGTGCTGATGCGTCATTATCATGGCTTTATGAAATAGGAGGAGTTCAGAATGTACATTCTTTTAATGGGACCTCCGGGTGCTGGTAAAGGCACTCAAGCAGAAAAACTCATTGATGAATTTAAAATCCCTCATATCTCCACAGGAGACATGTTCCGTGCAGCAGTAAGCGCAGGCACCGAACTTGGTAAAGAGGCGAAAAAATACATGGACGCTGGCGGACTTGTCCCCGACGTCGTAACCATCGGCATTGTTCGTGAAGGCTTGTCCAAACCCGAATGTGCAAATGGTTTCATCTTAGATGGCTTCCCGAGAACTGAGGAGCAAGCAGTTGCTCTCGACGGAATCCTCAAAGACCTGGGCATTAAATTGACCGGTGTTGTTAATATCTCTGTTCCTGACTCCGAGCTGGTTGCGCGTGTAGTTGGCCGCCGTATCTGCAAGGCTTGCGGTGCTACCTATCATGTAAGCTTTAACCCCAGCAAGGTAGAAAATGTCTGCGACAAATGCGGCGGCAACCTTTATCAACGTAACGACGATAAAGAAGAAACCGTTGTAAATCGTCTGCATGCATATCATGAACAAACAGAACCGTTAATTGAGTACTACAAAAAACAAGGCCTGTACAAAGAAATCGATGGCTTGCAGCCTATCGATAAAGTATATGCTGACGTTAAAGTTAGTCTCGGATGTAGCAAATAAGGAGGTACAACAGTGTCCAAACAGGATGTTATTGAGGTTGAAGGTACAATCTTAGAAGCACTTCCCAATGCTATGTTCCAAGTTCAACTGGTTAACGGCCATACAATTTTAGCACATATATCCGGTAAGATTCGTATGAACTTCATCAAGATTTTGCCTGGTGATAAGGTTACCGTGGAGCTTACTCCGTACGACCTCAATCGTGGAAGAATTACTTATCGGTATAAATAATCCAACAGGCAAAGAGGAGGTTTAAATTATGAAAGTAAGACCGTCTGTTAAGCCAATATGTGAAAAATGCAAAGTCATTAAACGTAAAGGCCATGTAATGGTAATTTGCGAAAACCCGAAACATAAACAAAAACAAGGATAAAAAGGAGGTGCACATTAATGGCACGTATTTCTGGTGTCGATTTACCGAGAGATAAACGTATTGAGTATGCTCTGCCGTACATCTACGGCATCGGCCTGACTCTCTCTCGTGAAATTTTAGCTAAAACCGGTATTAACCCGGACACTCGCGTTCGCGACCTGACTGAAGAAGAAGTTGCTAAGATCCGTGAAACTCTGGATCAGGACTATAAAGTTGAAGGTGACCTCCGCCGTGAGGAATCCCTGAACATTAAACGTCTGATTGAAATTGGCAGCTATCGTGGCAGAAGACATCGTATGGGTCTGCCTGTTCGTGGTCAAAACACTAAAAACAATGCCCGCACCCGTAAAGGTCCGAAACGTACTATTGCAGGCAAGAAGAAATAATTAGCGAGGGAGGGATAAACCAGTGGCTGGCAAGAAAGTTGTTCGCAACAAGAAAAAAGTTAGCAAAAACGTAATCAACGGTGTAGCACATATCCGCTCCACCTTCAATAATACTATCGTTACCATCGCTGATACCGAAGGTAATGTTCTGAGCTGGGCCTCCGCAGGCGGCCTCGGTTTCCGTGGCAGCCGTAAGAGCACTCCGTTTGCTGCACAAATGGCTGCTGAAGAAGCAACCAAAGCTGCTATGGAGCATGGCTTGAAACAAGTAGAAGTATATGTAAAAGGTCCTGGCGCTGGCCGTGAAGCAGCAATTCGTGCACTTCAGGCTGCAGGTCTGGAAGTTAACTCTATTAAAGACGTTACTCCGATTCCGCATAACGGCTGCCGTCCGCCGAAACGTAGAAGAGTATAATTGGGGGTGTAAATAGATGGCAATTGATAGAACTCCTGTCCTGAAAAGATGCAGATCTTTGGGCTTAGCTCCCGCATTCATGGGCATTAGCAAGGAATCTAAACGCCAAGTTCGCCGCCAAAACAGAAAAAAGAGCGAATATGGCATTCAGTTAACTGAAAAACAAAAAGCTAAATTTATCTATGGCGTACTGGAAAAACAATTCCGTGGCTACTATGATAAAGCTAAAAAGATGGAAGGCATCACCGGTGAAAACCTGCTGATCCTCCTCGAAAGAAGAATCGACAATGTAGTTTTCCGCCTCGGCTTGGCTAACACCCGCCGTCAGGCTCGCCAAATCGTAAGACATGGCCACATTGCTGTTAACGGCAAACGTCTGGACATTCCTTCCGCATTGGTAAGAGTTGGCGATGTTGTAACCGTTATGGAAAACAGCCGTGCTAAAGAATACTTCAAAGGCATGGACGAAACTCTGGCTACCAAAGCAGTTCCGGCTTGGCTGGTACTGGACGCTGCTAACGTTAGCGGTAAGGTAGACCGTTTCCCGACTCGTGAGGAAATTGATGTTCCTATTGAAGAGCACTTCATCGTAGAGTTGTACTCCAAATAATTAGTGAATATCTTGTGCCACCCACTTATGAGACGTATTGTGGTAATACGCGATAGAAGGAGGCTTTCCGAATGATTGAAATTGAAAAACCTAAGATGGTTACATCTGATGTCAGCGAAGATGGTCGTTATGGCAAATTCGTTTGGGAGCCGCTCGAGAGAGGCTACGGCATCACGCTGGGCAACAGCCTGCGTCGTGTGCTGCTGTCCTCCCTGCCGGGTGCTGCAGTAACCTACGTCAAGATTGACGGTGTTCTGCATGAGTTTGCTACCATTCCTGGTGTTCGTGAGGATGTTGCTGATATCATCCTGAACATTAAGGCTTTGTGCCTTAAAATGGAAGGTGAAGGGGAAAAGATTCTGCGTATCGAATGTTCCGGTGAACAGGAAGTTACTGCTGCAAATATCATTGCTGATAGCGATGTTGAAATTCTGAACCCTGAGCTGCATATTGCGACTTTAGATAAAGACGCAGTTTTCAATATGGAAATCCATATTGATAAAGGCCGTGGCTATGTACCTGCGGACAAAAATAAACAGCCTGATCAGCCTATCGGCGTTATTCCGGTAGACTCCATTTACTCTCCGATTACCAGAGTAAAATTTGCTGTTAACGATACCCGCGTAGGTAATGTTACCAACTATGACAAGCTTACTTTGGAAGTTTGGACAGATGGCAGCATAAAGCCTGATGAAGCTGTTGACATGGCTTCCACCATCCTGATTGACTATCTCAAGCTGTTCCAGACCAGTGATGGCAAAGGTTCTGTAATCACTGTAGCTGGCGGTTCTGAGCCTGAAGCTCCCGAACCGAGCAAGCAAGAGGGTCAAAACACAATGTCTATCGACGATTTGGATTTGTCCGTCCGCAGCAATAACTGCCTGAGACGTGCAGGTATCAATACTGTCGAAGAATTGATCCAGAAAACAGAAGCTGATATGATTAAAGTTCGTAACTTGGGTAGTAAATCTCTGGAAGAGATTAAAAAGAAACTTGAGGATATGGGCTTGCATTTTCGTAAAAACGATGAAGAATAATTAAGGGGGTCAGAAGTACATGGCATACAGAAAACTGGGTCGTAACTCCAGCAACCGTAAGGCTCTGTTTCGCAGCATTTTAACTTCCTTCTTCAAATATGGTAAGATCGAAACCACCGTTACCAAAGCTAAAGAAGTTGCTAAGCATTCCGCTCAACTGATTACTTTGGCAAAACGCAATGACCTGCATGCTCGTCGTCAGGTTATGGCAGTTCTGGTTGACGAAACCATTACCAAAAAACTGTTTGAAGAAATTGCTCCGAAATATGAAGGCAGACAAGGCGGCTTTACTCGCATTTACAGAGTAGGTCCTCGCCGTGGCGATGCAGCTGAAATGGCTATCATCGAACTCATCTAATTTAGAGCTGTAAAAAGCAGGAACTTCGGTTCCTGCTTTTTTTGCGTTCCGGGGATTGTATGTGTATAATAATGTTATGCTAATCCTATTTCCGGATATATGATCCGAAAATACTATAGCTTTAGCATGATACAAACTATCAATATTCCAAGAGGAGGAAGATATAATGCGTTTTTATACAGTAGAGATAGCGGGACGTGAGGAAATTCTTGTTGGCTTTCGTGAGAATGAAGCAGTTTACAGATTGAATTTATTGGCAAGACTTGTGCCGGAGCTGGCAGTTGCGGATATGAATGAATTGATATGCCGTTATACGCCTGAGGTGAAGGCAAAGCTGGAGCGCCTGGCTGATAATGATGATGTTCTGCAGGGCGCTGCAGTAAAGCTTGCGGAAGTAAAGCTATTGGCACCTATCGTTCATCCGCGTCAGGATGTAGTCTGCCTCGGTATTAATTATGATGCACATGCTCAGGAAGCAGGACGTTTTTCCAGTGAAGCCTTCGGCGGTGAACGTCCCTACACAATTTACTTTTCCAAGCGTGTTAACAGAGCAACCGCAAGCGGCGAGAGTGTTCCGCGTTATGAAGGATTGGTAGACAGCCTTGATTACGAAGCAGAGCTGGGAGTAATCCTGGGACGCGATGCCAAGGGTGTCAGCAAAGAAAACGCAGGAGCTTATATTTTCGGTTATACAATTATCAATGATATCAGCGCGCGTAATCTGCAGACGCGTCATAAGCAATGGTATCTGGGAAAAAGCCTTGATGGTTTTACGCCTATGGGGCCGTGTATTGTTACGGCAGATGAAATCGGCGATGAGCAGGCTCTTGATATCAGCTGTACGGTTAACGGAGAGCTGCGCCAGAGCAGTAATACCCGTTATATGATTCAGAGTGTCTGTGGGGCCATTGCAGAGCTGTCAGAGGGTATGACACTAGCTACGGGAACAATTATTGCTACAGGTACTCCGGCAGGTGTCGGCATGGGTATGAAACCACCGACTTTCTTGCAGCATGGTGATAAAATCATTTGCTCTATCGAAAAAATCGGCTCTTTAGAGAATGTTATCGATTAAAAATTGCTAAATGGTGTTGCTTTAATAAAAATACTTGTGTTTTTGTTGCTGATAGCATAAAATAAACTTATAGACCATACTAAATTTAAAGGAGGCTGCAAAATGGGTAAATTCGTAATTTCTCAGGCAAAAAATGGCGTTAAATTTAATTTAAAAGCTGCAAATGGTGAAGTCATTGCCAGCTCTCAGGTTTATAAGGACGAAAAGTATTGCCGTAAAGGTATTGCCAGCGTTATCAATAATGCTCCTGTTGCTCCGATAGAGGACCAGACGGCAGAAGGCTTTACCCCTTGTAAGCATCCGAAATTTGAGGTTTATAAAGACAAGGCCGGAGAATTCCGCTTCCGTTTGAAGGCAACCAACGGACAGATTATTGCTACCGGTGAAGGCTACAAGGCAATGGCAGGATGCAAACGCGGCATTGAGTCCATTAAGAAAAATGTTGTTGATGCCAAAATAATTGTTGAAGCACCTAAAGAAGAAAAAGCTGAATAATGTCAATCAAAAGGACCACTACGCTATAAACACGCAGTGGTCCTATTTTTTGTAACACAACAGATTATATTAGTCTGCTGTGTATTTTTTTGGAAAGCTTTATCCGGAAGAAGTTATTTTCCCCGCAGCTCCAATACAACCATTTCCGGAGCAACCTCTGTACGAACCGGAGGTCCCCAAAAGCCGTAGCCGTTATTGGTGATTGCGGTCAGATTACCAAAGTTTGTACGTCCATAATCCAACTTGTACATTTTTTTCGTTACCAGACGGTTGGGAAAAAGCTGGCCTGTATGCGTATGACCAGCCAGATAAAGATCATAGCCCGCATCTGCAGCGGCATCCATACGGCGAGGCTGATGATCGAGCAGAATACTGTAGTAGTCTTTATTTTGGGAGGAAAGATTTATAAGCTGGCTGTTGGTACGGTTTTTGCTGTAATCATCTATACCGGTTATTTTGATTTTGTTGTCGATAATGGTATCGGTATTGCGCAGGATGTAGAAGCCCTTGTCTGTGAGCATTTGTTGCCAGCGCAATGGTTCATCAAGATAATCATGGTTGCCGAAGGCCATGTAGACAGGCGCTTTGATTTGAGCCAGAGCAGAAAGCGTATCTTCTTCTTCTACATAAAAAATGCGCTCGTCAAGCATGTCGCCGCTGACTACAACAAAGTCTGGCTTTTGCTCATTGACACGTGCTGCCAGACGTTCGGCGTAGTCATGGCCGAGTATTCTTCCCATATGCAGGTCGGTAAGAAAGACAATTTTATAATGAGCATTCTGCGGCAGTTTTTCCGTTACCAGCGCTTCTGTGCGTACTGTCGGGTGAAAGGCGCGCCAGCTGCCCCAGGTAATGAAGCAGCAGATAAAGGCAAGGCCGATGATACTGATTTTGGTTGAAGGCAGCTGCCAACCGCCCAGCTTACTGAAAAGCAGGCAGAGAAGATGAATGATGGCCAACAGAAGTGTGTAGTAGCAAAAAGCAATCCAAAGTCCTTCTATCCACGCAGTGAGCTTGAGCAGAAAATGAGGCGTTCCCTGCGGCAGAATGACACTGATAGCTGTGCCGAGTGTCATCAGCAGATATATAAGCCCGAAGGTCAGTGTGCGGCCGAAGGGCAGATAATGGCGATAATACATATAACCGATGATACTCATGAGAGCATCAATCGTACCGACGAAAAGAAAGATACGCATATTATTCATTAAGGCTCCTTTATATAATTCTTGCTTACATTATACATGTTAGAGTGTACTTTAAGTCAAGTGCTGCGCTAAAGAAAAAGGACTGCTGAGTGCGGCAGTCCGTGAGGTATAACATTATTTGTTCGGAATATCACCGACGCCGTTTAAGATGATAGACGGACGGTAGGAGAATTCCTTAATATTTTCCAACGTACTTACGCCGCTCAGAACAAGAGCTGTCATCAGACCGCTTTCCATACCGGCAACGATATCTGTATCCATACGGTCGCCAATCATAGCAGCATCCTCTGAATGAACATCCAGCAGACGCAAGCCTGTGCGCATCATCAAGGGGTTAGGTTTGCCGACAAAGTAAGCCTTTTTGCCGGTAGCAAGCTCAATAGGTGCGACCAGTGCGCGGCAGGCGGGGATGATACCGAAATCAGAGGGGCCGGTAAGGTCGCTGTTTGTTGCAATCAGGCGTGCTCCTTGGTTAATCAGGCTTACTGCCTTGAGAATCATATTATAATTATAAGAATTTGTTTCGCCGACTACAACGTAATCGGGATTAACATCATTCATTGTGATGCCGGCATCATAAAGCGCATTGACAAGACCGGGGCCGCCGATAACGTAGGCACTGCAGCCGGGGGCCTGCGAATGGATAAATTTGGCAGTGGCGAGAGCACTGGTATAGAAATGACTTTCGTCAACCTCCAGTCCCAGACGTAAAAGCTTTTGCTGCAGTTCTTTGGGACTGCGTTCGCTGGCGTTAGTCAAAAACAAAAAGCTCTTTTTTTCTTCATAGAGCCAGTTTACGAATTCTCTTACTCCGGGCAACAGGTTATTTCCGTGGTAGATAACACCATCCATATCGCAGATAAAGCCTTCTTTTGCGCGAAGCTGTGTTAATAATAATTCATATTTTTCGTTGCTGTCCATAATTTTTACTTCCTTTACTGTTTTAGACACTTATATTATGCAAGAAAAAAATATCTTTTGCAAGAGCTTAACGGGGCAGCAGAAGCCGTAATTAGTTAACAGTTTGTAAAATATTATTCTTTTAAGTGTAGTTTTATCGCTAAATGTTAAAAGAATTCTGAAGATAGACCAACATCCTAGTTAAAGGTTGACATATTAGAAAGATAGTGGTAAAATAAAATATTTTTGACAATAAAGAAGGGGCGTGCTACAATGTATTTATCAGAATTATAATTTTAGGAGGGTTGAAGATGTTTGCGATGGGTGACAGAGTGGTATATCCGCTTCATGGTGGAGCTATTATCAAGGATATAGAAGCACATATACAGGATGGCGAGACTGTGAAGTATTACATTTTACAAATGCTTTTTGACAATATGACAGTGTCGGTACCGGTAGAAAACGCCGAAAAATTAGGTTTACGTTATATTGGCGATGATGAAACTCTGGCAATAATTCAGAATACGCTGCATGAAGTACCGGATGTACAGACGGTGAAGGCGATTTCCTGGAATCGGCGCTTTCAGTTGTATATGCAGAAGATAAAAAGCGGCAGTGTTGCTGAGGTCGCAAGAATCTTTAAAATACTGACTATTTTAGAACGCAGAAAGAAAATTTCCGTAGGTGAGCGCAGATTGCTGCACAGTACGAAGCAGATTTTGCAAAGTGAAATAATGCTGATTAAGGATGTGGACGCAGAGAAAGCGGGCAACTGGTTAGAGCGTTGCTGTAATTAGGCAGAATATAAAGACCGTTTTAAGGCTGTTGAGTTAGAAACTGCTTTAAAACGGTCTTTTTGCAAAATTTTTAGGCCTTTTTTTCATTAATGTCATATTTAAAAAAGTTATTTACTTGTTTTTTGCGGATTATAGCTGTATTATATAATTGATATAATAGTAGGATGAAATACTATGTATCAGAAATTCAGAGAAAGGAGGAATTGAAATGCTGAGAAAAATTATTAGCCTGAGCATATCGTTAATTATTATTGTAACCGGACTCATACTAACAAATTTATCTTTACCGTTTTTATCAAATTACTTGGGCTATGATTTACACGGCAATGGTTTAATGGGAATTACCTTTGCTACCATGATACTGACCTTACCAGGTCTTTTTATATCTTCCTGGCTTGGCTTAGTATTGGCACCGTTTATTACAAAATGGCTGTTCAATTACGCTGAACGTCTGACGGTTTCTCTCTCCGGCGTACCTACCAGTGATATTCTGGTAATGATTTTCGGTATCGGCATCGGTCTGATTTTAGCAAATCTGATAGGCAGTCCTTTTTCCAGACTGCCGGTTATCGGACCGTTTATTCCCATCGTACTAAGCCTTGTACTTTCAGTTGTCGGTGCTAAGCTGGCTTTGCGTAAGCATAATGATATTGTGGAGTTTTTTAACCGCATTCCTACGCGTAAGCCCGTAAAGCCTGTCGATGAAACAAAGAGCGTATTGGAGGGCCCTTTGGGGGACCGTCTTTACAGCAGCAATAAATTGCTTGATACCAGCGTCATTATTGACGGACGTGTTATGGATATTATGGCTGCAGGCTTTTTGGACGGTCAGCTGGTAGTGCCGAATTTTGTGTTGGAGGAGCTGCAGAAGCTGGCGGATTCTTCGGATAATATGAAGCGTGCTAAAGGCCGTCGCGGTCTGGACCTGGTGCATGATTTGCAGATAAGCTACAAGGGCCGTATTCTGGTCGTAGATAACGATTACGATGATCTGGAAGGCGTGGATGCTAAGCTTGTACGTTTGGCAAGACAGGCTAACGCTGACATTATTACCAATGATTATAACCTGAATAAGGTTGCAGGTATTCAGGGCGTTAAGGTGTTGAATATCAATGAGCTGGCGAACGCTATTAAACCGGTAGTTGTTGCAGGCGAGGAAATGAACGTATTCCTGGTTAAGGAAGGCAAGGAGCAGGGACAGGCTGTTGCTTATCTTGATGACGGTACTATGATCGTTGTAGAAAACGGACGTCACTTCATCGGCCACAGCGCAATTGTTGTTGTAACCAGTGTGCTGCAGACATCTGCCGGAAGAATGATTTTCGCAAAAACAAAATAGGAGCTTTGAGATGGGCAAGGATGAACTTATTGTAATTGTTCCGGCTGCAGGCGCCGGTAAGCGTCTGGGGCTGGGGATTAATAAGGCCTTTGCTATGCTGAACGGTGCACCGCTTCTGGTGCACTGTCTGCATATGCTGGAGGCAACAGGTCTGGTTAAGCGTGCCGTTGTCGTGTTGGCGCCGCAGGAGGTTGTTGAAGGCCGTGAGCTTTTAGCCGGTTATCAGAAAGATTATTTTCGGACGCTGCCGTTTTGCGTAGTAGCCGGCGGCAAGGAGCGTCAGGACAGTGTTGCTAATGCGTTGGCCGCAGTAGAGGAAACAGATTGCTATATCGCTGTACACGATGGCGCGCGTCCCTTTGCGGGACGCGCTGTTTTTGAACGCACATTGGCTGCCGCTAAGGTGCATGGCGCCGCAATTGCTGCCGTTCCGGTGAAGGATACCATCAAGGTTGTCGGCACCGACGGTATTGTAACTGCTACGCCTGAGCGCAGTACGCTGATGGCAGTACAGACACCGCAGATTTTTACCGCAGAACTGCTGAAGCAGGCTTACGCGCAGCTGGCGGCACATCCCGCTGCTGTTACCGACGATGCTTCGGTAGTAGAGCTGATGGGCCATAAGGTAGCGACAGCGCTGGGACGCTACGAAAATATTAAAATTACTACGCCGGAAGATTTGCTTTTTGCAGAAAATCTGCTGGCGCAACAGGAGCAGGAAGATGGAAAATAAGATTGTTATACCGCAATTTCGCATCGGCTGCGGCTATGATGTACATAAGCTGGCAGAAGACCGTAAATTAATTCTCTGCGGTGTTGAGGTGCCTTATGAAAAAGGCCTTTTGGGACACAGTGATGCAGATGTAGCTTTGCATGCGCTGATGGATGCGCTTTTGGGCGCTGCGGCCATGGGCGATATCGGCAAGCACTTCCCTGATACGGATGAACGCTTTAAGGGAGCGGACAGCATGCAGCTGACGCTGCATGTCAAAAAGCTCTTGCAGGAGGAAGGCTGGCAGGTTAATAACGTGGATGTGACGATTATTGCCCAACGCCCGAAGCTGGCAGGCTATATTGCCGCAATGCGTACTAATGTTGCCAAGGTCTTGGATGTTGCTGAGTCTGTCGTAAATATTAAGGCGACAACAACAGAAAAGCTCGGTTTTACAGGAAGAGGCGAAGGTATTGCCGCTGAAGCTGTGGCGAGCATTGTCAAGATGTGATATAATAATTAGACTGATAAGTGTAATCTGTTTGGATATACCGGCGGAAGGAAATTTATTTTAGCCGGAGCCGGAGTGATTGTGCTTTTTTGGTAAATCTAATGTTAATAGATAAATTTGGAGGGATATATCAATGTGTAATGATGAAGTTAGAGTAAGATTTGCGCCGAGCCCGACCGGCCCGTTCCATATCGGTGGTGCGCGCAGTGCGCTGTTCAACTATCTGCTGGCCCGCAAAACCGGCGGCAAGCTGATTCTGCGTATCGAGGATACCGACCGTGAGCGTTCTACCCCGGAATCCGAGGAAAATATCAAGGCTGCTTTGAAGTGGCTGGGTATGGACTGGGATGAGGGCGTTGATGTTGGCGGCCCGAACGGACCGTATCATCAGATGGAACGTCTTGATATCTACAAAAAATATACTGACAAGCTGCTGGCAGAAGGCAAGGCTTACTATTGCTACTGCACCGATGAGGAGCTGGAGGAAGAACGCCAGAGCCTGATCAAAGAAGGCAAAATGCCGCGTTATATGGGCAAATGCCGTCATCTGACCGAAGAGCAGATTGCTCAGTTCAAAGCTGAAGGCCGCAAACCGACCGTTCGCTTCCGTGTTCCTGCCGACCAGCAGATTCTCGTTCGCGACATGGTTCGTGGCGATGTAGTTTTTGATTCCAATAATATCGGTGATTTCGTTATTGTTAAATCCGACGGTATTCCGACCTATAACTATGCTGTAGTTATCGATGATGCGCTGATGCACATTACTCATGTAATCCGCGCTGAAGAGCATCTGTCCAACACTCCGCGTCAATGCCTTGTTTATGATGCACTGGGCTTCAAACAACCGACCTTCGGTCACATTTCCCTGATTCTGGGCAAGGACCACACCAAAATGAGCAAGCGTCACGGCGCTACCAGTGTTGACCAATATCGTCAGCTGGGTTACCTGCCGGAAGCTATCAACAACTTCCTGGCACTTTTGGGCTGGGCTCCGAACAGCGAGCAGGAAATCTTCAGCATGGACGAGCTGATTCACGAATTCAGCATGGACCGTGTTGCCAAGAACCCTGCTGTTTTCGATATCGACAAGCTGAACTGGATTAACCAGCACTATATGCGTCAGCTGGATGCGGAAGCATTCTTTGAAGCTGCTAAACCGCACATGATTGCTGCAGGCTACATGACCGGCGAAGAAGAAGGCGAGAAGCTGGCTTGGCTCAAACGCGTTGTAGCAACCGCACAGGAGCACATTTCCTATGCTGCCCAAATTCCTGAATGCGTAGAAATGTACTTCAATGATGAATTCGATTTTGAAAACGAGGAAGCAGAAGCAGTCCTGAAGGCTGAAACTGTACCGACCGTTATCAATATGCTGCTGGAAGGGCTGCCGAAGGTAGAAAACCTGGACAATGCTGCAGTTAAAGCTCTGTTCAAGCAGATTCAGAAAGCAACTAAGCTGAAGGGCAAGGATGTATTCATGCCGATTCGTGTTGCTCTGACCGGCAATCAGCATGGTCCTGAGCTGGCAGCAATGGTTCCGCTGCTGGGCGTTGAGCGTACTGCAAAACGCATTAAATCCAGCTTGGCAAAAGCAGGCGTAACTCTTTGATTGATGACTGACGATAAGGCTTCAACTGCTTCGTAACGGCGTTGCTTGCATCCAAGGCCTTCTCGTCGCTCAGAGAATTTTTGCAAAGGAATAGTTATTATGAGCATTAAAGTATATAACACCTTAACCAAACAAAAAGAAGAATTCGTACCTATTCATCCCGGCAAAGCCAACATCTATGTTTGCGGTGTTACTCCGTACAATCATCCGCACGTTGGTAATGCGCGTCCGTTCGTAACCTGGGACGTTATCCGCCGCTTCCTGGAGCATGAAGGCTATGACGTAACCCATGTACAGAACTTTACCGATGTTGATGACAAGATTATCAACACTGCCAATAAAGAGGGCGTAAAATGGTATGATATCTGCAACCGCTATATTGACTCCTACTTTGAAGTAATGGATAAACTCAATGTGCGCCGTGCGCATGTTTATCCGCGTGTATCCGAGCATATCGATGATATCATCAAAACCGTTCAATGCCTGATTGACAATGGCTACGGTTATGTTGTTGACGGCGACGTTTTCTACAGTGTAGAAAAGTTTAAATACTATGGTCAGCTTTCCGGCCGTAACATTGAGGATATGATGGCCGGCGCGCGTGTAGACGTTGATGACCGCAAGCATAATCCGATGGATTTTGCGCTGTGGAAATCAGCTAAACCGGGCGAGCCTGCTTGGGAGAGCCCTTGGGGTCCCGGTCGTCCCGGCTGGCATATTGAATGCTCTACCATGAGCATGAAGTATCTGGGCGAAACCTTTGACTTCCATGGCGGAGGCAGCGACTTGATTTTCCCGCATCATGAAAACGAGATTGCCCAGTCCGAAGGCTGCACCGGCATTCATCCCTTCGTACATTACTGGCTGCATAACGGCTTTATTACCGTTAACGAAGAAAAAATGTCCAAATCTCTGGGCAACTTCTTTATGGTTATCGATATCTTAGAGCATTACGATCCGGAAACTCTGCGTTTCTTCATTGTTTCCACTCATTATCGCAGCCCGCTGGACTTCAGCGATGCACGTCTTACCGAAGCACAAAAGAGCCTTGCACGTCTGCGTCAGGCACAGGAAACTTTGGGTGAGCTGAGCGAAATGCTGAGCGCCGGCCCGACTGCCGAAAGCTTGGCACTGCGCGAGAAGGTTAAAGAGCTGCGTGAAGCGTTTATGGAAGCTATGCGCGATGACTTCAATACTGCGCTGGCTATCAGCCATATGTTTGCTCTGGCTAAGGAAATCAACATTTACCATAAGGCAGTTGTTGATGCCGGCATTAAACCGGACGGTAAGCTGGTTGCTATGTTCAACGATGTCTTTGCAGAAACCTGCTCTATCATCGGTGTATTGGAAAAAACTGCTGCTCCGGCTGCAGAAGAGGCAGGCGACAGCAAGGAAGCTGAGCTGGTGGAAATGCTTATCGCTATGCGTCAGGATGCACGTAAAAACAAAAATTACGCACTGGCAGATGAGCTGCGCAACAAGCTGAATGAAATCGGCATTGTGCTGCAGGATACTCCGCAAGGCGTAAAGTGGTCTAAGCAATAATGAAATTTGAACAATACAAAATGCTAAAGGAGCATGCCCTGGCAGCCTGTGCGGCTGCCGGTGCTCCTTTTCCTGCAACTAAGGAAATAAATCCGATTCTGTTGGCGTATATCGGCGACGTAGTTTTTTCTATGTATGTCCGTCTGCGCCTTTTGCCGACTTCCAAGCATGTACGCATTGTACATGACATCGGTTCCAAGATGGTTTCTGCAGTGTGCCAATGTCAGGCAATGCAGCAGCTGGAGGCTGGCCTGAGCGAGGAGGAAAGCGTTATTTTCCGCCGCGGCCGTAATGCCAAGTCGATGGTGCCGAAAAGCGCCTCAGTGCATGAATACCGTATGGCAACAGCTTTTGAAGCACTTTTGGGCTGGTTGTTCCTTGAAGAACGCGAGGAGCGCCTGCAAGAGGTTATGGATCTTTCCTTTGATATTATCAGCAAATATATGCAGGAAAATCACAAAAAATAATACCCCTCTATTTGTCCGTTGAAAAGAGAGGAGATGATAAATATGATGGTAAAATTAGTACGTCATACGCCTGAGCCGGAACGTACTGTGGCGATGAGTGCACGCTTGTGCTATTCTCCGATCGGCGCTGCCCAGCTGGAAGAAAAAATCAGTGATGAGCAGGCAGCAAATCTGGTACGCAAATTGGTAAGCATGGGGCACTTGTCCACCTTGGAGCATGTTACTTTTACCTTTGCTATCGAAGGTGTATCCCGCGTTTTGACACATCAGCTGGTGCGCCACCGTATTGCTTCTTATTCCCAGCAATCTCAGCGCTATGTGAAAGAGCATGATTTTGAAACAATCGTGCCTGCTTCCATTGCTTCTAAGCCTGAGGCTAAGGCTAAATTTGACAAGCTGATGACTGAGATTCAGGCAATGTATGATGAGTTTATCGCGCTTGATATTCCGGCTGAGGATGCCCGTTATATTCTGCCTAACGCAACTGAAACGAAAATTGTCTGCACGTTTAATGCACGCTCCTTGCTGAACTTCTTCAGCCTGCGCTGCTGCACCCGTGCACAATGGGAAATCCGTGCGCTGGCTAATGAGATGCTGCGCCAATGTCAGGCTGTAGCACCGGTTATTTTTGAAAATGCAGGTCCAACCTGTGTATCTGAGGGCGTTTGTCACGAGGGCGCTATGTCCTGCGGACGTCTGCAGGCAATTTTGGCGGCAAAAGCCAAGGCAGAGCAAAAGCAGTAAGGAGAAACTATGGCTGAGCAGAATAATGATTTAATAGCTGGACGTAATGCGGTTAGTGAAGCCTTGCGCAGTCAGCGTTCAATAAACAAAATACTTTTGCAGGAAGGCGCTCATGGCGGCAGTCTGGGCGAAATCATTGCTTTGGCAAAGCAAAAGGGTGTACCTGTAGAAACAGTAAAGGCCGAAAAGTTGGATAAGCTGGCTAAGGGCTTGCGTCATCAGGGCGTAGCTGCTTTGGCTGCCCCGATTGCTTTCCGTACTCTGGATGATGTTTTTGCCCGTGCGGCAGAAAAAAATGAAGAGCCGTTTATTCTGCTATTGGATGAGCTGCAGGACCCGCAGAACGTGGGCGCGCTTATCCGCAGTGCCGATGCTGCAGGAGTGCATGGCGTGCTGATGCCGCGTCGCCGCAGCTGTCCGCTGAACGCTGTTGTTGCCAAGATTTCCGCAGGTGCGGTTGAATATGTACCTGTTGTGCAAAGCGGCAATATCGCCCAGACTATCGAAGAGCTTAAGCAGCGCGGCTGCTGGGTTGTCGGTGCTGATATGGATGGCGTTGATTTTTATGCTGCCAATATGAGCGGTCCGATTGTACTGGTAATCGGAGCTGAAGGCAGAGGCTTAGGCCGACTGGTAAAACAAAAATGTGATGATGTTGTTAGCATTCCGATGAACGGCGGCGTTAATTCTTTGAACGCATCGGCTGCGGGAGCTGTCCTGATGTACGAGGTAGTACGTCAACGACATCAATTCTAAAGAGGTGAAGGCATGGGCGAATATCTGATAATTGATGGGTATAATGTAATTAACGCCTGGAAGGATTTTGCCCAGCTGCGCCAGGAAAACCTGGAGCATGCACGCGAGCTGCTGGTAGCGGGTGTGGCAGAATATGCTGCCTTTAAGGGCTATCGTGCTGTCGTAGTTTTTGATGCTCAGGAGGTGGCAGGCGCTGCTGCTTCCGAAAAAATTCATGGCATTGATGTTGTGTTCACCGACGAGGGCGAAACAGCAGATTCCTGGATTGAGCGCAGAGCCTACGAACTGAGACGTGTACAGGCAAAGGTTTTCGTTGTCACCAGTGACTATGCGGAGCAGATTAACATTTTGGGAGCAGGTGCGTACCGCATTTCCTCCCGCGAATTCCGCGAGCAGTATTATAAGACTAAGAAGGAAATTGCCGAGCGTCTGCATGTCCCCAGACGGGCTTTAAACCGAAACGAGCTTGGCGGAAGGGTGAGCGGGCATGTGCTGGCTCATCTGGAAAAATTGCGTCGGGAGAAAAGTTGACGGAAAACACCAGGCAGGATATAATAAAAACACTGATGCTTTTATTATGAAGATATTTGCAATAACTGTTTTGCAAGACAGTGGCAGATAGATAAACAGACGGAGGATATGCTATTGATGGCTACAGATACTGTAATGCAAAACGATCCCAATGACGCTTTTGCAAAAATGACTGATGAGGAAATCGTTTTAGAATCACAACAGCATGATAATGTTTTAGCACAGGAATATCTGCTGCATAAATACAGAAACTTCGTCAGAGCCAAGGCTCGCAGCTATTTTTTAATAGGTGCCGAGCGTGAAGATATTATTCAGGAAGGCATGATCGGTCTTTATAAGGCTATCCGTGATTTCCGTGCCGATAAGCAGGCATCGTTCCGTGCGTTTGCCGAGCTGTGCGTAACAAGGCAGATTATTACGGCGATAAAGACTGCTACCAGACAGAAGCATATCCCTCTCAACTCCTATGTATCGCTTAATAAGCCAATTTATGAGGAGGACAGTGACCGCACGCTGCTGGATGTCATCAGCGGTGTGAAGGTTGCCAATCCGGAGGATATGATTATCAGCCGTGAGGAATTCAGCGATATTGAAAGCAAGATGAATGATATTCTCAGTGACCTGGAATGGAAGGTTCTGATGAGCTATCTTGATGGCAAATCCTATCAGGAAATTGCTGCTGAGCTGGGGCGTCATATCAAATCTATTGATAATGCGCTGCAGCGTGTAAAGCGTAAACTTGAAAAATATATCATCAGCAAAGGAGATATTACTGATCTGCGTACAGTTTACAGCGGACTGCTGGCTATTGATCCGTATGAGCGTTTCAAGAATAAAAATTCCTGAAAAAGCGGATAATTGATAAAACTGTAACAAAAATCTACATCATTTTGAAATTTTCAGAATGGTGTTTTTTTATTAAGAGGATTTTTGACAAGTATAGCGAATAGATATATTAACAAGTCAGTAAAGAAAAATTGACACTTCGGTGTTAGAGGAGGTTTTTCAAATGAATCAAGTTGAAGAATTAGTGAAGGTTGTAGCAGAGGCTCAGGCCGACAAAGGAAATGTTGTTATTGTTACCGGTAAACCGGGCAGTGGCAAGAGCAAAGTTTTACGTGAAGCTGCAGAATCTCAAAAATGGACCTACGTTGACTGCCGTATGCTGATCAGTGAGGAATTCTTGGCAATTCCGGCTGCTGACAGAGGCTTGTATGCTCCTGATATGTTTGCTGATATTCTGGCAAGCTACAATGCA
This sequence comes from Phascolarctobacterium succinatutens, assembly GCF_958453765.1. Classification (GTDB taxonomy): domain Bacteria; phylum Bacillota; class Negativicutes; order Acidaminococcales; family Acidaminococcaceae; genus Phascolarctobacterium_A; species Phascolarctobacterium_A succinatutens_B. The sequence continues at coordinate 43,964 of NZ_CAUDZA010000009.1, read as the reverse complement.
GATGTTATCATTCTTGACAGACTGCAGACCTTGTTTGTACCTGTATTCCACATCAATACCGACAGCCTGATGCGTAAACTGAGCAAAAAGTTTACCATCGTAACCGCATGGCCCGGATACATTGATAACGGTAACCTGTGCTATGACAAATTTGACGGTACCGAAGCTATCCGTATCAGCCCCGATGGCTTTAAGATCTGGAACGTAGAAGGTTAATAGTTAATAAGCGGAGGCTTGATATGGAGCAGAAAAAACGTCGCTTTGCTGTTTTGACCGGCGGAGGTGACTGCCCGGGATTAAACGCTGTAATCCGTGCGGTTGTAAAAACCTTCCTGCAGAACGATTGTGAGGTTTATGGCGTACTCAATGGCTTTAACGGCCTGATAAACGATAATCTGAAATTAATGGATTATGCTGCAGTATCGGGTATTTTACCGCGCGGCGGAACAATTTTAGGAACCACGAACCGTGATAATCCCTTCCATTTTGCTGTTGAAGAAAATGGTGAGCTTGTATATAAGGATATGCGCGAAAAGGTTATCGAAAACCTGCGTAAATACGATATAGAAGCATTGGTTGTTATCGGCGGTGACGGCAGCCTGAATATTGGTGCAGAGCTGGCGCGTGAATGTGATATTAAGGTTGTCGGCGTACCTAAGACCATTGATAATGATTTGCCCTGCACAGAGCGGACATTCGGCTTTGATACTGCTATGGCTATGGCTACCGAAGCGCTTGACAGACTGCATACTACAGCTGAATCACATCACCGTGTTATGGTGTTGGAGGTTATGGGCCGTTATGCCGGCTGGATTGCTTTGCACAGTGGCATTGCCGGCGGTGCGGACGTTATTTTGCTACCGGAAATTCCTTACAAGCTGGAGCCGGTGATTGCTAAGATTCAGGCACGCAAGGCTGCCGGAAAGAATTTTAGTATTGTTGTTGTTGCCGAAGGCGCACGCCCTGATGGTGGCGAGATGTCAATCGCACGTATGGTCGAGGGCAGCTTTGAGCCGATCCGCCTTGGCGGTGCAGGCGAAAAGGTGGCGCAGGCCATTGAAGAGCAGACAGGCATCGAATCACGCTGTACCGTATTAGGTTATCTGCAGCGTGGCGGTTCGCCTACAGCGTTTGACCGTGTGCTGTCAACGCGTTACGGCGTGGCAGCAGCAGAGGCTTGCCTAAGACGTGAATATAATGTTATGGTTTCACTGTATCATGATCAGATTGTTACCGTCTTTATTCAAAAGGCAGCATCAAAACCGCGTCAGGTTCCTGTAGACAGCGAAATTATCCGTACAGGACGCCAGCTGGGATTGTGCTTTGGCGATTGATTTAAACTTGATTACTAGATTTAACCCCAGATTAAGATTATACACTTATATTACAGAGGGTGGTGCTTGCACCATCCTCTGTTTTTGTGTGCAGCTTTATGAACTGTGAAAAATTTAAAAAAATAGTGAGATTTCATTGCAGTTAAGTGTAATTCAGAGTATAATAAAAAGGCTTAGTGTTTGCGAAAGGGAGTAAATCATGGACTTAAATTTAATTGCCGTTATTGTGGGTATTGTCGAAGGTTTGACCGAATTTTTACCGGTTTCTTCTACCGGACATATGATTATTGTCGGTCACGTTTTGGGCTTTGAAGGCCAGCTGGCAGATGTTTTTGATGTCTTTGTACAGCTGGGTGCTATTCTATCTGTTGTTTTTATTTATAAAGAGCGCTTTGCCAGATTTTTTACTAAGGATGGCTGGGATATCAACAAGGGACTTTCTGTCTGGCATGTTGCCGCCGGTATCGTACCGGTTATGCTGGTAGCCTTCTTCCTGTATCACTATATCAAGGAGTATCTGTTTTCTCCTTTTACGGTAGCAATAGGCCTTTTCTTGGGCGGTTTGTTGCTGATGTTTGCGGAATATAGAACTAAAGGCCGTGAGGCTGAACTGGTTGATGATGTTGATAAAATTTCTATCCGTCAGGCAGTATGGGTTGGCATTTATCAATTTCTTTCCCTGTGGCCCGGGTTTTCACGCAGCGGCAGTACTATTGCCGGTGGCCTCTTGGTGGGCCTGACTCGCAGTGCTGCAGCAAATTATACCTTTGTGATTGCTGTACCGCTGATGTTTGTGGCCTGTATTTATGATCTGCTCAGAAACTTCCAGTATCTTTCTGCCGGTGATCTGCAGGTATTGGCAATAGGTTTCGTTGTATCCTTTATCGTTGCTTATATTTCGGTATTATGGTTCCTGAAATTTTTGCAGAATTCCAAGCTGACCAGCTTTGCTGTTTACAGAATACTGTTGGCCGGTGTAACCTACTGGTATTTCTACATGTAAGCATGCTATAAAATCTTTGCTTGCGAAAGTATTGACAAAACAGGCTTTATCCTTTATAATAATAAAAGAATTTTGTGCTGGCATAGCTCAATTGGCAGAGCAGCTGATTTGTAATCAGCAGGTTGTGGGTTCGATTCCTATTGCCAGCTCCAATGAAAAACCGCCTGGAAACTTTGTTTCCGGGCTTTTTTATTTTTCTGCGTAAGGCGCTTTTAGTGGCTTTGCTTGCAATGTGGTTGCAATCTTGCGGCGAGATGGCTATTATTACACAATAAAAAAGCCTCGCTTGGGCTAAGACGACCAATGGTGCCAGAACCGACACCTTAGTAGGCCTTATCCGCAAGCGGGCTTTGAGGATAGTGTAATATATCAATAAATGTTTGTCAATTTGCGCAAGAAATATGGTTGGCTTATAACACTGTTTCCTGCAAAAAAATAACTGCTAATTCACAGCGAATTAGCAGTTATTTGCTTTATGCTTTATTCTTCTTCGGCAATTTTGCCTTTGAGGTCATGGTCGGTCATTGCGCAAACGCAGGAGTCAGACCAAACGTTTTCTGCGGTTTCAACCATATCGATGATTGTGTAAATCGGCAGGATGATACCCATGATACCGATAGGAGCGCCAATGCCGCTCATCAGAGACAGGGTGAGGAAGTAGCAGCCCATCGGTACGCCTGCGTTACCAACAGCAGCCAGTACGGATACCAGCAGCCAGGTAAGCATGGTGGTCATGGACAGCTCAAAGCCTGCATTCTGCATAACGAAAATGGAAGTGATCAAAATGAAGGCAGCGCAGCCGTTCATGTTGATGGTGGTGCAGATAGGCAGTACAAAGCGGGAAACAGCTTTGTTAACCTTCATGTTTTGTTCAGCGGACGCCATAGTTACAGGCAGGGTGCCTGCGGAGCTCTTGGTGAACAGTGCAACAGCGACTGCCGGAGACATTTTCTTGAATACATCAATCGGGTTCAGGCCTCTTGCAAGCAGGAAGATAGGCAGAACGATGAAGAACTGTACACAGTTGCTGGCCATGATAACCAGAGTATATTTGCCCAGAGCGCCAACGATTACGCCGGCTTCAATCTGTGCGGAAAGCTGACCTGCGAATGCCAGAATACCGAGAGGCAGTACGAACAGCAACGCTTTAATAAGAGTGAACAGCAGCTCCTGGAAGCCTAATACTGCTTTCAGCAGAGCTTCTCTGTTTTCGGTTTTAGGCATAAATGCCAGACCTAAACCCATAGCAGCAGCAATCAGCATTACGGAAAGCACGTTGCCAGCGAGGAACGGCTGCAGCATGTTGTTAGGAATAACATTTAAAATGTGGTCATAGTAGCTTAACTTGCCAAGATTTTGCGGTACATTGGACATGCCGCTGCCGACAATTTCTGCCGGCAGGTTGCCGGGAGCTACCCAAAGATAGATAGCAAGACCGATGCCTGCTGCACAAACAGTAGTCAAAAAGGTGTAAACTACGGCGTGAGCAAAAATCTGGCCGGTTTCTTTTTTGCTTCCCAAAGCAGCCAATGTAGTAATTACGGCTAAAGCAATGGTAGGTACAGCGATAAATTGGAAGAGGCGTGTATAAACGGTAGCGATGAAATTGAATAATTCATTCAGGGGTTTGATTCCCATATAACCGAGAATGGCACCGACTACCAGTGCGCCCATCCATAGAATAAATTGACTTTTGTTGTTTTGTGACTTGTTTTGATTTATCACTTTTTGTGCTAAATCCTTCACATCTGCATTTTGCTGCATTATATCCCTCCTAAAATAGGTGCTGTCAGATTTTTTAGAATTTCTGGCAGCTAATACTCCCTAGGTAGCCTTGCGACATACCTAAAAAATATTATAGCATTTTCTGAAAGATTTGTAAATTTCAATTTAGCAGTCATTAATGATATTTGAATATGGGATGTTTGTGTTTAGGCTTACTGTTATTTATTGCAGCAAAGCACGTTTTAAGAGCAGTAGGATGTATACTTAGGTCAGAACAAGACGTTATGACGCTGAAATAGCATTTTCATTGCATTTTTATGCCGTTTATGGTAATCTATAATATATTAAAAACGTATAATTTTTTACATAACTGCTATATAAGCAGCATGTTTATTTTTGAAGGAGAGTGAAGGATTGATGCAAAATAATGCAAAAGAAATGGTGCTCGTAATTGACTTCGGCGGGCAGTATAACCAGTTAATCGCAAGACGCGTACGTGAAAGCGGTGTGTACTGCGAAATCGTATCCTATAAGCATAGCCTGGAAGCAATTAAGGCTAAAAATCCTAAAGGAATTATTTTTACCGGTGGTCCTAACAGTGCTTATCTGGAGGATTCTCCTACTATTGATCCGGAAATCTATACTTGGGGTATACCTGTTCTGGGCATTTGCTACGGCAGCCAGCTGATGATGCATATGCTCGGCGGTCATGTATGCGTAGCTCCCGAGCGCGAATACGGCAAAACCGTTGTTGACCTCGACACCACCAGCCCGATGTTCGCCGGCCTTTCCGAGAAGAATGTTTGCTGGATGAGCCATAACGATTATATCGAAACCGCAGCTCCCGGCTTCAAAATTGTTGCCAGCACTCCGAACTGCCCGGTTGCTGCTGCTGAGGATGAAGCACGTAAATTGTATTGCGTACAATTCCATCCCGAGGTTCTGCATACCGAAAACGGCACCAAGATGCTGAGCAATTTTGTTTACAATGTTTGCGGCTGTGCAGGAACCTGGAAAATGGATTCTTTCGTAGAGCAGACTGTTGCTGAGCTGAAAGAAAGAATTGGTGACGGCAAGGTGCTGTGTGCGCTTTCCGGCGGTGTTGACTCCAGCGTTTGTGCTGCTATGCTGGCTAAGGCTATCGGCAAGCAGCTGACCTGCGTATTTGTAGACCACGGTCTGCTGCGCAAAAACGAGCGTGAAGAGGTTTGCGCTGTTTTCGGTGAAGGCGGTCAGTTCGATATCAACTTCATCTGCGTTGACGCACGCGAGCGCTTCTATAGCAAGCTGGCAGGCGTAACTGCTCCGGAAGGAAAACGTAAAATCATCGGCGAAGAATTTATTCGCGTATTTGAAGAAGAAGCTAAGAAAATCGGTGCTGTTGACTATCTGGCACAGGGCACCATTTATCCTGACGTTGTAGAAAGCGGCCTTGGCGGCGAATCTGCAACCATTAAGAGCCATCATAATGTTGGCGGTCTGCCTGATTTTGTTGATTTCAAGGAAATTGTTGAGCCTCTGCGTGACCTGTTCAAGGATGAGGTTCGTCAATCCGGCCGTGAGCTTGGCTTGCCTGAAAACCTGGTAGCACGTCAGCCGTTCCCAGGACCCGGTCTGGCAATCCGCATCATCGGCGATGTAACTCCGGAAAAGGTTGCTATCGTACAGGATGCAGATGCAATTTATCGTGAAGAGGTAGACAAGCTGCCGATGAGCGAGCGTCCGAGCCAGTACTTTGCAGCTCTGACCAATATGCGTAGCGTTGGCGTTATGGGCGACGAACGTACCTATGATTATGCTATCGCTCTGCGTGCGGTAACTACCACCGACTTCATGACTGCAGAAGTAACTATGTTGCCGCCGGCAACTATTACTACTGCGGCTAATCGTATCGTTAATGAGGTTAAGCACATCAACCGCGTACTCTTTGACTATACTACCAAACCGCCTGCTACTATTGAGTTCGAATAATTTCTGATACACTATAATAGTAAAAATTAATCCCTTAGCTGTGGGTAGAAAACTCATAGCTAAGGGATTTTTGCGTTTGTACATATTTATGCGCTGGCCATATCCTGCTTTTTGTTTTACAATAATATCAAGTGATGCATAATTATTGCTTAAGAGGAAAAACTTTTTGAAGAGGCTGCAGTTAAATTTATTATATGTATGCACAAAGCAAAGGAGGACGAAAAATGTCAGATAAAATGGAGGTTTATTATTTCAGTCCCACGGGAGGAACAAAAAAGGTAAGCGATATTTTTGCCGCTGCCGTAGGCAAAGATGCAGAATGGCATGATTTGGGAGATAAGCAAACGCCGACGGAGCAACCGCAGGGTGAGCTGATTATTGTTGCAGCACCTGTATTTGCCGGACGAATTCCTTCTGTCGTGCGCGAAAAAATAAAAACGCTTGCCGGTGAGGGAAAGCAGGCAGTAACCATCGCTGTTTATGGGAACAGGGCCTATGAAGATGCACTGTTGGAGATGAATGATATTCTGAAGCAAGCCGGCTTTACGGTAATAGCAGCTGCTGCCTTTGTGGCGCAGCATTCTATTGTGCCGGAGGTTGGCGCCGGCAGACCGGATGCGGGGGATATAAAAGAAATCCGTGCATTTGCAGAGGCGGTTAAGAACAGTACTTCCGCAGAAAATGTTCAGGTTTCCGGCAATCACCCGTATAAGCCGGAGATGAAGGTGCCGGCAGCGCCGCTTTCGCTGCCATCCTGCACAGCGTGCGGTGCATGCGCAAAAATCTGCCCGACGGATGCTATAGCAAATGAGGACGGAAAGATGGCTACGGATACAGCAAAATGTATTCTTTGCATGGCCTGTGTTCATGCATGTCCGAAGCAGGCAAGAATTCTTCCGCTACCATTGCAGCAAAAAACCGATAACATGCTTGCTGCATTCAAGGATGTCAGAAACAAGAATGAGGTGTTTTTCTAAGAGCTTTTGCTTATATGCGATTTAACGGCTTTTTAACATACAGAAATGCCGTTGCTTTTGCCAGCAGGCGTAATTTATGCTACAATATAATATCATGATTATTTAAGAGCGGAGAGTAGCGATGATAGCTAAAATAATTATAAGCGCCAACGAAGACGAAACCCGTATGGGGTTGCTGGAAAACGGAATATTGATGGAATATCTGGTAGAGCGCAAGGAAGAGCAGCATCTTGTAGGCAGCATATTTAAAGGTAAGGTCTGCAATGTAGTCCGTGGCATTCAGGCTGCCTTTGTTGATATCGGCCTGGAGCAAAATGCATTTCTGTATCTGGGCAATAAAAAGAATGTTACAGAAGGCCAAAGCCTGATAGTGCAGATTTCTAAGGATGCACGCGGTACCAAGGGTCCTACCGCTACCCGCGAAATTACCTTGCCCGGACGCTATGTTGTACTGCTGCCGCAGGCGGATTATGTGGGCATTTCACGTAAGATTACCGATAAGGAGGAGCGCGAGCGTCTGAATACGATTTGCGAGGGCGTGCGTCCTGCAGGTATGGGAATTGTGGTGCGCACGGCGGCAACCGGTGTTGCGCGTGAGCTTTTGGAGCGCGATGTGCAGGAGCTGGCTGCTGACTGGAAGGTGTTGGCGGCACGTGAGCGTGTAGCGAAGGCTCCCTGTCTGCTGAGGCGTGAGCTTGATCTGCCTATCCGTATTGTGCGCGACTATCTGCGTCCGGAGCTGACGGAAATCGTGATTGATAATCTGCCGATTTATAAACGTGTAGAAGAGCTGCTGGCCGAGATGCCGCAGGCACAGGATATCAGGGTAACGCTGTATCAGGGGCTGGAGGATATCTTTGAATATCACAAGCAGGGTGAAGCAGTTGCCGGCATCAGTGACAGACAGGTGACGCTGCCTAGCGGCGGTTATCTGGTTATTGACCATACTGAGGCGATGACTGTTATTGATGTTAACAGCGGCAAGTTCAGCGGACGCGAAAATCTGGAAGAAACGATTATGCAGATTAACCGCGAGGCGGCGCTGGAGATTGCGCGTCAGCTGCGTTTGCGTGATATTGGCGGCATTATAGTAGTAGACTTTATTGATATGCATACAGATAATCACAAAAGAGAGATTATGAACTCTCTGCAGCAGGCGCTGAAGGGTGATAAAATGCATCCCAAGGTGCAGGATATTACGGTACTGAATTTGGTGGAGATTACCCGAAAAAAATCGCGTCAGAATTTATCAAGCGTATTATATACTCCCTGCCCGGTATGCAACGGCAGCGGACGTGTGCAGAGCAGGGAAAATCTTTCCTTGGAAATTAAGCGTCGTCTGCGTACCTTGCTGAAGCGCCGCAGCAGCTCAAAAAATCTTTTGATTACCGCTAATCCATGGCTGGCAGAGTGGCTGGTGAGCAAGGATTTGCGTGCCTGGGAACGGGAACTGGCCTGCTCCCTAAAGGTTGAGGCAGATGCTTCCCTGCATGTAGAAAGTTTTATGATTTTAGACAACAGCGGTGTTGACAAATAGCAGACATTAAGGTAAAATATTCCAGTATGGACTGATTTGGTCCGTCCCCAACCGCGCAGAGAGGTTCTGAAAATCCCTGGCGTCAGGGTACCGTATTTGGCGAGTCTATCATTAAGGGAGGTGCAATAGATGTACGCAATTATCAAAACCGGTGGCAAACAATACCGCGTAAGCGAAGGCGAAACTCTGCAAGTTGAAAAACTGAACGCAGAAGTTGGCGCTGAAGTAGTTTTTGAAGAAGTTCTGACCGTTGTAAATGATGCTGATGTTAAGATTGGCAAGCCCGTAGTTGAAGGCGCTAAAGTTGTTGCTAAAGTTGTAGAACACGGCAAAGCAGACAAGATTTTCGTTTTCAAATACAAAGCTAAATCCAACTACCGTAAACGTCAAGGTCATCGTCAACCGTTCACTACTGTTGAAATCACCGCTATTAACGCATAATTTTTATGGTAAGTGTTGATTTATTCAGGAACAGGCAGGGTATGATTACAGGCTATAAGGTCAGTGGTCATGCTGGTTTTGCTGAAGAGGGCTCAGACATTGTCTGCAGTGCTGTTTCTGCTTTAACACAGGCTCCCTTGCTTGGCTTGGAAAAACATTTGAAACTCAATCCGTCCTATGTCGTTAATCAGGAGGACGGAATCTTCGAGGTAGCATTGAACAGTGCTCCTACCGACCTGACAGAGGCTATATTGCAAACCATGATTTATGGAGTGGAATCAATAGCGCGTCAGTGTCCGCAATATGTTCGCATTCAAGAACATAGGAGGTGAAAGTAATGTTTGAAATTATTCTGCAATTACATGCACATAAAAAAGGTACTGGTAGCTCCCACAACGGTCGTGACTCTAACGCACAACGTCTGGGTACCAAAGCTCATGACACCCAGCTGGTAACCGCTGGCAGCATCATCGTTCGTCAACGTGGTACTAAATTCCATCCGGGCAACAATGTTGGCATGGGCAAGGACTACACTATTTATGCTAAGGTTGAAGGTCGCGTTAAATTTGAACGCAAAGGCCGCGACAAACGCCAAATCAGTGTATATCCTGTTGAAGAAGCAGCAATGTAATCTTCATAAAAATTACTCCGTAACCCTTGGGTTACGGAGTTTTTTGTATTTCCGGAACTAGATGAAAAAATGCTTCCCCGCAAAAGGAAGCATTTTGATTTTAGTAACAGGTTATTTTGCCGCGCGGTAGATATTTTCCATATCTTCGATAGTCAGTACCTTAAATTGGCCGATGGTGCGCGTATTCATAAAGCTGCATTTATATGCCAGCTCTTTGATTTCATCTTCTGTGAGGTCCTTGCCGATAAGCTCGTGAATGCTTGTAGGCATACCGATATGGTGGAAGAAGCTTTCCATTGCAGCAATGCCTTCCAAAGCTGTGGCTTCGGGATTACGGAAGTTATAGGGAATATGGAAAACGTTAGCTGCCAGCTGGGCAAAGCGGCCGATGTTTTCTTTATATACGTAGCGTGCCCAGCTGCCCCATACTGCTGCAAGGCCTGCACCGTGAGCAACGCCGAACATGCTGCTCAGCTCGTGCTCCAGCTGGTGGCAGGACCAGTCGCCGAAGGTGCGGTCGCCGGTGGTTTCGTTGTGTGATAGGGTGCCGCTCCACATAATTTCAGCGCGGGCATCGTAATTATCCGGCTCTTTGAGTGCAATTTTGGCATAGCGCATAACATTGCGCAGCAAGGTTTCGGCGATACCGTCGATTAGTGCCAGATGATGTGTTGACGGCGCAGTAAAATAACGCTCCAAGGTATGTACCATGATGTCGGTGCAGCCGCTGGCTGTCTGGTAGGCAGGCAATGTATATGTAAGCTCAGGGTTCATAATAGCGAATTTGCAGTAGCCGTAATCGGTAGAAAGGCCACGCTTGAGCATGCCGTCCTCGTTGGTGATAACGCTGCAGTTGCTCATTTCGCTGCCTGCTGCCGCGATAGTCAGCACAGCGCCGAGCGGAGCGCAGGCGGTAATCTCTTTTTTCTTAGCATAATAATCCCAAACATCTCCGGGGTTAGCCAGGCCGTAGCCAATGCCCTTGGCGCTGTCGATAACACTGCCGCCGCCGACTGCGAGAATAAAATCAACGTTTTCCTCACGGCAAAGCTCTACGCCCTTCTTAACCATGGAAAGCTGCGGATTAGGCACAACACCTCCCAACAGTACGTATTCCAGCCCTGCGTCCTGCAGGCTGGCGCAGACGCGGTCCAGCAGACCGCTTTTCTTGGCGCTGTGGCCGCCGAAGTGTACGAGTACCTTGTGGGCACCGTAATATTTACACCATTTACCTGCTTCATGTTCGGTATTTTTACCGAAGATTATTTGTGTAGGTGCGTGAATCTGAAAATGATCCATAATATCAGCTCCTTGCCAGTAATAATTTATCATTGTTTAAAAGGTAATAAAAGAATAACAAAAAGACTGCCTGAGGTCGCAGGCAGTCTCTCTCAAAAACAAAATCCGGAGAGGACTGACATACAGCTATCAGGAATCTCTCTTACTTTGCTTATTATAGGAAATTATTTTTTCTTTGTCAATTTATTTTAAGTGTAAGGATTAGCGCTTCTTTAATCCCAGTATTTCTTCCGGCAGCTGCGCCAAAGTAATTGCCGCAAATACCAGAGCACAGCCAAAGATTTCACGGCTGCTCATAGCCTGTCCCAAGATAAGCCAGCCGCTTACCAGTGCGAAGGCTGATTCCAGACTCATCAGCATACAGGCAACCAGGGAGCTGACATGTTTTTGACCGACAATCTGCAGCGTGTAGGCTACACCGCTGGACATGATACCGGCGTAGGCGATAGGTGCCCAGCCTGCAATAATATTATCCAGTGACGGTGTTTCAAAAATAAACATCAGCACACCGTTGACAACGGTGCAGGTCATAAATTGTATGAGTGACAGGCGCACGCCGTCAAGATTTTTTATGATATTTTCTATGGCGATAATCTGTGCAGCGAAGCAGAAGGCACAGATGAGTGTGTATAAATCACCTTTGTTGATAGAGAAGCCTTCGTTGATGCAGATGAAGTACATGCCTACGGCTGCTACAAAAACGCTGAGGCCCTGCAGCAGGGAAACGGAACGACGGTAGAAGATATAGCTCAAAACAGGTACCAGAATGATATAGAGTGCTGTAATAAAGCCGCTTTTGCCGACGGTGGTGTACATTATGCCAAGCTGCTGGAAAAAGCAGGCGAGTGAGAGGAAAAGACCACAGGTGATGCCGCCCTTAAGCAGACGTTCTTTATAAATAGGGTCATCACTGCCTAAAACAGTAAAGCGCTTACCTGCCGCTTTGTCGAACAATAGGCAACAGCCAAATAAAAAGACAGTAGCTAAAACACTGCGCGCGCAGTTGAAGGTTAATGGTTCGGCGTAATCGCCGCCGACGCTTTGCGCGATAAAGGCAGTACCCCAGATGAAGGCACACAAGGTGAGCATGAGAACGCCGCGTGTACTGTGATTATTTGCTGATGAATTATTCATAAACAACACCCCTATAACAAAACAATAAGATGAAAATAATTATACCATATTTTGCAGTGCGTGTACAAAGGTAACAGCTTGAAAAATCGCTGCTGAAGGGATAATTTTGAGCTGTTTTTCTGCGGAACATTTCCTCTCGCAGGACTTTTTTGTAAAGCAAATAGCTGAAAATAGGAAAAATAAGGCGAAATGCTAAATTGGCGAAAAAATCGTCTACAAAGAATTTTATCAACATATTGATGAATTTATCTTTGACACCTACGACATATTGTGGTAGAATAAAGCTACAGAAAATGCTACGCTGAACCGTAGCTGTTTTTTATGATTAAGACAAGGCTTTGACCGTTACGGTCAGAGCCTTGAATAACGTATAGGTGTATTTTAAGAATAACTTATGGATTTTTGCTCTTAGTTATTATACGAAGATATTGATTTATAACTTTGATTTTTACAAGAAAGGATGCTGAAAGGTTATGAAAGTAATTAAGCGCGATGGCACAACAGTAGATTTTGATGCCGCAAAGATTGTCGTTGCTATTCAAAAAGCCAATGCTGCCGTAGAACCGGAATTTCGTATTGAGGAGGATAAAATCCAGGAAATTGCGGATAGCGTACAATCTCGTAACCGTATGCGCCTGCTTGTAGAAGACATTCAGGATATGGTAGAGCATAGCCTGATGGATGCAGGTAAATTTGAGCTGGCAAAGCAGTATATTATTTACCGTTATAAACGTGCTCTGGTGCGTAAGGCCAACACTACCGACGATTCTATTCTGTCCTTAATCCGCAACAGCAATAAGGACGTTATGGAAGAAAACAGTAATAAAAATGCAACGATGGCTGCTACTCAGCGCGACCTGATTGCCGGTGAAGTTTCCAAGGATTTGACGAAGCGTATTATGCTGCCGGCAAAGATTTCCAAGGCGCATGAAGAAGGTGTGCTGCATTTTCATGATGCAGACTATTTTATTCAGCCTATTTTCAACTGCTGCCTGATTAATATCGGCGATATGCTGGATAACGGCACGGTTATGAACGGCAAAATGATTGAAAGCCCTAAAAGCTTCCAGGTTGCCTGCACCGTTATGACACAGATTATTGCCTCTGTTGCTTCCAGCCAGTACGGCGGTCAGTCTGTTGATATCCGTCATCTGGGAAAATATCTGCGTAAGAGCTATGAAAAGTTTAAAAAGAGCATCAAGGAAACCTCCGGAGGCAACATTGATGACGAAACTCTGGAGCGTCTGACGAACGAGCGCCTGCGCTACGAGCTGAAGGGCGGCGTACAGACCATTCAGTATCAGATTAATACATTGATGACCACCAATGGTCAATCTCCGTTTGTTACCCTGTTTTTGAATCTGCAGAAGGATGATCCGTATCTGAAGGAAAACGCTATGATTGTGGAAGAAATTCTGCGTCAGCGTCTGCAGGGCATTAAAAATGACAAGGGCGTTTATGTAACCCCGGCTTTCCCGAAACTGGTTTATGTTCTGGATGAGCATAACTGCCTGAAGGGCGGCAAGTACGATTATATTACACGTCTGGCAGTAAAATGCAGCGCTAAGCGTATGTATCCCGACTACATCAGCGCCAAGAAGATGCGTGAAAACTATGAAGGCAATGTTTTCTCCCCGATGGGCTGCCGCAGCTTCCTGTCTCCCTGGAAGGATGAAAACGGTAACTATAAATTTGAAGGTCGCTTCAATCAGGGCGTAGTTTCTCTGAACCTGCCGCAGATTGGCATTGTTGCCAAGGGCGATGAGCAGAAGTTCTGGAAGCTGCTGGATGAGCGTCTGGAGCTGTGCTTTGAAGCGCTCATGTGCCGTCACAATGCGCTGAAAGGCATTAAGAGCGATGTCAGCCCTGTACATTGGCAGTACGGTGCTATTGCCCGTCTGGGTAAGGGCGAAACAATAGACAAGTATCTGGAAAACGGTTATTCTACCATTTCTCTCGGCTATATCGGCCTTTATGAGCTGACCAAGCTGATGAAGGGCGTAAGCCATACCGATCCTGCAGGCGAGGATTTTGCCCTGCGCGTTATGAACCGTCTGCGCGGTGCCTGCGATAAATGGAAGGCACAGACTGGCCTTGGCTTCGGTCTGTACGGTACACCGGCAGAAAGCCTTTGCTATCGCTTCGCACGTATCGACAAGGAACGTTTCGGCACGATTGAGGATGTTACCGATAAGGGCTACTATACTAACTCCTATCATGTTGATGTACGCGAGAAGATTGATGCTTTCAGCAAATTTAAATTTGAAAGCCAGTTCCAGAATATTTCCTCCGGCGGTGCGATTTCTTATGTAGAAATTCCTAATATGCGTCACAACACCGAAGCATTGGAAGAGGTTGTCAAATTCATTTATGATAACATCCAGTATGCGGAGTTTAATACCAAATCCGATTACTGCCATGTTTGCGGCTTTGACGGTGAAATTACCATTAATGATGACAATGAGTGGGAATGCCCCGCATGCCACAACAAGGATCACTCCAAGATGACGGTTATCCGCCGTACCTGCGGCTATCTGGGAGAGAACTTCTGGAATGTAGGTAAGACTAAAGAAATCAAAGCCAGAGTAATGCATCTGTAATTTGCGAGGTGAGGGCGTATGAATTACGCAGAAATAAAAAATCTGGATATTGCTAACGGACCGGGCTTGCGTGTATCGCTGTTTGTCAGCGGCTGTACGCATCATTGCAAGGGCTGCTTTAACCCGGAGTCTTGGAATTTTAATTACGGTCAGCCTTTTACGGAAACAACGCAAGAGCATTTGCTGGAGCTGTTGGAGAACGAACATATCCGTGGCCTGTCGCTTTTGGGCGGTGAACCCTTTGAGCCTGCTAATCAGGCAGCGCTGCTGCCGTTCCTGCGCAAGGTAAGAGAGCGCTTCCCAAAGAAGGATATCTGGTGCTACAGCGGTTATAATTTCGAAAAGGATATGCTGACCGGTAATCTCGGTCCTTGGGAAATCACTGAGGAAATGTTGTCCTATATTGACGTATTGGTGGACGGAGAATTTAAGCTTGAGCTGAAGAATCCTAATCTGCGCTTTCGCGGCAGCGAAAACCAACGCGTTATCTTGGTGCAGGAATCGCTGAAGGCAGACGGCATTGTACAATGGGATGACGGCGAGGGCTTAAGCATCTGATAAGCAGTGCGTTTACAAATTTATAAAAATAAAGCATCCCGGCTCGTAGGAGCTGGGATGCCCGGAAAAAGAAATAGCATTGTCGGTCTTAGCAGGACTGACAATGCTATTTTAATTGTGTGCGCAAGGATTGCGGAATAACAGATTCGATAAAGGCTTTGACTATTGCCGGTTCAAAATCCAGACCGGCCTTATTCTGCAGCTCGATGATAGCGTCGGCGTGAGTTTTTTGCCAATGCTGGGTGCAGGGGTTCAGGTTGCGGTCATAATAATTGGCTACGGCGACTATGCGTGCGCCGATAGGGATGTTCTGTCCCTTCAGGCGTTTGGGATAACCGGTGCCGTCCCATTTTTCATGGTGCGCGCGGATGATATCGCTGATGGTATCAAAGCCGGGAATGTTCTCCAGCATGCTGGCGCCTGCGATGCAGTGACGTTTATAAATAGACTGTTCGCGCGTAGAAAGAAACGGCAGCTTAGCTAAAATAATATTGGGTACGGAAAGCTGACCGATATCATGCAGCAGCGCTGCTGTTTTTATCTGCGAAACCTCGCTGGCAGGCAGACCGAGCTTAGCGGCAGTGCTGGCAGAATAATTGGCAACCTGCTGACTGTGCAGATAAATTTCCCTGTTTTTAATTTCCAGCATTCTTAAATAGAACTCGCAGATATCCTTCGTCAGGCGAGCATCCGCAAAGTCCAGACATTGTGGTATAGCAATCATAAAGCGTGTTTCCTTTTTTTCCGTTCAATATTGAGTACCAATAGTATAGCACTTTTTGACAAAAGATAAAAGTATGCAGAGCTATTGACTTGCAAAAAAAATTTTTTCCCATTATAATAGATAGGACAACTCAGGTCTGTGGTTGCAAGTCGATGCCAGTTGCAGGCGAAACGATCCACGTAAGCAGCAAAATTTTGCTGTGAGCACGGTGCAGCTTAGAAGTAAGTCCTGCCGCAAAAAAATTATGGGCGAGAGAGGTAGTAGTGGGGAGCGGAATGCTTAGGAGCGAACCTTCCAGCAGGCGAGTGTGGGGGCGAAAACCAGGTCAGCTGAGTTGTTTTTTGTTACCTAAATTACAATTTGCTGTATTTTGAAAAAAAATGCGGCAAATTTTTATTTTTATACTGTTTTTTTTCATAAAAATACTTTACCTTGCGGGTATTTAGGTATATAATGTACGTATCTCAAAAATGGCTTACAATATCGAAAGGGGAAATTGATGATGAAGAAGATTTTGTTTTTAGTTATGGCAGTTCTGGCTGCTGCTTCTATGATGATTGCCGGCTGCGGCGGTGGCGATAAAAAAGCTGCTGAACCGGAAAAGGTACTGCGCGTTGGTACAGAGCCTACCTTTGCACCTTTTGAATTCCAAAAAGAGGGCAGCAAAAGCTATGATGGCTTTGATATGGATCTGGCACGTGCTATCGGCAAGCAAATGGGCTACAAGGTTGAAATTGTCAGCATGGGCTTTGATGCTTTGATTCCGGCACTGAACTCCGGTAACATTGATGTTGTTGCTGCAGGCATGAGCATTAATGAAGAACGTCAAAAGGCTGTTACCTTCTCTGAGCCTTATTATACTTCCGGCCTGATTGTCATGGTAAATAAGGACAACAATGAAGTTAAGAGTGTTAAAGATCTGGAAGGCAAACGTATTGCCTGCCAAATCGGTACTACCGGTGAAAAGAATGCCAGAAACGTTGCTAACGCTAAAGTAACTGCTTTCAACACTAATGATGAAGCTGTTATGGAATTGAAAAACAAAGGCGTTGATGCGATTATCAATGATAGTCCTGTAGTTGGTTATTACCTGGCACAGGGCGGCAACACCAGCATGAAGACTGTTGGCGATATCATGGAAGCAGAGCAATACGGTCTGGCTGTTAAAAAAGGCAATGATAAGCTTGCGGGTGAAATCAACAAGGCTTTGGCTGAGTTGAAGAAAAATGGTGAATATGACAAGATTTACAAAACCTGGTTTGGTGAAGTAAAGAAATAATATTTTGTTCACTACGGAGCACGACAGGGTTTAATTGCCGGACGTGCTCCGTTTGATATTAAAAAATTAGAAAA
Source organism: Phascolarctobacterium succinatutens (assembly GCF_958453765.1). Classification (GTDB taxonomy): domain Bacteria; phylum Bacillota; class Negativicutes; order Acidaminococcales; family Acidaminococcaceae; genus Phascolarctobacterium_A; species Phascolarctobacterium_A succinatutens_B. The sequence continues at coordinate 26,677 of NZ_CAUDZA010000009.1, read as the reverse complement.
GAAAAAATGAGGGGGACCAACAAATGAAAAAGGTATTAGTATTTTTAATGATGGCTATTATGGCCTGCAGCATGCTGCTGACCGGTTGCGGCGGGGAGGAAAAAAAGGCGTCTGACAGCGCTAAGGTTTTGCGTGTCGGCACTGAGCCTGTATTCGCACCGTTTGAATTTCCTAAGGAAGGCAGCAAGGATTTGACCGGCTTTGATATTGAACTGATTGAAGCTCTTGGCAAGCAAATGGGCTACAAGGTTGAAATGGTAAGCATGGGCTTTGATGCTCTGATTCCGGCGCTGAATTCCAACAATATTGATGTTGCTATTGCCGGTATGACCATTACCGACGAGCGTAAAAAGGTTGTTGATTTTACTGAATCCTATTACACCTCCGGTCTGATGATCATGGTACGTAAAGACAGCAATGTAAAATCTATCGATGATTTGAAGGGTAAAACTATTGCCTGCCAAATCGGTACTACCGGTGAAAATAAATCCAGAACTGTTGAAGGTGCTAAAGTAAAGGCATTTAATACTCAGGACGAGGCTTCTCTGGAGCTGAAAAACGGCGGTGCTGATGCTGTAATCGGTGATGCTCCGGTTGTTGAATACTATATGACCAAAGCAGGCAAGGACTTTGCTAAAACTGTTGGTGAAAGAATGGAAGCTGAGCCTTATGGTATTGCTGTTAAAAAAGGCAGCAAGTTGGCCGGCGATTTAAATAAAGCTTTAGCTGAATTGAAAAAGAGCGGCGAATATGATAAGCTTTATACTAAATGGTTTGGAGAGAAAAAATAAGCAGTGGTTCTCTCCAGCCTGCAACTAAGAATTTAGAAGGGATTGGGAGAATATGAATTTTGAGCTTATGGCAAATTCGTTTCCGCTTTTGCTGGCCGGTGCCGCTATTACCGTAGAGATTACGGCGATGAGCGTTACCTTCGGTCTGCTGATTGGCTGCATGATCGGTATTGCGCGCTTGTGCAGCATTAAGCCGTTGCGTTATTTTGCCAATGTTTATGTCGATTTTATCCGCGGCACCCCGCTGTTGGTACAAATCTTCCTCGTGTATTTTGCGTTGCCTAATATTATCGGCAGCCGTGTTGATCCGTTTGTGGCAGCAATTTCCGCCTGCTCCATCAACAGCGGTGCGTATGTTGCCGAAATCTTCCGTGCAGGCATTCAGTCTATCGACAAGGGCCAGATGGAAGCAGGCCGCAGCCTCGGTATGACCTGGGCGCAGACTATGCGCTATATTATCATGCCGCAGGCCTTCAAGCGTATCATTCCGCCTCTGGGCAATGAATTTATTGCGATGCTGAAGGATTCCTCTCTGGTTTCCGTTATCGGTTTCGAAGAGCTGACTCGTCGCGGCCAGCTGATTATTGCCCGTACCTACGCTTCCTTTGAAATCTGGATGGCTGTAGCTATTATCTATCTGATTATGACCTTTGCTGTTGCAAGGTTTACCGGTTATCTGGAGCGGAGGTTTGACACGAAATGAGCAAGGAAATGATTGTAATCAAAGATCTGAAGAAAAGCTTTGGTGATCTGCACGTACTCAAGGGTGTAAACCTGACTATTGCGGAAAAAGAGGTTGTTGTTATTATCGGCCCCAGCGGCAGCGGTAAGAGTACTCTGCTGCGCTGCATCAACTTTTTGGAGGAGCCTACCGGCGGCAGCATTGTTATCGACGGTATTCCTCTGAACGGTGAGGCTAATATCAACGAAATCCGTAAGGAAGTCGGCATGGTATTCCAGCGCTTTAATCTGTTCCCGCATATGACTGTTATGCAGAATCTTATGCTGGCACCGATGAAGGTGCGCGGCGTTTCTAAGGATGAAGCAGAAAAGACTGCGCATATGTACCTGAAAAAGGTTGGCATGGAAGATAAAGCCAACAATTATCCTGATCAGCTCAGCGGTGGTCAGCAACAGCGTGTTGCTATTGCGCGTGCCCTGTGCATGAAGCCGAAGGCTTTGCTGTTTGACGAGCCTACCAGTGCTCTTGACCCGGAAATGGTTAACGAGGTTCTGGACGTTATGAAACAGCTGGCTAACGAAGGCATGACCATGGCTGTTGTTACTCACGAAATGGGCTTTGCCCGTGAGGTTGGCGACCGTGTATGCTTCGTAGACGGCGGCAAAATTCTGGAAGAGGGGACTCCGGAAGAAATTTTTGGTAATCCGAAAGAGGAGCGTACCAAAAACTTCCTGTCCAAGATTTTATAAGAGAATTAAATATCGGCAACATATTTCATGATGATTATGATTAAGCATTACAGTTAATTAGCCTTGTGCTACGGGTGATAGGGTAATTATTTTCGCTAAAAAGAAATATTTCATGTTGCAAAAAACATAACTTCGCTCTAAGAATGTTAACCGATATCTGAAAGATATTAATTTCATAGGTTATCTTAGAGCGGAGTTTTTATATTCATATTTAAATTTTCTTTGCAATTTACGTCAGAATGAGAATATAGTTGTCAGTTGGTTGACATATAATTACAATATAATAATGCTTTGAATATTAAGGGCTTCGTTCTAATATTACGGAGTCCTTTTTGATTTATCAGGTGCCGTAGGCACCTGCAAGCCAAAAGTACTCGATGTACTTTTGCTTGACGGGGGGGGACAACGTGCTATAATTCTATCAGTAACTAATTATGTAATGAATGCTATTACAAAATAAGGAAGAAATCAATATATACAATCTTTAATTAGAGTAATCTTATATTTAAGTATCTTCATCTTTAAAGAAGATGAAAGGTTACAAAATAAATTAGTTGAAGAATTAGAAAACAAGTGAATATTAGCGTATCAGGTGTTGAAAGACTTAATAAGTAAGCAGGTGAAAAACCTGCGCTGTCACGCAGCTGTAAAGTGGAGTGTTCCTTAATAATGTCACTGGGAAACTGGGAAGGCAAGGATTACGATGAAGCTGAGCCAGAAGAATTGCCTGAAATTCTTTAAGTGTTAAGTGTGCTGCGAGTGACAGGAGACTACTAAGGGATAAGTGTGCCCTTCTGTCATTAGGCAGAAGGGCGTTTTTATTTAATACAGAGCGCCCTTAAAAATATGATTTTAGCCAAAGCTGCAAGCGAAACTAGGACAGCTTGATAGCTGAGGTTAAAAAATAAATTTTTTATGAGGTGTTTGAGTATGTTAAAAAGCAAAAAAGCACTGGTTATGTCAGTGCTGTGCGCAGTTGCCAGCGCAGGCTTCGTAGCATCTGCTAGTGCAGCAGATACTACTATGCAAGGTGATTTGGATGAGATTATTATTGAAGGTAGCAGGAATGCTGTACCAAAGGATTCTTTTGGTAATGTTATTACTGAACAGTCTTATGCAAGGACTGGTGGTGATGTAACTGTAGTAACACGTCAGGAAATCGAAAGTAAGCATTATCAAAACATTACAGATGCTGTTAAGCGTGTGCCTGGCGTTCATATCAATGATATGGGTTATAGAGGTGGCGAATATGGATTTTCGGCTTATAGTCAGCAAGTAACAATTAATGGTGATGGACATGTTGTCGTATTGTTAGATGGACGTAGGCTTGATAATAGTGCTTCAAGTTCTTCTAGCGGATCTTCAAGTTCAAGCGGTAATACATCAATGGTTCCTTTGCATTTAATTACAAGCATTGGAAATGTAGAATCTATTGAAGTTATTAAAGGACCTGGCGCTTCTATTTATGGTGGTGATGCCAGTGGCGGTGTGATTAATATTATTACCAGAAAAGGTGCAACGAAGCCGTCGACAACTATTGATATTGCAACTGGTTCTTGGAAACGTCATACTTATGGATTAGTACATAATGGTTCTTCTGATGATGGTAATTGGCGTTATTTCATGGTCTTAAATCGTGACATGGGCGGAGATACGCATTATAAAGATGGTTTGACAGGTAAAAATTATAAATATTTTGGAACTCATTATAAGGATGATAGTGCTGCTGTTCGTATAGATAGAAAATATGATGATAACCATTTCGTATCATTGTCATATAACTACACGAATAACTGGGACGGATATCCGATTGTGCCTAGAGATTATCGGGCAGCAAGCATTGATAGATTCTTTAGCGGACAAGTAAATATAGATGCTGCAGATGGAAAATCACATGCTCCTATAAATCAAGGTTTTAGAAATAAATGGTGGTATCATGGAGTTTTAGGCAATTTTACAACGAGTAAAACAAGCAATCTTGACTTAACTTATCAATTTAATAAAGATAATAATTTGCCAAGTTATATCCGAGCATTTTCTACTCATAATACTTATGAAGCAGGATGGGTAAAAAATTCTAATTTTAATTTCAGTCCTTCTGGCAATATTACTATGGAGCAATTGAAGGCTTATTTGGATAGTTACAAAGGAGAACATTCTGTAAGCACATATAAGGAACAGAGTAATGGTGTAGAACTCCAGCTTGGTAAAAGGTATGGAATAAATGATATTTTGTTTGGTGTTACGGCAAGTCATGATACATATAACAGAGTAAATCCATCTGCCAATACAACAGCTAACATAAACAGAAATATATTGACTGGCTATTTACAGGATAAAATTCATTTCAGTGATAAATTTGAGTTAACACCTGGTCTTAGATATTTGCATGCTAGTGATTATACGGTAAAAAAAGGTAATGGTGCGGATAAATCACCATCTGATAGTAAAGTCAACCATGTAAGTGGTATGATGGCTACACAATATAAATTTGACGACACAACCAGTTTATATGGTTCTTGGGCTCAAGTATTTAGAGCTAAAAAAGTAACTGATTATGACGCTGTATTGGAGCCTTTGGAAGATGAAAAAGGTAATGTTTACAATGTAGGCTTGAAAAAATCTTTAGGCAAAAAAACTAATTTAGATATAAACTATAGCTATTTGAAAATGGATAATGCTATAGGATCTTATTCAGTGGAAGACTTAACTACAGCAACTGGTACTAAGAGTTATTCGATGAATGCTAAGCAAAGCAAAAAAGCCTTGAATTTGTCTGTAGAACATCAATTTGATGATAATTGGCGTTTAGGTGCTTCTTATACTTATGTAAAAACTGATTTCCATTCTAAAAACTTTAAAACTGTTCCAGATGGTACCAGTTTAGATGATTTATTAAATAAGCAGGTACCAATCAATAATTATCAAATTGACCTTGGCTATGATAAAGGTAATTTTAATGTAGACTTACTGACTACAATTTACTCCGGTAATGATACTGATTATTTTACCAACAATAGATTTGTAATTAGTGATCTGAGTATGAATTATAAACTTAATGAAAAAGCAACTTTATATTTAATTGCTAATAACTTATGGAATACTGCTTGGGAAAATCGTTATATGTACCATATGGGCATTGGAGCATTCCCTCAACAAGGTCGCAGAATTTTAGTTGGTATGCAGTATAAATTTTAATTGATATGCTTGAGAATTACTACGGAAATCATATGGTTTCCGTAGTAATTTTTCAATGTGAGGATATAATGAATAGAATTATAACTATCTTAGTTTGTGTAATCCTAATGTTTATACTATTATTACTTCATAGCAGTGAGAATAACACTGTAAAAAAAATAGAATCTCATTACACTACTGTATCAACAGTTAATTCCCAGCGCAAAAAGGTAGAAATAGGTTTTTCAAAAGTACCACAGAGGGTAATTGCTAATAGAATTTATGTTGCAGAAACTTTAATTGCTTTGGGAGCAGAAAAAAATATTTTAGCTGTTAATTATCAAAACACGGATAGATATAAAGAGTATTTACCACAATATAAAGAACAGGCAGATGATTTAAGTAAAATTACATTTGATAATTTGACAGTAGAAGAAGCTATTAATTTACAACCTGATTTAATAATAGGTTGGTTATCTACATTTAATGGTAAGAGCTTAGAAACAACTGATTTTTGGAATAAACGTGGCGTTAATACGTACATTAATATAACATCTAATGGCTTAACAAAACATGAAACAATTGAAGATCAAGAGAAATTTATATTAGATATGGGAAAAATCTTTCAAAAAGAAGCAGAGAGCAAAAAGTTAGTCGATAATATTGAAAAAGCAATAAAAACTACAATAAGTAGTAAAGGCAAGAATCAAAGGGTTTTAGTATTAGAAAATGGGGGAAGAAATTTTAGAAATTATGACAGTGACACATTGGCTGGAAATATGGTGGAACGATTAAACGGTCAAATTGTATCACAAGGGCGAGTCTTAAGCTATGAAGAAGTGATAAAAATTAATCCAGAAGTGATTTTTTTAGTTTACTTTAATAAGGACAGACTTATTCAACTTAAACAGATATATTCTATTCCGGCGTTAAATTCGGTAAATGCAATTAAGAATAAACGTGTTTATCCGATACGGTTGGATTATATATATACTCCGGGTGTAAGGATTGTAGAAGGCTTAAAGATTATGCGTAAAGGATTATATGATGAATAAAAATGTCTTTAAGGAGAAATGATGATGGTTAATTTTTTGAAGAAGCAGGGGTACTTGTTCATCTGCTTGGGATTGCTTGCTTTGCTGGTAATTGCCTTGTTTTGGGCGTTGTCCATTGGTACGGTAAAGCTGCCGTTGGTAAATATTTATAATACGGTTATAGAGCAGATGTTTAGCGGACAGCCAATCGAAGGCGCTGACCGCGGACCTGTGCATGATATTATCTGGCTGCTGCGCCTGCCGCGTCTGGTGCTGGCTGCCTTAGTAGGCATGGGGCTTTCGGTTTGCGGCGTTATCATGCAGGCTGTAGTAAAAAACCCCTTGGCTGACCCATATATACTGGGCATTTCCTCCGGTGCTTCGCTGGGTGCTACGGCAGCGATTCTGTTGGGCATCGGCGTTGCGCTTGGTGAAAACTTTGTCGGCATTGCAGCCTTTATCGGTGCCTTTGCCATGTCGCTGGGTGTACTGTTTATCTCTAATCTGGGCGGACGCAGCAATTCCGTCAAACTGCTTTTGGCAGGCATGGCGCTGAGCGCAGTCTGCGGTGCGTTTTCCAGCTTTATAGTTTACTTTGCCAATAATAAAGAGGGTATGCAGACTATTGCCTACTGGATGATGGGCAGCTTTGCCGGTGCCAAGTGGGAAACCTTGGCTGTCATCGGACCAATCGTGCTGTTGGCAGTGCTGTTCTTATGGACGCAGAGCCGCATGCTTAATCTGATGCTTTTAGGTGATGAATCGGCGCTGACACTGGGAACGGATTTACATATTTACAGACAGATTTATCTGCTGGTAAGCTCTCTTATCGTAGGCTTTATAGTGTATGCTGCAGGTATGGTAGGCTTTGTCGGCCTGGTAGTACCGCACGTCATTCGTATGCTGGTAGGCACCGACCACAAAAAATTAATACCTGTTTCCGCTATGACAGGCGCGGTATTTCTGGTAATTGCCGACGGCCTATGCCGTGTAATTATTCCGCGCACCGAGCTGCCAATCGGTATTCTGATATCCTTAATCGGCGCGCCCTGCTTCGTTTACCTGATGATTAAGAAAACCTATGGCTTTGGAGGTAACTGATAATGGAGATTTTAGCAGAAGCAGTAAAAATGGCCTTCGGACCAAAGGAAATTCTTAAGGGAATAGATTTCAGCCTGCATAATAAGGAATTTGTAGGCATTATCGGTCCTAACGGCAGCGGTAAGAGTACATTTTTAAAATGCGTTTACCGTGTGCAGAAGCCGACGGGAGGAAAAATTATGCTCAACGGTACGCCGTTGGACGAGCTTTCTTACCGTGAATCAGCTCTGCAGCTGGCAGTAGTAGCACAGCATAATGTTTACAGCTTTGATTTTTCGGTGCTGGAGGTTGTGCTGATGGGCCGTTCACCGCATAAGAAAATGCTGGAGCGCGACAATCTTAAGGATTATCAGATTGCGCGCGAAGCGCTGGCGACTGTAGGTCTGGCGGACTTCGAAGAACGCAGCTTTGCTACCTTGAGCGGCGGCGAGCAGCAGCGTGTAATTTTGGCGCGGGCACTGACGCAGCAGACGGAATGTCTGGTGCTGGATGAGCCGACGAACCATCTGGATATAAAGTACCAGCTACAGATTATGGATATAGTCAAATCACTTGATCTGACTGTTGTAGCAGCGGTACATGATTTAAATATTGCAGCAATGTACTGCGACCGTCTGGTAGCAATTAAAAACGGACAGATTGTAGGTATGGGAACGCCGCGAGAGCTGCTGACGGAAAAGTTTATCTATGATATGTATGAGGTGCGCTGCAGAGTGGATGAGGATGCCTCTGGCAGAATCAATATAGTTTATCTGCCTCAGCACTGGCAGTAGGACGGCGGCGGATAAGGCGCCATCTGCGGCTTCACCGCTCCTCGACGTACTAAAAAATATATTTATTATCTGATTGTCTGAAGCATAAATGATAGTTTTCCGGTAGCTTGTTTTAATGCATAATAAGGCTTATAATATGATTAAAAAGGAAGTACGCCAAAACTGCGACTGCCTAAATATGTTTTTTGTTTGCTTATTACATATGGAAAGAAATAATATTTTAGATATTTTGTTTTAAGCAGGCTATGATAACATGATAAACTAATCATCATATATGGAGTGATAATTATGCAAATGCAATTCGACGGACAACAATATCCTTACGCTTCGCGCCGTCGCGTAGTTTATGGCAGACGCGGTATGGTCTGCACCTCGCAGCCATTGGCCTCGCAGGCGGGCCTGCAGATTTTGCAGCAGGGTGGCAACGCTGTAGATGCAGCCATCGCGACAGCAATTTGTCAGACCGTAGTGGAGCCTACGAATAACGGTCTTGGCAGTGACTGCTTTGCGATTGTCTGGGTAAAGGATAAGCTTTATGGTATCAACGGCAGCGGTTATGCGCCGCAGAACCTGACGGCGGAGGCAGTGCGCGCTGCAGGACATACTGATAAAATGCCCTTCAGAGGCTGGCAGGCTGTGACTGTTCCGGGAGCACCTTCAGCTTGGGCGGAGCTGCACAAACGCTTCGGTCGTCTGCCATTTGCGAAATTATTTGCCCCTGCTATTGATTATGCGGAAAACGGCTATCCTGTTTCACCGATAGTGGCACGCTTTTGGCAGGAGGGCATTGAGGCACTGACGCCGTATAAGGATAATCCTGCTGTTGCGCCCTGGTTTGCAACATTTGCGCCCAAAGGCGTGGCACCGCGTACAGGCGAGCTGGTACGTCTTCCGGACCATGCCAAAACACTGCGCCTGTTGGCGGAAAGCTACTGCGAAAGCTATTATCGCGGTGAGCTTGCCGAAAAAATAGTCGATTTCAGCGAAAAGACCGGCGGTTGCCTGACGTTGGCGGATTTGGCTGATTATCATGCGGAATTTGTTGAACCTGTGCATATTAATTATCGTGGCTATGATGTGTGGGAGATGCCACCAAACGGTCATGGAATTACGGCGCTGATGGCTTTGAATATATTGAAGGGCTTTGAATTCGACGGACGTGACAGCGTAGCAACACTGCATAAGCAGATAGAAGCTATGAAGCTGGCCTTTGCCGATGGCATGCAGTATATTGCTGACCCGCGCTATATGCGCACTAAGGTGGAAGCTATGCTGAGCGAGGAATATGCAGCCAAACGCCGTGCGCTGATTGGCGAGCAGGCCTTGCTGCCGGAAGCAGGCAAACCGTTCTGCGGAGGTACTGTTTATCTGTGTACTGCAGATAATGAAGGAAATATGGTATCCTTTATTCAAAGCAACTACAAAGACTTTGGCAGTGGCGTTGTGCTGCCTGGTTATGGCATCAACTTTAATGACAGAGGCGCAGGCTTTAGCTTGGACGAATCTTCGGATGGTTTCCTGCTGCCGCGTAAGAAGCCTTATCATACAATTATCCCCGGCTTTTTAACTAAGGACGGCGAAGCTGTTGGTCCGTTTGGTGTTATGGGTGCCTATATGCAGCCGCAAGGTCATGTTCAGGTGTTGATGAATACGATTGACTTCCTGCTGAATCCGCAGGCTGCGCTGGACGCACCGCGTTGGCAGTGGATTGATGGGCGCGAGGTGTGGCTGGAGGATCGCTTTGCACCGGAGGTAGTGGAACAGCTGCGCAAGCAGGGGCATGATGTGCGCGTTATGAGCGATTACACCAGCTTTGGCAGGGGCGAAATCATCTGGCGCTGCCCTGACGGCGTACTGGCGGGAGCAACGGAACCGCGGGCTGACGGAACTGTGGCTGCCTGGTAATTTTATAAGTTTGGTGTATTAATAGAATATTCTCAGCATACTACAATAGTAACCTTGCGGTAACTAGCGCACGTGAAAGTGCGTACTTTACAGGACTGCCATTTGGTACTATGATATGTACAGATGATGCGCAACGCATCACGAGGAGGTTAACAGATTATGACACAAGAAACTTTGAATTATGTAAAAGAACAAACTGAAGCTTTAATTGCTGCTCCGAGCTGCAGCGCCGAAGCAAAGACTGCTGCGGAAAAATGGCTGGCTGCTGTTGGTACTGCGGAAGAAGCAGAAGCAACCAAGGCTTATATTGCAGAGCTGGAAGCAGATATCATGCCGATAGACGGGCTGATTGCTTTTGCCGGTTCCGAAGCAGGCGTTGGCGTTTTCGGCGCTGAGCTGGCTAAAAATATTCTGGCACATGCTAAGGAAATCAAGGCTGCCGGTGCGGAGTATTGCGACTGCCCGGCCTGCGCTGCCTGCAAAGCAATTCTGGATAAAAAGGCAGAGCTGCTTTAATTAATCTTCAAAAATAACATTAACCGCTCGTATCTCAGGTGAAGGTGAGATGCGGGCGGTTATAATTTTCTTTCAAAAAAATGCTGCTTGCGGTATAATATAAAAAATACTGAAGGAGGGAAAAGCATGGATAAGTATATAATTATGAATAAAAATATTCCTTTGGTTAAGACAACGATGTCCGCTGCAGGCTATATAACCGAAGTCCTGCAGATATACAATCCAGAAGCCTTTCCTGTAGGTATTTTTACTGATGATTTTAATAAGCTCGCAGACAAATTAAATCAGTGGTGGCGTAGCCGTATTATTCCTGCAAGTCGCGACGGATTGCGCTATATCCTGCATTTGTATGATGTCGAATCTCCAGCGGTTTTAAGTAAGCGCAGCTTGGGGTTGAGCCTGTCTGATCAATATTGGCTGAAGCCTGTCGGCAGTGAGCTTACATGGCAGGATATTAACTTTTTCACTAACGATTTTTCCAAGGAGTTAGGTGAAGCATTTTTCCAAAAGGAGTCCTCCAGGCCTGCAATAAATCCGTTCACGCCGGATGCTTCAAGCAATGGCTGGTTAAAGAAAAAGTGGGTGAAAATCAACGGCATCACGTATCTTGCCAAAGCAGGCTCGGTACCGCTGTTGCAGCAGCCGTATAATGAAATTGCTGCCGCTAATATAGCGGAGGCTCTGACGATTAAGCATGTTCCCTATGAGCTAATTATAGAGGATAATCGTCCGCTGTGCCTGTGTCCTAATTTTATTACTACGGAAACAGAATTTGTTCCTGCTTATTTTGTTAAGGATATTCTTCCCAAGTCGAATAACGATTCTGTTTACGGTCACTTCCTCAGATGCTGCGAGCAGTTGCAAATTCCTGATGTGGCAGGCTATTTACAGCAGATGCTGTGCCTGGATTATCTGATTGAGAATAGCGACAGGCATTATGGCAATTTCGGTTTTATCCGTGATGTTAATTCTTTGAAGTTCATAGGTCCTGCACCGTTGTTTGATAATGGTACAAGCCTGTGGTGCGAATCATTAAATAGCGAAATAGGAACAGAATTACCTGCTATGCCATTTAAAGATATGCAGAAAAAGCAGCTTGCCTTAGTTAAAGAGTGCCTTATTGATATCAATGGAATTGATGCTTGCGCTGAGATAGTATGGAATACCTTGTCGACAAGTCCGTATTTGGATAAAGAGCGCGTTACACGTATCAGCGAAGCAGTTGGTAACCGTGCGCGTGGCCTGAAAAATTATTTGAGTAAGCTAAACTGAAAGTGAGCATCAAAAAACCGCTAAAGCCTTCAGAAAGCCTTAGCGGTACTTTTCTTTTTGGAGCGTCCGAGAAGAATCAAACCTCCGCACACGGTTCCAGAGAAATAGCCTGCTTGTTTTGTAACGATTTCCAAAGTTACTAACTACTTGTCTTTAGTTGTTGGATATAGTATAATGAACATAGAAAAAGTGCTACCGATAGACGGTTGCCTTTAAATCATGTAGTTAAAAAATAACCGCAAGTTTGCAGACTGGGCGGTTATTTTTTTGCGTTTTTACCGAGTTCATAGCCAAATTTGACACAAGCCAAACCGAAGCCTAATAAAGCGAGGACTTCAAGAATATTCATCGGCGCCACCCTCTTTCTTGTAGATTTCCATAAGGATATGGATTCTTGCAATAGGAGAGCCGCAAAGCCCCCCCGAGGAGAGCAACAGCCTACCGCTGTGGTAGCACTAATTAATTTTAACATACGTTTGCAGAAAAGTGAATATAGAGGAATATAAAACCGGTCGATAATATTAGTGAATAAAAAATCCCTTCCCAAACAAATGGAAAGGGTACTTTTCTTTTTGGTGCGCCTGAGAGGAATCGAACCTCCGCACACGGTTCCGGAGACCATTGCTCTATCCACTGAGCTACAGGCGCAAAAACTACAATGGAATTATACCACAGATGTGAAACTTATGCAAAGAAAAGCCTTCTTTTTTGTCTTGTGCGCGCGTATATGTTACAATAATATTATTAATTTAATGAGCATGTATTACCTTGGACATGCGCTTTGAATAGAGGTTGCTTATGAAAGAAAGAAATCCTTATTGTCTGCTGGCCTTTGCAATTGTGCTTATCTGGGCGATGTGGAATTACAATGTTAGCCTAAAACTGCTGGCTGGTATATATGATGTTTTGTTGCCGTTTGTCATTGGCGGTTGTATGGCTTTTATCGTCAACGTGCTGATGAAGAAGCTGGAGCAATATTGGCGCAGAATTTTTAAGCAGAGCGTGGTATCGCGTTTCGAGCGTCCAGTATGTTTGCTTTTGAGCCTTGCAATCATTATCGGCTTTTTGGCCTTCTTTGTGCTGACGATTGTGCCCGAGCTGCATGCTAGCATGAAAATGCTCGTCAAGATGCTGCCGCCGGCGTTGGCTAAGCTGAATATTTATCTGCAGCAGAAGGCGCAGGAGCTTTCCTTCTCGGCAGACGAGCTGGCTGTTGTACAGGCGCAGGCTAAGGAAGTTTATCAGACGATGCTTAATTATCTGCAGAACAACAAGCGTCTTTTGCTGGAGCAGACGTTTTTGGCAACGGCCTCCGTTCTGGAGGTGCTTGCAAGCTGTGTTATCGGTTTTGTCGTAGCAATCTATTGTCTGCTGGAAAAGCATCGTCTTGCGCGCAACTTTAAATGCGTAATTTTTGCCTTTTGCTCGAAGGAGCGCGCTGCTTATATTCTGCATGTATTGCAGACATCAGAGCAGATTTTCCGCGGTTTTGTGGGCGGACAGCTGGTAGTGGCGCTGCTTTTGGGCGTGATGTATTTCGTCGGTATGACGCTTTGCGGCTTCCCATATGCGACGGTCATTTCGCTGCTGGTGGCTGTGCTGAGCCTGATACCGATTCTCGGTACCTTAATCAGTGCTCTTATCGGCTGCTTTTTAATACTGGTGGCCGCGCCGGAAAAAATCTGGTATTTTATCATATTATACATTGTGCTGCAGCGCATCGAAGCTGATTTGCTTTATCCTAAGATTGTGGGTAAGGCTGTAGGTCTTTCGGAGCTGTGGGTGTTGGCAGCGGTGACGATTGGAGCAAGCCTTGGCGGTGTTGCCGGTATGATTGTCTGCGTACCGCTGTTTTCCGTAATTTATGCTTTGCTGGCTGAAAAGGTTAAGCGCCTGCTGGCAGAGAAAAATTTATCTAATTTATAAGATTTGTTAGGCACTTGGCGTTAAAAGTGCTATAATAATAAATTGATTGTAAGCCTGTTATATGCAGGCAGCCTTGAAGATGCAAAGGAGATTTTATGATTACAATACGAGATAAGGTGCGTTTTGTTGAAACTGATATGATGGGTGTTGTGCATCATGCCAATTATCTGCGCTGGTTTGAAATGGGACGTGTAGCATATCTGCGTGCTTGCGGTATTTCCCTGGGCGAGCTGATGGCTGACGGCGTTATTTTCCCGATTACCGAGGTACGCGCCAAGTATAAAAATTCCTGTACCTTTGATGATGATTTTGAAGTACAGGTAAAAATGAGTGCCTTTAATAAAGCAAAAATGGAATTTGATTATACTGTTATCCGCCTGCGCGACGGCGCTGTAGCGGTAGAAGGTCATACGCGCAATGTATTTACCGATAACGAAGGCCACATTGTTCGTCTGAAGCCTGAATGGTATGATAAAATTCAGAAGGTATATGCAGCGGATAAGGCTGCGGAGGAGATGTGAGAGTATGGAAAAATATAAGATTGTTCCTGTGCCGACAAGAATTTTGACTCATCACGATGATATCTGTGATGCTATTCTGGAATATGCCAAGGATAAAATCGGCCCCAATGATGTTGTCTGCACTGCCGAAAGCGTAGTTGCTATTACCCAAGGCAGAGCAATGCGCTGCGAGGAGTTCCATCCGGGACCGCTGGCTAAGGTGCTGTCGCATCTGTTCCCTGCTAAGGGCAGTATCAGCAGCTGGTACAGTATGCAATCCCTGATTGACGCAGAAGGCGGTGCGCGTGTTCTGTGGGCAGTAATCTGCGGCTTTGCGGCTAAATGCGTAGGCGTTAGCGGCACTTTCTACCGCATGGCAGGTAAACAGGCTCGCCTGATTGACGATGTTACCGGCACAATGCCTCCGTATGACAAGCATATTGTTTACGGTCCGGCAGAACCGGAAAAGGTTGCCGAAGCTATTACCAAGGCTTGTGGCTGCTATGGCGCTGCCATTGCCGACGTTAACGATTTGAAGCGCTCTGCAGTGCTTGGCTGGTCTAAGGGCGTTGATCCGGATAAGGTTGCGGAAATCCTCATTGATAATCCTTTTGGCAACGGCAGTGAAAAAACACCAATCTGCATTATCAAGGATTATCATAAGGCGTAAGGGGGAAGCAAGATGCTGATGACGATTGTGGGAGTCCTTGTAGGACTGTTGATTTTAGGCGTTATAATTGTAGGTGTATATATTTCTATTCAGGGTGATGCTGTAATGCGTCTGCTGGTAAAGCAGCGCACCAAGGCTGTTTTGGATAAGGTATATGCCGATAGAATTGATTTTTCCTTAGAGGTACCTTTTGATAACGTAGGCAAGCAGGAGGGTACGATTCTGGATGCTTATATGCGTATTTATCTGCCGCAGGAGCAGTATGGCGACGTGCTGCTGCGTGGCAAGGTTAACCGCGAAGGTTACCTGCGTGATGACGATTATTTTGAAGCAATGCTGGTTCCTGCTGGCACCGGCGAAAAATTTGTCCTGCGCTTTGAGGCTTATGCCAAAAACGGCAAGAGCTTAGAGGAAGCAATGGAAAATATTCCTGATGTTGATGTTGCTTTGTTTGCTGATTGCCGCGGTCGCCGTGAGCTTTACACTGTAAAGGAATACTTTACTCTGACTGCGGATGAAATGCGTGCTTTGGTCAAATAAGCTGATACTTTTATGTGTTGTCTTTAAAACTATATAAATGATACTTTATTATGGATGCTTCTCTGCTGTGGGAGAGGCATCCATTTTTCTTTGCCTTGAAAGTTATGAGAGATAATTTGCAAAAAAAATTCAAAAAAATGCAGTTTTTGCTCAAAAATGATTGATTTTGCGTGAAAATGGTTATATAATATCTGCAAGAGGAGAGATGCTCATGTTAACGCAAGAAAGATTTGAAGAAATCATCCGCATTGTCAAGCGTGACGGTGCGGCGACCGTACCGGAGCTGGCAAGGCTTCTGGAAACCTCGGAGTCCACTATCCGCCGAGATTTGGTACAGCTGGACAGCTTGGGCAAGGTACGCAAGGTGCATGGCGGTGCGACTGCTGTGCGCGAGGCGGAGCCTGTGCAGGAGCGCAACATGCAGGAAAAATACAGTCGTAATATTGAAGACAAGCGCACGATTGCTGCGTATGCGGCAACGCTGGTGCGTCCCAACGATTTTATTTTTCTTGATGCAGGCTCGACAACCGAGCAGCTGGCAACCTACCTGACGGAAAAGGATGCTGTTTACGTGACGAATGGTATTACGTTGGCGCAGAAGCTGGCGCAGCGCGGCCTGAAAACACTGCTTATAGCAGGGCGCGTGAAGGCAACAACTGATGCGGTAATCGGCACGGAGGCGGTTGCTTCCCTGCAGCATTACAATTTCAGCAAGGGCTTTTTCGGAACGAACGGCATTACTGTGGAAGAGGGCTTCACAACTCCTGATATCGAGGAGGCCATGAATAAGCGTGTGGCAATGGAGCATTGCCATAAATGCTATGTGCTGGCGGATGCCAGCAAGTTCGAGGCACTGTCGAGCGTGTCCTTCGCCCCGTTGTCTAAGGGCGTGATTATTACGGCTGCGCAGGAGGCTCTGAATGTTAACTCCTATAAGCAGCATACGGAGGTGATTGTGCTTTGATTTACACTGTGACCTTTAACCCTTCCTTGGATTATGTGGTTAAGGTTGATAATTTTGCAGTAGGCGAGATTAATCGCACCCAAGTAGAAAATATATATCCGGGTGGTAAAGGAATCAATGTTTCGCTGGTGCTGCAAAATCTGGGGCTGCAATCGGTAGCCTTGGGCTTTACAGCCGGCTTTAGCGGTACAGAAATAGAACGCCTGCTGCAGGAGGCAGGCTGCCGCTGCGATTTTATTCGGGCTGCTGCAGGCTACTCGCGGATTAATACGAAGATTATTTCGGACTCGGAAACGGCGCTGAACGGTCAGGGACCGCAGCTGAGCAAGGAAGAGCTGCAAAAGCTTTTTGCTAAGCTGCAGGGACTGACGCAGGATGATATTTTAGTGCTGGCAGGAAGCATACCTGCTTCGCTGCCGGATGATATTTATGAGCAGATTCTGGAGCTGCTGCAGCCTGCTTGCACACGGGTTGTGGTAGATGCTACTGGTGATTTGCTGCTCAAGGTGCTGAAATATAAGCCGTTTTTAATCAAACCAAACCATGAGGAATTAGGAGAGTTCTTTGGCCGGGGACCGTTGCTGAATGAGGAGGATATTCTTGCTGCTGTACTGAAGCTGCAGCAGCAGGGAGCACGTAATGTGCTGGTTTCGCGTGGAGCGGACGGAGCTGTACTGTTGGACGAAAATGGCAGGCAGCATATGATGGCTTCACCGAAGGGTAAACTGGTAAACTCTGTTGGTGCTGGTGACAGTATGGTGGCCGGCTTTTTGGCTGGCTATCTTAAAACGCAGGATTATGAGGAGGCGCTGCGCCTGGGCGTAGCCGCAGGCAGCGCAAGCGCGTTTAAGGATTGGCTGGCAACAAGTGATGATATTGATAAAATTATTTTACAGGGCGTGACTAATAAATAAAAAAGAAGGGGCAAAAATAAGATGAAAATAGTTGATTTGCTGAAGGTAGAAAGCATTGATCTTAAAGCGCAGCCTAAGGATAAGGCAGCAGCGCTGGAGCATTTGATTACGCTGATGGAGAGCGGCGGTAATCTGCTTGATAAGGACGAATACAGAGCCTGCGTGTTGCGTCGTGAAGAGGAGGGCAGCACGGGTATCGGTGAAGGCATTGCCATTCCGCATGCCAAGACAAGTGCTGTAAAGGCACCGGGACTGGCAGCTATGCTGGTAAAGGACGGCGTTGACTTCGACAGTCTGGACGGCGAGCCTGCGAAGCTGTTCTTCCTGATTGCTGCACCTGATACGAAGGATAATGTGCATCTTGATGTGCTGAGCCATCTGAGCATGCTGCTGATGAACGATGATTTCCGCAGCGAGCTGCTGAATGCCGGTAGCGCCAAGGACTTTTTGGCAGTTATCGAAAAATACGAAAACGAAAAATTTGAAGACGAGGAAGCAGAAGCACCGGCAGCAGAGCCTGCGCAGCAGCGCAAGGTGCTGGCTGTTACTGCCTGCCCGACAGGTATTGCACATACCTATATGGCAGCAGAGGCTTTGCAGGAGATGGCCGGTAAGATGGGCGTTGCAATGAAGGTTGAAACCAATGGCAGCGGCGGCGTAAAAAATAAGCTGACGGCAGCAGAGATAGAAGAAGCCGAAGGCATTATCGTGGCTGCTGACAAGAACGTGCCTGTGGAGCGCTTTGCCGGCAAGCCTGTTATCTTCGTCAAGGTTGCTGACGGTATCAACAAGCCGAAGGAGCTTATCGAGGAGATTCTAAGCGGTAATGTTCCTGCTTACGCAGGCAAGGGCGGCAGCGAGACGACTAGTGACGTGGCAGATGCTGAGGAAAGTCTGGGGAGACAAATTTATAAGCATCTGATGAATGGCGTTTCGCATATGCTGCCGTTTGTAATCGGCGGTGGTATTCTTATCGCACTGGCTTTCCTGTTCGATATGGAATTTGCCGGCACGGCTAAGTTTGGCAGCGGTACGCCGCTGGCAGCCTTCTTCAAGAATATCGGCGGTCTGGCATTCAGCATGATGATGCCGATTCTGGCAGGCTATATCGCAATGAGTATTGGCGAACGTCCGGCACTGATGCTTGGTATCGTGGGCGGCTTTTTGGCAGCCTCCGGCGGCAGCGGCTTCTTCGGCGCGCTGTTTGCAGGCTTTATCGGCGGTTATCTGATTTTGGCATTGCGTAAGGTATTTAGCGTACTGCCCGACAGTCTGGAAGGCCTGAAGCCGATTCTGCTGTACCCTGTTATCGGCCTGCTGCTTATGGGCATCTTGATGACCTACGTTATCAACCCGCCGACTGCAGCCTTCAACCAATGGCTGGCAGGTGCGCTGGCAAGCATGAGCACAACCAGTAAGGTACTGATGGGCTTTGTATTGGGAGCTATGATGTCCATCGATTTCGGCGGTCCTCTGAACAAGGCAGCTTATGTATTCGGTACTGCTTCCTTGGCAGCTGCTGACGGCAGCGCTGTAAGCAGTGAGATTATGGCTTCTGTTATGATTGGTGGTATGGTACCGCCGCTGGCGATTGCACTGTGTACTATGCTGTTTAAGAGTAAATTTACTTCTAAGGAGCGTCAGTCCGGTGTGACCAACTTTATCATGGGCCTGTCTTTTATTACCGAAGGCGCTATTCCCTTTGCAGCAAGTGACCCGTTGCGTGTAATTCCGACCTGCGCTTTGGGCAGCGGTGTAGCCGGTGCTTTGTCCATGGCCTTTGGCTGTAGCGTTCCGGCACCGCATGGCGGTGTATTTGTTTTCGGCGTAGTGCAGAACTGGCCGATGTATTTTGCAGCTCTGGCAGCAGGCAGTGTGCTGGCAGCTGTGCTTATGGGGTTTGTTAAAAAGAACGTGAACGAATAATATAGAGAGAAAAAAGATAAAAACAAAAATAGGATTTTAAGGATTTAGCGGCAGAATATTGTTATTAGCGAAACGGAGGAAATAAAAATGAAACAATTTACTTATGTTATTACTGATGAAGCAGGTATCCATGCACGTCCGGCAGGACTGCTCGTGAAGGAGGCTGCAAAATTTGCCAGCAGTACCACCATTGCCAAGGGTGCTAAAAAAGGTGATTTGAAGCGTATCTTCGGTGTTATGGCCCTGGGCGTAAAAAAGGGCGAAGAGATTACTGTTACCTGCGACGGTGCTGATGAGGATGCAGCGGCAGCAGCTTTAGAGGCTTTCTTCCAAGCTAACCTGTAAGTTCGCAGTAAGAGTGATTTTTCGCGAGGTGATAAGATGCTTTCATTAAAGGGTAAGGGCGTTTGCGGCGGCGTAACGCTGGGAACCTTAGCTGTACTGCGCCGTAATACAGCAGCAGTTAAACGCTGTAAGGTGCAGAATGCCGAGGCTGAGGTTGCACGCTTTCAGACAGCGCGTCAGGATGCTATAGATAAGCTGGCAGAGCTTTATGAAAAGGCTGTTGCAGATGTAGGCAAGGATAATGCCGCTATTTTTGAAATCCATCAGATGATGCTGGAGGATCTTGATTATATTGAGTCCGTTGAAGGCATTATCCGCACACAGCAGGTTAATGCGGAATATGCAGTGCAGACTACCGCAGCTAATTTTGCAGAAATTTTTTCTTCGATGGAAGATGATTATATGCGTGCGCGTGCTGCCGACGTCAAGGATATTTCCAACAAGGTGCTTGGCTGCCTGGGTGATGCAGGCAGCAGTTGGGAAAGCGGCAGCGGCAGTTACATTCTGGCAGCGGATGACCTGGCACCCAGCGAAACCGTGCAGCTTGATAAATCGCGTGTGCAGGGCTTTGTGACGGCAGCAGGCAGTGTAAATTCCCATACGGCAATTCTGGCGCGCACGATTGGCATTCCTGCGGTTGTCAACACAGGCAGCAACATCGGTGAGGAATATGACGGCAAGCTGGTAGCGGTTGACGGCTATACCGGTGAGGTTTTCGTTGATCCTGATGCAGCTACGCTGGAGCGCATCAAGGCGAAGATGGAGCAGGATGCACAGCATAAAAAGCTGCTGGAGGAGCTCAAGGGTAAAAAGAGCATCACCGGCGGCGGCCAGCAGGTGCATGTATATGCCAACATCGGCGGCACGGGCGATTTAGCCAGCGTGCTGGCGAACGATGCAGAGGGCATTGGCCTTTTCCGCAGCGAATTCATTTACCTGGAAAGCAAGGATTATCCGACGGAGGAGCAGCAGTTTGAAAAGTATAAGCTGGCAGCGGAAGCAATGGCCGGCAAGCGTGTTATTATCCGTACGCTTGATATCGGTGCCGATAAGCAGGCTGATTATTTTGAACTGCCGCAGGAGGAAAATCCGGCGCTGGGTTATCGCGCAATCCGTATCTGCCTGGAAAGACCGGAGCTGTTTGCTACGCAGCTGCGTGCTATCTGCCGCGCTTCCGCTTATGGCAAGCCGGCAGTGATGTTCCCGATGATTATCAGCGTAGAAGAGGTGCGCAAGGCGCGCAAAATTCTGCGCGAGGTGCAGGCGGAGCTGAAACATGCAGGCGTACCCTTTGACTCGAAGATGGAAGTCGGCATTATGATTGAGACGCCGGCGGCAGCGCTAATTAGTGCAGAGCTGGCGAAAGAGGTTGATTTCTTCAGCATCGGTACGAACGATTTAAGTCAGTATACCTTGGCAATCGACCGCCAGAACCAGCGGTTAGAGCCGTTCTTTGATGCACACCATCCCGCAATTTTGCGCCTGATTGAGATGACGGTGCAGGGAGCGCATGCAGCAGGCATCTGGTGCGGCGTCTGTGGCGAGCTGGGCGCTGATTTGAGCCTGACGAAGGAATTTGTACGCATGGGCATGGATGAGCTTTCCGTAAGCCCGGCAAGCATTCTGCCGCTGCGCAAAAAAATCCGCAGCCTGTAATTTTTACTTATACTCAAATTTATATATAACGCATGAAAATACCCCTGACAATGCGTGAGCAGTATCAGGGGCAGCTTTCGGCGTCAATGCTTTATATTCTTTTGTGCAGAACCGGTTTTATGGCCGGTTCTTTTTTTTAGAAAAGATTATTTTAATCAGAAAAACAAAAAACACCGCAATTTCTTGCGATGTAAGTTTCAAAATGGTGAACCTATCAAGAGTTCCTGCGAACATTAAGTTCAAAATATATGCAACGCATTTTGATGCGATTTTTGCGTTTTATAAAAAGAAAAACAAGAAAGAATCAATTTAATTGTTTAACGAGAGAATAAGCCAGACAGGTAGAGAGAAATATATATAAATTTCTTTGCCGTTTGGCTTTTTCAATTTTACTTTTTTCCTCTTTGGCGTACAGTTCGAAGGATGCATTCGCATTCTTCAATAATAGCTCCGTCGTCTTCGATTTGGCTTGCCAGGTCTCCAGCTCTTTGTGCAGCAGATTTAACTTCATCTGCTGCTTTTTCAATTCCTCGTTGTAGGTCTTGTTGTGATTTTTGAGCGTCGCCAAGTTCAGCTCTAATTGTGTTAGCTCGGTCTCGCTGATCTGGTACATCTTCTGGGGGACGGCTTCTGCATATCCAGAGTAGGGCGCCGAAAAACAGCACCAAAAAAATAACCATACAAGCAAGCCTTTTGTTTTGATTGTCATTCATGGATTCCTCCAATCAGAAGCAATAATTTCCGTCAAACTCACAACCGTTGATTAAAAAGCGGTCAGTGTATTGCCACATCTTAGCGTTAGGCCAATCGCAGCTGCCACCCCATTGCGCGCACCAATATGGCACGTAGTCGGCCAATTGTTTCGTGGCGATTTTATTTTCCAGCCAGTCAAGAGATGCGTAGATGCCGCAGCTGTAGCCTGCCGCGTTAAGAGCTGAGACG
Source organism: Phascolarctobacterium succinatutens (assembly GCF_958453765.1). GTDB lineage: Bacteria > Bacillota > Negativicutes > Acidaminococcales > Acidaminococcaceae > Phascolarctobacterium_A > Phascolarctobacterium_A succinatutens_B. The sequence continues at coordinate 4,294 of NZ_CAUDZA010000009.1, read as the reverse complement.
AAGGCAGAGCACATAGCTGTCAGCTCTGCCGTGCTCGGCATTCCGTGGCGTTGCTTATAGCCATCTGCGTCCTCCATATCATACCAAACGCCCATGTGGAGCTTTTCCGGAGTCAAGCCGCAGTCAATCAATGTTTGGATAACAAATTCAGCTTCCTTACGAGCGCTTCTGGTGTTGAGAGCGTAGCTGTAAAAGTATACGCCGATTTTGAGGCCGTGCAGCAGAGCATTGTTAACATTTCTGTATAATTCTCTATCAAGATGTCCGTTACCATAACCGATACGGATAATAGCGAATTGTACACCGCTGTGAGCTACTTCCTGCCAATTTACACGACCGTTATTTTCCGATACGTCAATTCCTCTTAGCATATTTATACCTTCTTTTTTTTGATAACATCAACTAATCCTTGTACAGCCTCAACGCCAGCAGCGTTGAGGTTTTCTACTATACTTAGTAATTCCGTTGCCGTTAAGTAACCAATAATGGTTCCTACTGCCCATGTTGGTTTATACAGCTCAACCATAATCAGATCTGCACTGGCAGCTGCCATGACGCACAAAAGATAGACGCAAATTTTACCTAAAAATCTGTGCTTCATTACTTCGGAGGAAATCAATCCTTTGCTGCGAGCTACTTTTATACCGATAAGCGATTGCAGCACAGTAGGATTTTGTCCTTGGCTTATGAGATAGTCATGGGCGATAGCAATCCACTTAGTTAAACAGTCCAAAAACACAAGAACGCTGAATGCGTAAAAAAGAATAGCATGTTTGTGTAACAATAGAGCTAAGATTGCTGCTAATGTTACCTTATAGCTCCAGCCATAATAAAGAGTTTGTGCTGCAGCTAGTGCTGAGTCAGTAAAGAGTCGGTAGTTCATAAATACCCTCCTAATTTATAGAAATAAAGATTAATTCAACTTTGAATTGTTTACCGACGTTGGCTTTCGAAAACATACGCACAGCATCAGAAGTTATATCTTGGGTATATTCATAAAAACCGGGCACATAACTTTGATACTGAATGTTTGGGAATTGAATAGTGACACTTGTGTTTGTTTCCACCGATGTTACTTTAACAGTAACATTATATTTTCCGCCACTAACCCCCTCAATATTAAATGCAAAATCTAAGTAGCCACTATAATAGCATAGCATCACAAGAGTAACAGCTTTGCCTTCATGCTGCACGCTGCCTTCGACCTCGCCTATGGTTGCGTTGTAACGAGAATAGCCATATTGATAGCCTGCTTGTCCCATTGTCATTATAAGGGCGTTACCTACATCACTACTTTGAGGTTTCATTAAGATACGATTAATGCTCATTCAATCACCTCATGCTAATTTAGTAGCCTGTGCAATGCTAGTAATAGTACCGCTTGACTCTTTCATAATTAAAATATTTAACAGTAACCCGCTAGCTGTTATCGCCAAATCAGAAGCACTGCCCACATATTTCAACGTGCCAGCATCAGTGATGCTTAAAGAGTAAGAAGCGGAAGAAGTAATATAAGCAGTAAACAGCGTAGATTCTCCTGCATCCAAGGCTGCTATCAAGCTCGACATACTCAAAGTAAATGCACCTGTTGCATTATAGCATGCCATTGTTTTAGAAGGTGAATCATAAGCTCCGCTGCTACGTGGTGTTACATACTTTTCAAAGTCAAATTTTAAGCGTTGAAAGTTTTGCTGAGCTGTCCATGTGTTCTGCGTAGACGTGCTTACACCGCCACCGGAAGTAGTGATATTTACATTACCATTACTGTCAGGTTTTGTGCCATTTACGCTCTTAACCACTTCGCTAATATCAGTTTTCTTAGCGTAAGTATCTGTAATAACATTACCTGCTGCGTCTTTTCTGGCATATTCTGCTGTGCCTGTCTTATCCAATTTGCCACTCAGAGCAGAATGGACAGCCTTATTCGCAATAGCATTATTGGATGTAGCGGACAACGTAGTATCTACAGTGACGTTTGAGCCACCGCTGGTGCTGATGTTGACGTTACCGGAGCTGTCCGGAGTTAAATTGTTGATACTTTTTACGCAACCGCTCAGCTCGCTTTTAGTAGCATAAGTGTTGATTATCACATTGCCAGAGCTGTCTCTTGTCGCATAGGCAGCCGTACCTGTCTTCTCCAGCTTATTATTTAGTGCAGCGTAAACAGCCTTGTTAGCAATCGGGTTATTTGATGTACTTGATAATGTGGTATCGACAGTAATATTTGTGCCGGTCCCGCCGCCACCGGTGCTGATATTGATATTACCGTTGGTATCAGGCTCTTGGTTATTAATTGTTTTAACATAGCCGCTGAGGTCCGACTTGCGGGCATAAGTATTAACAATTACATTTCCGTAACTGTCCTGCGTAGCTTTTGTAGCAGCTGCTGCCGTCCCTGTCTTATCCAGCTTATTATTCAATGCAGCGTAAACAGCTTTATTAGCAATAGCGTTGTTTGATGTACCGGATAATGTAGCATCAACAGTAATGTTAGATCCGCCACCACTGCTACTGATGTTGACGTTGCCGGCACTGTCAGGCTTCATATTATTGATTGACTTCACATAGCTGTTGAGGTCCGTTTTTCGGGCATATGTGCCGCTGATGATATTACCGGAGCTGTCCCGCTCAGCATAGGTTGCAGTACCATTCTTCTCCAGCTTATTGTTTAAGGCTGCATAGAGCACCTTATTTTGCACAGGGTTGGTACTGGTCGATGATAACGCAGAGTCAACGGTGATATTTCCACCGGTCCCGCCACCGCTGCCAGTTCCACCATTTCCATTAGACGATTGAGAATACAGTACCTCAAAATTGTTCATGATATAATCAAGAATTCCTGTATTGGTTGCATTTGTCAATGGCGTTTTTTTGCCGTAACTGCCAATTTGCAGGATGTTGTCGTCTTGGTCCCTTATTTCTCCGTGCTGAAAAGATTGTTTTTTCACGTTGTCACCTCCGATTGATCCATGACGGTATAACCTTCGTCGCTGTTTTCCAGAGCAATAAATGACGCGCGACCGGTAGAAGCAATTGTTTCGATTGCCATGTTTGATGTTATGGTTTTTATGTTTAGTGTGCAGTAAGATGGGCCAAAGGTACTATTTCCTGTTATTAGCCATACTTCTGTATATAAGGTTATTAGCGCTCCATCAGGTATATTCGATGCATTTAGCGATAATTCAACTGTTTTAGATTGATATTCAGTTGTTTCTACATCTTGTGATGTTGCAACAAGTTGATTGTTTACCAATAATTTGACACGAATTCCTGTCTTTGCTTTAATATCATATTCTATCCACTTGTTTAGATATGCATCGAATTTTTTGACATGTTCATATGTGCCGTAAGCCATAGCCGTCATATTGATAGTTATATCTATATTCTTAGGTAGCTTTATAGGTATATTGTAAGAGTTGTTTGGCACTAGCTTTTCATTTTCGATATATCCGCCATTTATAGTTTTGTTTATTAATATATCACCGCCACTTGTGCCGGCCGTTAAAATACTTCTGCATCTTACATAAAATCCTTTGTTAGTGATGTCATAAGCAAAACATTGTACTACTGTGTTGAAGCCATCATATGCATCAACATAGGAAGCAAGATCGATAGGAGTACAGATTACTTTGGGAACATATTTCCATGGGTTTGTAAATTTTACATATTGCCCATCTTGCGCGGTGCCTATTATCTGCTTTTTAACCATTGCGTATTTTTTGCCGTATTCGTCAAAAAACGATATGCCGCTATAATCAAACATCGTATAACTTCCATCCGTTTCGGCCACTTTTAAGCCGTCTCCTGAAAGAGTTACAGCGCCGCCAACAACCTTTAGAGCGCCGCCTAAGCTAATCGTTTCTGCCGCCAGCTTGTCGGCGCTTACAGAATTGGCCTGCAGCATGGCTTTGGAAATGATATTGTTATCAAAGACGGTTTCGCCGGTAATGTGGATGTATTTGCCGTCAATCTTTACGCCTTCTTTGGACAAATTTATTTGATTTATGATGTCTTCTGATTTTACTCGTAGATTGATGGAGTCTCTTAGCTGAGTAATTGCCGAATAAGAGCAATCTTCAGCTTTTCCGTTAAGCTTTGTAACTATGCTCGTAATGCTATCGGCGTTTTGTTTGACACTGGACGTAATTTGCTCATTGATCTTGTCTTGATTGTTTTTGTTTGATTGGACGGTTAGGGTTATGCTGTCGGCGTTTTGCTGTAGCTGGCTTATGCTGTCGCTGTGCTTGCTGACGGTGGTAGTTATGCTATCGGCCTTCTGCTGTAGCTGGCTTAT
>NZ_CAUDZA010000008.1:0-74217 GCF_958453765.1 Phascolarctobacterium succinatutens | reverse complement strand
AGTGTTGGGGTATTGACTTAATCCAAGTCAATACCCCAACACTTATTATAGAACCCACATTCTTCAAGCAAATGACGTAATTTCATCGATTCAACCTTAGAAACAACTGTCAAAAGCACATTGGTATTCTCACCGCTATAGGCACCTATGCCCTTAATTTTAGTTACACCGCGATGCACAGCAGCAAAAATAACCTCTTCTACCAAATCTATTTTAGTAATTACTATCATCGTTACCGTAATACTGGGTAGATAAGCCTTATCCAGAACAACGGAAGTAATCACAGCAAAGAAGATGGAGTAGACTGCCGCAGCTACATCATATAATAGAATACAGCTGCCAAAGACAAAGATATTAATAATATTGAAGACCTTGCCTACACTCATATTGTGATACCGGTGCATCAGCAGCAGTCCCAAAATGCCCTCACCGCCGCCGCTGCCCTTGCTCATCAGCGTCATACCGCATCCCAGGCCGCACAGAATACCGCCTGCCAGACAAGCCGTAATCGTATCAGGCAGATAATTATATTCCGCAACAGGCACAAGACTCAGCAATACGCTGTAGCTTGTGATGCAGACAGCAGATTTTACTAAAAAATCCTTGCCGAACTTGCGTATAGCCAGCAGCATCAAGGGTATATTCAGGAGAAAATAGATAATGCCGATATAGTTATCGGTAACAAAGCTCAGTCCCAGGACGTTTCTCATAAAATATCCCAGCAGCTGTGCTATCCCTAAAAAACCTCCATTATAAAGATTACATGGCAAAATGAACATATTAAAGCCGATGGAATATACCAGCGAGCCGCCTATAATCAGGCACAGGGACTTCAGGGAAAGAAATTGTTTCAGATAGGTAACAGCCTTCATGCTACAGCCTCCTTTGCCGACTGACGGGGAAGGGGGTTGATTAATAACTACTATTATAATAACCTAAAATTTTCTGTTTGCGTATTAACCAAGTAAAAAAAGCACTTTTTTTATATCCAAATAAGTAAAATGCTAAAGTCTTTACAATTTTTTCTGCTTAATTTTTGTAAATCAGACAAAATCGTCATAATTTCGCCATATACTGCCTTTATAATAAAAGCAACAAAGGTAAACAACCACTTTAAGAAAGAAGGTGCCAAATATGATGACAACATTAACCAGGTATATGAAGAAAACCACAGCAATTGCTATGGCTGCCATGGTGCTTTCTCTGCCGCTGGCAAGCGTAGCATCCGCTCACGAAAGGCACGATGCTCCGCCACCGCGTCATTCAGACCGCTATGACAGACATGACCGCTACGACAAGCGTCATAAGGATGATAACTACGTAACGAAAAAGGACAGCAACAAGAAAGCTACCACCAGCTTTATCATCGGCGCTGTACTCGGTGCGGTAATTGCCAAAAACACCTGATTAACATACTCCTTTCATACTCATTACTCATACACAAAAAGAGCTGCAGTTTCACACTACACAAGGTAGTGCAACTGCAGCTCTTTCAATTTTTACTATATATTATATGTAACAGAAGAATCCTCAGCTGATTACATATCACGGCTGGCGATAATATCTACACCAAGGCCGAGAATATCCTTAACTACAACGTCACCGGTTTTAATCGGAGCGGTAACCTTTACGGTGCGCAGGAAGCGTGCGCAGTCCATGATACGTTCCTTCGGCAGTACGTTAGCGGATACTACAGGCAGCAAAGGCAGCATACCGCCTTCTACAGCAACGGTAGAGGTCAGCATGCGCTTCGGAGCAGTAACTTCATCGTTAGCATATTTAGCGCCACGCGGGCAGGTGTTGCCGGTAACATTGGTAACTGCACCATTTTCAATGGTAACAGTCATCTCGCAGCCCATAGGGCACATAATGCAGTTCATAACACGAGTTTCAACAGCCATTTTATACCCTCCTTACAGCACCAGACCTACGGTAACTTCGTCACCGATCTGGGCAAATTTGGCAGCCGGAATTTCTACGGCAATCATTTCACTGGGCTTTGCTACGGGCAGAGGACGGCTCAACAGAACGTTATCACCGCTCTTAACCTCCAGCTTAACTTTGCGGTGCGGTGCAGCAACACGCATGAACAGCTTAACCTTCTCGTCAGCAGGAATTTCTGCAGGCATGGTCAGCTTCTGCGGTACGCAGGTACGTACGCCGTCAATAGCCTTCACGGTTACGGTACGGTTTTCAGTTGCCATTTTCTCCTGAGCCTTCAGAGCAGCATATTTGCCTGCAATTTCAGCTTCTTCGGATACGAAGTCAACCAGGTCATGTACGTGTACTACGTTGCCGGCAGCAAAGAAACCGTCTAAGCTGGTTTCACGATGCTGGTCAACAACCGGACCATTAGTCAGCGGGTTCATTTCCAGATCCAGGCCGCGGGACAGCTCGTTTTCGGGAATCAGACCTACAGACAACAGTACGGTATCGCACTCGATATCAAATTCGGTACCCGGAATCGGAGTCATGCGCTCGTCAACCTTAGCAACGGTGATACCGGTTACGCGCTCTTCACCATGAATAGCAACGATGGTGTGGGAGAGGTACAGAGGAATATCATAGTCGTTCAGGCATTGAACGATATTACGGGTAAGACCGTTGGAGAAGGGGCAGATTTCCAGGCAAGCCTGAACCTTGCAGCCTTCCAGGCTCATACGACGGGCCATAATCAGGCCGATATCGCCACTGCCGAGGATAACAATTTTGTGACCCGGCAGATAGCCTTCCATATTAACCATGCGCTGAGCAGCACCGGCAGTGAAAACGCCAGCCGGACGCTCGCCCGGAATACGGATAGCGCCACGGGTACGCTCACGGCAGCCCATGGTCAGGATAACAGTTTTGCCTTCCAGCTTCAGCAGACCTTTTTCCGGATTAACAGCAATAACAGTTTTATTGTTTTGTACATCTAATACCATGGTATCAACCAGGGTTTCGATTTCAGGTTTATCAGCAACGAGCTCGATGCAGCGATGTGCATAGCCGGGACCGGTCAGCTCTTCCTTGAAGTGATGCAGACCGAAGCCATTGTGAATGCACTGTTGCAGGATACCGCCGAGTTCGCGGTCACGCTCGATAACAACGATTTTTTTAGCACCATTCTGCCATGCGCTATAAGCAGCAGACAGACCGGCAGGGCCACCGCCAACAATAATTACATCATATAATTGGTTCATTATTATTCCTCCCCGCCATCTGCAGAATATTTTTCGTAGAACATATTGGAATCAGTACGTTCTTTTAATACTTCAGGAACAGAAATGTTCAGCTCGCGTGCCAGAATCTGGGTAACACGCGGACCGCAGAAGCCACCCTGGCAACGGCCCATGCCTGCACGAGTACGGCGTTTTACACCGTCAACAGTGCGTGCGCCTACAGGAGAATTGATTGCTTCTACAATTTCGCCCTCGGTAACAGTTTCGCAACGGCAGATTACGCGGCCGTACAGATTGTCTTCGGCAATCTTGGCAACCTTTTCATCAGCAGTCATATAGTTGAATGCTTTATGCTTCGGCAGAGCAGCCTTGAAGTTAGCCTTCTTGGCAGCGCCGCTTACACGGGCAATTTCATTGGCAATCAGCTCACCAACAGCAGGAGCTGCGGTCAGACCGGGAGATTGCATACCGGCAGCATTGTACAGGCCTTCAACCTTTTCGGAAGGACCGAGTACGAAGTCACCGGTGCTGGAAACGGCACGCAGGCCAGCAAATTCGGTAATAGCTGCGCCCATCGGCAGGTTCGGAATCAGCTTCTTGGCAGAAGCAATGATTTCATTCATGCCGGCAGTGGTAACAGCCTTATCTTCTTTGGAATCCTGCTCATTAGCGTTAGGACCGATGAAGGTGTTGCCGTGGGTAGTAGTGCAAACCAGAATACCTTTGGATTTTTTGGTCGGGGTGGGGAATACCACGCCGTAAACCAGACTGCTGCAGGCAGTCTTATCAAACAGAATATATTCGCCCTTACGCGGAGTGATGGTAAAGGTATCATCACCGGCCAGCTTAGCGATTTCGTCAGCATAAACACCGGCAGCATTAACCACATATTTAGCAGCAATAGTGCCTTTATTGGTTTCTACACCGGTAATTTTGCCGTCTTCCTTAACGAAGCCCAGTACCTTGCAGTCGCGGATAACTTCTGCACCGTTTTGTACAGCGCATTGAGCGAAAGCAATAGCAGCACCGAACGGCCAGCATACGCCGGCACTCGGAGCCCACAGAGCACCCTTGACAGTGGTCAGGTTAGGCTCCTGCTCAAGAACTTCTTCTTTAGACAGGATTTGCAGGCCTTCAACGCCGTTCTTTTTACCGCGTTGCAGCAGCTCCTGCAGAGTCTGCATTTCCTCGTCGGTGGTTGCAGCAACCAGGGAACCGGTCCATTTAATATCCAGGTCCAGTTCGTTTTGCAGCTCGTGGTACAGAGCGTTGCCACGAACGTTGGTAATAGCTTTGAGACTGCCGGTAGGAGCGTCAAAGCCAGCATGAAGAATTGCACTGTTAGCTTTAGTAGTGCCGATAGCGATGTCCGGCTCTTTTTCCAGCAGAACGCATTTCAGGTCATACTTGGAAAGCTCGCGCAATACAGCAGTACCTACAATGCCGCCACCAATAACGACTACATCAGCAGATTTTACAAATTCCATTCCGTCACTTCCTTGCTGAATTTTCTCATAAAAATACAACTAAATTTTATCACAAATCTGCAAAAAATAGAAGAGGGAAGCGAAAATAAAAAGTCCATGGTGGGACATGATATGCCCCAAAGACATTTCCTTCATTATATACAAAAAAACTGCTGCCATTTCAGTCTTACTGTAAGCAAAACTAAAAATGGCAACAGCCTGAAATTCTATTCTCTCTTCTTCACAAACCATCTCAGCGGCAGCTTTTTCTCCAGCCAGCCGATAAAGATATCCGAAAGCGGTGTTAGCAGAATCCAGCTTAAAACAAGCAGAACAAAGGAAACAGAGCCTACAAAAACATCCGTAAACCAATGCGCACCGCCCATGATGCGGGGCAGAGAGAAAATAATAAATACAGCCAGCGCTTTAACGAAAGCGTCCTTGCCGATATATTTCCACATATACACAGCAAATATCAACAGCATCATGCCATGATCGCCGGGAAAACTGCTGCCGGAGCGATCCTTGGCAGGCCAGCCGCTCAGCTGGCTAACCCAGTTTACATTGTGATACAGCTGGTCAAAATAGACTGAAGCACTTGCGCGGTCAATCGGCAGTAATTTATCAAACTGCTTAATAATTACCGCACTTACCAACATGGCAACGCCGATACAGAACAGCCAGCGCTTGCCTTCAACATTGCTTTTGCGGTAATAGCTGTAAAAAATCGCCAACATCGCCACAAAGGCAACCACATCAAAGGCACGCAGATTAACAAAAGCGATAAAATAAGTAAAGGCCGTTCCCTGCGCCAGCTTCTGATTAAAGAAATAAAAGACACTTTGGTCCAGCGCCAGCCAAGGTCCGTGATAGCCGGCGGTAGGGGTGCTTGCCAGCCAGCTTCCCAAAAGCAGTGCTCCCACGATATTACAGATAATTATCCAAATCAGGTTATTTTTCTTCATATAATCTCCTCGTATTTCAATATCACTGTTCCTCAGATATCACCTAAAGTTCAGTTAACAAATTTACGTAAATATGATACCATATTCTTGAGGAATATATAAGTCTTTTATGTAGATTTTTCCCATCAGCTTCCAAAGGAGGGAGAACTATGCGCAAGCTGCTTTTACTGTTAACCTGCTTACTGATGTGCTCCTGCAGTGCGTTGGCGCTCGCTGCAGATAAAACTAAGGCTGCCGATGATCCGGACGCAATCAAACCGATTGCAATCATCAGCGCTGCCGAAATGAACAAACGCCTGCAGGTCGGCAATAGCGAAGACCTGTTATATGTAAAAATCAAGGAAGACAGGGTAGAGGTTTATCAAGGTCTGGCAGCAGACCGCTCTTTGCGTAAGCAGTTGATTTTAACCATGCCCAATACAGAAATGCTGCGCTTATATACCAACAACAAGGCAACCTTTGCGCAGATGAACAAAATGCTCAGCGATTACGAAAGCTCCAACGCCAACTTCAACGGCTATAAGATTATCACCGATAAGGATACGCCGAAAAAGCTGGAAAACGGCGGTAAAATCTATCGCCTGTGGTTCATGAAGATTGAACGCGAAAAGCAAAGCCGCAGGGGTGGCTGGAACTTCCCGATCGGCATAGGTATCGGCATCGGCGGCGGCCATCACCACGGACCCTGGATTGGAGTAGGGTGGTAAAAAGTATATCGTATATATTACAAAGAGTGTACTAAGCTATTTTGCGACTTAGTACACTCTTTTATTCATAGCCAGTATTACAATCTCAAGAAGTTTTGCGATTACTACCTCAAACTTCCCACACGTAAAAAGCCAATAGACCTTTGAAAACTGATTTTCGGTGTGGGAAGTTTGAGTTAATAAATATTAACCTCTAAGTCCTATTTGCCTAGCAACTTTTTTTATCTGTAAAACAAAAGAATCGTTACTTCGTCCTTTTCCTTCCAAACTGTTTATTGGTGTAGCGGCCCATCGATAAATTTGCTCTATACTCCCATAACCTCTTTTAAACAATACAGCATATTTTGCACAATTCTCTTTAGTAGGTGCATCAGATAAAATAATTTTTAATTGTTCGTCAGTCCATGGTTTTCCTTTATTAGCAACATCATATTGATCTTCATGATCTTTCTGATAGTCAATCAAAACCTTTTTTACAAATTGAATTTTCGTATCTAATGAAGAATCATCCAATTCTAAATCCAGTAATTTATAAATTTCTAATTTATAATCTTGTTTTTTCATCATTTACCTCTAAATAAACTTTTACTATTCCGTCATTACGCATTTCTGAATGTACTATTTAAGTATTATCATCTAATGTTAAAAATAGATACATCAAAATAATCATCTCCTTGCAATACATTCATTTTAGCATATCTATATAGCTTTAGCAATTAAAACAAGCGTAGACCTTCCTAAACATAAAAAGAGATACTGTGCGCACAAGCAAAAAAGACCTGCAGCCTCACTCCTTTGCAAAACTAAAATAAAAAAGCCTTCGTTTATCCATACCGCATTTTCATTATGCAGTAAGGGACGAAAGCAAACTTCGTGGTACCACCCAATTTCACTGCTACCTCACGATAGCAGCCTCCTCAAGTACGCCGGACTAAGCCATTAATACTTCAGCACTGTAACGGGTGCGCCCGGACGACCTAAACTTACGCTTCAGCCAATCAGCTCCAAGACCATCTTCGGCAAAGTCTCCTGCGCTTCCTTGCACCAAACGGAAGCTCTCTGTGGCAGTACTCCTTGCGTACTCTTCTTTTCATCGCTCGTATATGAACTTGTGAGTAAAAATATACAACTTGTCAAAGCATCTGTCAACAACAAACAGGAAATTTTTTCTTAAAGCCTAATATTTTAGTAGATTTGTAAACGATGTTACACAATTCACTTACTTATACAACTGCTATTCAGGCCCCTGCAACAGAAATATTATTTTTATTTTACATTTCTTCATTATGGCGCCCAAAAATGTAATAAAAAGTGTAAATTTACCTATTAACAAACTAGGCTTTATCATGTAAATTATCAAGCAACATCACACAGGCAATGCTTGTTGACTTTGTTTCACACAGTAAAAAATTTACAATATCATGCTAAACAGGTGAGAAGATGGCAGCGAAAAAATGCAGTAACGTGCATAAACTAGCTTCTGGCAGTCCTGATGAAATATCCGGTATCTTGCCGCCTGACCTTGAAAGGAGAAGATGACACTATGGAATTTGCAACAAAATGTACTCACGAAATCGGTGCAACTGACGCAACCGGTGCCTGTCTGGGAGCACTTGATGCCTGGCTCGTTATCTGCGGCATCAAAACTCTGCCGCTGCGTATGGAGCAGCACCAGAAAAACGCTTTTGCCATTGCCAAATGGCTGCAGGAGCAACCGCGTGTACAATACGTTTTATATCCCGGTCTGGAAAATCATCCCGGTTATGAAATCAACAAAGCGCAGACCACCGGCTTCGGCGGCATGATTTCCTTTGCTGTAGACAGCGCCGAAACAGCACGCCAAATTTTGGAAGGCGTCAAGCTCATCAAATTTGCCGAAAGCCTTGGCGGTACAGAAAGCCTGATAACCTATCCGATTCGCCAGACGCATACCGACCTTACTGTCGAAGAATGTGCTGAAAAGGGGATTACGGATTGTCTGCTGCGCTTCTCTACAGGCATTGAAGCAACGCAGGATCTGATTGACGATTTGGCGCAAGCCTTCGCTGCAGTAAAATAATTTATACAAATAAAGTTTGGTGATAGACTATGACTAAATATGATTTTGACAAAATAATCAACAGACGTAATACAGACTGCCTAAAATACGATTTTGCCATCCAGCGTGGCCGTCCGGCAGACGTTTTACCTTTTTGGGTGGCAGATATGGATTTTCCTATTGCCCGGGAAATACAGGAAGCACTTATTGAACGCTGCCAGCATGCCATCTTCGGCTATAGCGAAAGTACAGAAGCATATTTTCACGCTGTCCGCGACTGGTATACTAAGCATTTTAACTGGAGCCCCAAAGCAGAATGGCTCACCAAAACTCCCGGCATAGTTTTTGCCCTTGCTATGGCAGTAAAGGCCTTCACCCAAAACGGTGAGGGCGTACTTGTACAGCAACCGGTTTACTATCCTTTCAGCGAGGTTATCGAGGATAATGAGCGCAAGCTGATTAATTCACCTCTTATTCTGAAAAACGGTCATTATGAAATGGACTTTGCCGATTTAGAAGAAAAGATCGTCGCCAACAATGTTAAGCTGATGCTTTTATGCTCACCGCATAACCCCGTAGGCCGTGTTTGGACTCGCGCTAAGCTGCAAAAAGTGGGTGATATCTGCCTTAAGCATGGTGTAATTACCGTAAGTGATGAAATTCACGGTGATTTCGTCTGGGGAAATAACTCTCAGACAGTTTTTGCCAGTTTAGGTAAGCAATATGAGCAAAATTGCGTAATCTGCACTGCTCCCAGCAAAACCTTCAATATTGCCGGCCTGCAGGTATCCAATATCTTCATTCCCAACAAAAATTTACGCCGCCGCTTCCGCAAGCAGGTAGCGGCAGCAGGCTATAGCCAGGTAAACACCTTAGGCCTTGTTGCCTGCCAGGCAGCCTACACTTATGGCGAAGATTGGCTGCAGCAGGTTAAGGCTTATATCGAAGATAACATTGAATTTGTTGATGCTTATCTGAAGCAGAACCTGCCACAGATTAAGCTGCTCCGGCCTGAGGGGACATATCTGATTTGGCTTGATTGCAGCGCCTTAGGCCTTACAGCTGCCGAACGTGAGCAGTGGCTCTGGCATAAAGCACACCTCTGGCTTGACGGCGGCGGTATCTTCGGCAAAGAGGGAGAAGCCTTTGAACGTATCAACGTTGCCTGCCCTCGTGTGCTATTATTACAGGGCCTTGAGCAGCTGAAGCAAGCTGTTCATGAATTAAATTAAATTTATTAATTCTATTCTTTCTACGATGTAACTGAAAAAACTGCTGCCTTCTTTGTAGCAAAAGTGAAGGCAGCAGCTTATTTTTATTTTCGCTATACCTTTGCAGGTTCATTATTCCGTCTTGTAAATTGACGCCGATTTGTATATAATGCAAATAAGCTATCCTATGCTTGTTTGCTGTAACGCTCTTATCGGAGCAGATAAAACAGAGGAACAAATTGGTTTTAAAGCTATAATAAAATATAATAAACTTGATTTTTACGCTTTTGCCGCTATGCAAAAGCCTAATGAAGCAGGAAGGGAGCATTATATGAAACGTGAACAAATAGCAAAAAACATTGTTGCTGATCTCAGGGAGCTGGCAGCCTTAACCTCTGATGCAGACGGTGCACACCGCATTGCCTGGACACCTACATTCAAGAAAGCAACGGAATGGTTTGCTAAAAAGATGCAGGCCGCAGGTGCCGAGGTCTGGACAGATGCCGCAGGCAACAGCTGGGCAAAATTTGCCGGCGCCAGCGAGGAGTGTATTGTTATCGGCAGCCATCTCGATTCCGTACCTGACGGAGGCTGGCTCGACGGCGCTTTAGGCGTTGTAGCAGGCATGGGTATCGGTGCCTACGGTCTGGCAGATAAAAAGCCTGCCAAAACTCTTTACGTTGTCGGCTGGGCTGACGAAGAGGGTGTTGCCTTCGGTAAAAGCTGTCTTGGCAGCAGTTCTGTCAGCGGCATTGTCACGAGCAAAGATGTGCTACCCTTAATCCATCAGGAAAACGGCCGCAGCTTCAGCGATGTCTGGCAGGAATACGGCCTTGATGCCAACAGAATAGGTGAGGCACACACAGCCTTTGCCAAGCTGCCGGTTAAAGCTTACCTGGAGCTGCACATCGAGCAGGCACCGCTGCTGGCTTTAGCCAAAAAAAGCGTAGCCTGCGTTTACGGCGTCTGCGGCTGCAACCGCCAGTACATCACCTTCCGCGGTCAGCAGGGACATTGCGGTTCTCCTGTTGCCCTGCGTCAGGATGCCTTTATTGCGGCAGCGCAGACCACCCTTGACTTACGTGAAATTGCGCTTAAATATGATTCCTATTGCACTGTCGGCAATATCGAGGTAAAGCCTGACCTGACTACTATTTCTCCTGGCTATTGCCGCATTTCGCTGGACCAGCGCAGCATTAAGCCGGAAACAATGCAAACGATAGTTGCAGAAGCCAAGGCTGCGGCGCAGAAGCATGCACAGGAGGGTAAGCTCACTGTAGAGTTTGAGCCTATCTGGCATGCTGAACCGATTCTGTTTGATGAACAGCTGGTAGAGGACTGCAACGCTGCCGTAGAGGAGGAAACAGGTGCAAGACACATCATGTATTCCGCACCGCTGCATGATGCCGTGCCTCTAAATGCCGTTGTACCTTCGGTAATGATGTTCGCTCAGTCCGATCCCGGTATTTCTCACTGCAAGGAAGAAAATACCCCACAGCCGCAGCTGGAGGAGGCAATCCGTGCCTTCATTCGTCTGGCGGAAAAAGAGCTGAGAACTAGCTTTGCAGAGTAAGCACTAAAGTCCGCTGCAACCTTGCAACAAAGTAATTTTATATTTTTATACGACAAAAGCAGCTTCTGTGATGCAGAAGCTGCTTTGCTTTTTATACGGCATATTTATTTTATTAAATCCTTCAGCCCGCGTATCCGCATAACCTTCCAGGTAAAGCACAGACTGCGCAGCGACTGGTCCAAAAACATCGGTACCCAGGCGCCAACAATACCCAGCTTGCAATAATAGATAAAGAAGGCTGTCATCAATGGACGCAGAACGGTAATCAACACAAAGGAATAGACGGCTACAGCAGTAGTCTGGCCGCTGCCACGCAATATACCTGCAGTAATAATCGTATGCCCCTGCGGTATGCAAACTGCTGCCACCCAGAACATTACCGTCTCACTGAGAGCAAGTGCCTGCGCATCCTGCGAATAAATGCTGAAAATCGGCACGCGTGCGGCATACAGGATAATAAAAGAGGCAACGGAAAGTCCCAGGCCCCATTTAAAGCCTATACTGCGGCAGCGCTTCCAGGTTGCATAATCAGCGGCACCGCGCATCTGCCCGGCAAGCACCATATTAGCCTTACCGAAGCCGAAGATAAAATCATAAGAAAAATCACAGATATTATAGCAAATGCTGTGTACTGCATAAGGCAGAGTACCAAGACGCGCAGTCATCCAGCCATAGGCCAACATACCGATGCGTTCCGCTCCCAGCTCACTGAAAACACCGCCGAATACCGGCATAAATTCCCGCCAAAATACTTTGTCCGGCAGCTGCAGCAGACCGTCACTGAAAAAGCCCTCATGCTTCATAATCCAGACGGTGATACCAAGAGTACACAGAGAGCCGATAATCGTGCTGATTGCCGCACCACGCACACCCCAGCCGGCAAAGCTGCCAAAGCCTGTAATGAGAAAATAATTGCAGACGATATTCACTACATTGCCGACAATATTGCTTTTCATAATAGCGCTTGTCCGGCCTACGCCTAACAAGGTTCCCTGTAACAAGAGTGACAGGGAGTTTAGCAGTACCGCAGCAACAGCAATATTGCCGTAAGCCAGTGCCAGCTCCAAATAGTCGCTCTGCGCGCCCATCAGCACCACCAGCTTCTCAAAAAAGCCGTAAAATAGCAGATGCAGCACTACAAGCAGGATACTGCTGACAGTAAAGCTTTGGCGCAGCAAAACCTTAATAGCAGGATATTTCCCTGACCCGAATTTATTCGCTGTCAGAATCGTAACGGCAGATGCCAGTGAGCGTGATACCGTCAGCAGCACCAGGCGCAGCGGCAAAAAAATGCTTACCGCAGCAATGGCCTTAGCACCCAATACGCCTACCATAATCAAATCAGCCGCAGCCAGAAAGGTCATAAAAATGCCCTCCAACGCAGCGGGGAGGGCAATACGCAAATATTTACCTGTTAATGAATCATTAAAGCTCTTCATTTTCTAGAAAACATATACGTTAAAACAAATAAACAAATTTATTCAGCATCCTCTTCATGATGGATTGCTGCCAAAGAAACAACCTTGTCATCATCATTCAAGGTCATCAGCTTTACGCCCTGAGTATTACGGCCATATTGGGAAATCTGGTCCACATCGGTACGGATAATCAGACCGGCCGCGGTAATCATCATGATTTCCTGCGCCGGGTTAATAACCTTCATACCAATCACAAGACCGGTTTTTTCGGTAATCTTCATGTTGATGATACCTTTGCCGCCGCGAGTCTGCTTACGGTATTCCTTAACCTCAGTACGCTTGCCCATGCCGAATTCGGTTGCCGTCAGTACCTCGGAATCCTCATCGGAAACGCTGTCCATAGCTACAACCTCATCGCCGTAGTTAAGGGAAATACCCTTTACACCGTGCGCGGTGCGTCCCATGGTACGTACATCCTGCTCATCGAAGCGGATGGCAATACCGTTACGGGTTGCCAAAATAATTTCGCTGTTTCCGTCAGTCAGCTCTACACCGATCAGGTCCTCATCATCGTCCAGATTAATAGCAATCATGCCGTTTTTGCGGACGCTTTCCAGATCCTTGAGGTTGATTTTCTTGACAGTACCCTTATTGGTAGCCATAAACATGTACTGCTCTTCTCTGAATTCCTTCACCGGAATAACAGCTGTAATCTTTTCACCAGGCATCAGTGCCAGCAGATTGATAATAGCTGTGCCCTTGGCAGTGCGGCTTGCTTCCGGGATTTCATAGCCCTTCTGGCGATATACACGGCCACGGTTGGTAAAGAAGAGAATGTTATGGTGAGTAGTGGAGAGGAAGAGATGCTCTGCTGAATCATCAATCTTCTTGCCGCTGCCGCCGGTTTTGCCTACGCCACCGCGTTTTTGGCTGCGGAAGTTATCCAAAGTCTGGCGTTTGATGTAGCCCTGATGGCTGATGGTTACAACGATATCCTCTTCGGCAATCAGATCCTCGATATCCATTTCGGAGCTGTCGATAGAAATTTCGGTACGACGCTCGTCGCCAAAGCGCTTCTTCATTTCCTGCAGGTCTTCCTTGATAATGTTCATAACCTTATGCTCATCTGCCAATACGCTTTCCAGCCAGTCAATAGTTTCCAGCAGGTCGGCATATTCTTCGTCAATCTTCTTGCGCTCCAGGCCGGTCAGGCGCTGCAGACGCATATCCAGAATAGCCTGTGCCTGACGCTGGCTCAGTTTAAAGTTTTCCATCAAAGCGGTGCGGGCAATTTCTGCTGTTGCGCTGCCGCGGATGGTGCTGATTACAGCATCAATATTATCCAGGGCAATCTTCAAGCCCTCTAAGATGTGAGCTCTGTCCTTAGCCTTGCCCAGCTCGTAGCGTGTACGTCTGGTAATAACGTCCTTCTGGTGCTCCAGATAGTATTCCAGCACCTGCTTAAGGTTCAGGACACGCGGCTGGCCGTTAACCAGCGCCAGCATGATGATACCAAAGGAGCTCTGCAGGGCGGTATGCTTGTACAGACGGTTGAGAACAACGTCAGGTACAGCATCACTCTTAAGCTCAACAACAATCTTCATGCCGTCTTTAAGGCTGGAGAAGTCATCAACCTTAGTAATGCCTTCGATTACGCCGTCCTTAGCCAGGTTAGCAATATCCTTAATCAGGTTAGCTTTATTAACCTGGTAGGGGATTTCGGTAATAACGATATGGTGCTTGCCCTTGTTGGCAGGCACAATTTCAGCCTTGGCGCGGATTTTTACTACGCCGCGGCCGGTGTTATAAGCGCTGGTAATGCCTTCCTTGCCCAAAATGCAGGCACCGGTTGGGAAGTCAGGGCCTTTGATAGCCGTCATCAGCTGCGGAATTTCTACATCAGGGTTATCAATCAGCATAACAAGGCCGTTAACAACCTCGCACAGATTGTGCGGCGGAATGTTAGTAGCCATACCTACCGCAATACCGGCACTGCCGTTAATCAGCAGAGCAGGGACCTTAGAAGGAAGTACGCTGGGCTCCTTTAAGGATTCATCATAGTTAGGTACAAAATCAACTGTATCCTTTTCGATATCCTCGAGCATTGCCTCAGCAATTTTAGCCATACGTACCTCGGTATAACGCATTGCTGCCGGACTGTCGCCGTCAATACTGCCGAAGTTACCATGGCCGTCTACCATCAGATAGCGGGTAGAGAAATCCTGCGCCAGGCGCACGATTGCATCATATACAGAAATATCACCATGAGGGTGATATTTACCTAAAACGTCACCGACGATACGAGCGGATTTTTTATAGGGCTTCGTCGGAGTCATGCCTGCTTCCTGCATTGCGTATAAAATACGGCGATGTACAGGCTTCAGACCATCGCGGACATCAGGTAAAGCACGTTGGATGATAACGCTCATCGCATAATCGATATAGGATTTTTGCATTTCCTCTTCGATATATACGGGAAGAACTTTACCAGTGGTATTTTCTAAATCCACTTTATCACCTTTCCTTTACAAAAAACAATATCACAACCAGATAACCGGGGCAGAGTGCCTCAGCACAGGTTATTTTAATAATATCTCATAAACCTGCTTGCCAATCAGCAGGGTAGTAACCAGTAAATACAAGGGACGCACATAGGAATCACCCTTTTTAATCGCCAGACGGGTACCGACAACAGCACCGGCAATCATTGCCGCAGCCATAATCAGGCCGTAGCTCCAGATAATTGTGCCGCTAACAGCGAAGGATACAAGAGCACCAACGCCGCTGGCAAAATTCAACGCCTTGGCATTACCGGCAGCCGTTACAAAGTCATAGCCCAAATATAAAAAGCCAAAAATCAGGAAGGAGCCTGTACCGGGACCGAAGAAGCCATCATAAAAGCCCATGGCAAACGCCATGACGATGGCACCGATTAAAGCCTGCATACCAAGCTTTTCTATCGTACCGGCATCGCCCCAATCCTTACGGCGATAGGTATAAACAGCAACAGCAACCAAAAGCACGACGATGATATTTTTCATCAGCTGCTCCGGCAGCAGATAAACTACGTAGGCACCTAAGGCTGAACCGATAAAGGAAAGCGGCATCAGCGTAAAGGCTGCCTTTTTTATTTTACCGGCGCGCCAAAAGGAGAGCACGCTGGTAAAGCAGCCGATAGAGGCTGCCAGCTTGTTTGTTCCCAAAGCATAGGGAACAGGCAAGCCCAGGCTCAACAGGGCAGGGGTGGAAATTAAACCGCCGCCGCCAACTGTTGAATCAATAAACGAAGCTATAAAGCCTGAAACTATCAGGAAAATAACTGTCGTTGCATCTAAATTCGCCACAAAAGTTTCCAAAAAAATCCCCTCATTCCGGTGCGTAGTGGTTAGTTGTTAGTAGTTAGCTTTAGGTTGCCGGTATATAATGCTGACGACCTTCACTATACACTATTTACTAATAACTGCTTACTATTCACTATTCACTTTTAACTATTTACTGCCTTCCGCCCAACGGATATAGAGTCCTAAAGCACCGCTGTGACAGGTGCAGCAGATTTTTTCGGCACCTTCCAGCACCTCATTGCTGATAGCATAAGGATAGAGCTGACGCAGCGTTGCCTGCTGCAAGGGCCAGCGCACGCCAGTAAAATCTACTGTCGTGCTTTCGCTTAAGGGCAGCAATGAAACAGCTTCCGCCGCTGCCTGCAGCTTCAGCTCTACGCTTTCGCCCTCTGTCAGCAGCAGCATAAATTCCTTGTCATCCGCCAGTATAACACGGCAGTCACGCTGCTTTTTTACTCCCAGCAGAGTATAGACGTTGCTGTATAAATGGTCGAAGCGTCCGCCCCAGATGCCGCTGGCAAGAATATCTCCCTCAGGCAGATTGTGCAGCAAAAGCTGTAAATCGGTATCATCCTTGGCGGGATTGAAGCTGTGCACCGCAGTACCTGCAGCGCGCGCCTGCTGATAAACAGCCTGTGACGAGCTGTCGCAGTCACCGAACAGCTCCGCCGGCACACAGCTGGCTGCAAGGCAATACTCAGCGCCGCGGTCGGCGCAGTAAATTTTCTTGCCGCTGCTAATGCTGTGCAGCCACTCAGTTTTTGGTCTGCGTCCGCCTGCAACCACCAGCAAAGTGTCAGCAGGGAAAAGAGCAGCAGCGTGATGTTTCACGTGAAACATTACACGCAGCTCCAGCTCAGGCAGTACAAAAAGCTTGTCAGCCATTATTTTTTCGCTACAGCGACAGGCTTAATCACAATTTGGCCGTTTTCCTTAAGAACCTTCCAGGTGCAGTCACCATTCTTGTTTTTCAGCCATTCCATGCTGATTTCTAGAAGAAAACGATTCAGGCGCTCCTGTGCATCTTCCGGCAGCAGCAGCTCCTTTTTAGCAGGTGCCTTAGCACCTTTCAATTTGCTTTGCTTAACCTTTTCATCAGCATACATGCCGTTTTCAAAAGTCAGCTCCTCGCTGAAGCCCTTCAGCATATCTACATCGGAAAGTCCTTTTTTTATCTTAACCATTTTAAGCACCTCTTTTTATGCAACAATCAGGCTTACAAGTCCAGGTTACGAACCTTCTTCGCATTGTCCTCGATAAACTGACGGCGCGGCTCAACCTTATCGCCCATCAGAATGGAGAAAATGCGGTCTGCTTCCGCAGCATCCTCTAGATGAACCTGCAGAATAGTACGTGCAGCAGGATCCATAGTTGTTTCCCACAGCTGGCCGGGGTTCATCTCGCCTAAGCCTTTGTAACGCTGTACATACGGGTTAGTATCGCGGCCAACCTCGTCGAGGATTTGCTGCAATTCTTCATCGCTGTAAGCGTAGTAATGCTGCTTCTGGTTTTTACGGATTAAATACAGCGGCGGCTGTGCAATAAACACATGGCCTTCCTTAATCAAGGGCTGCATATAACGGTAGAAGAAGGTCAACAGCAGCGTACGGATATGCGCACCGTCGACGTCGGCATCTGTCATAATAATAATCTTGCCATAACGTGCCTTGTCCAAATTGAAGTCATCGCCGATACCGCAGCCAAAGGCAGTAATCATATTGCGGATTTCTTCACTGCTCAGCACCTTATCAAGACGTGCCTTTTCAACATTAAGGATTTTACCGCGCAACGGCAAAATAGCCTGGAAATCACTGTTACGTCCCTGTTTGGCACTGCCGCCTGCGGAGTTACCTTCGACCAGATAAATCTCGGTATCCTCAACGTTACGGCTCTTGCAGTCAGCCAGCTTGCCGGGAAGTCCGCCAAGATCCATAGCGTTCTTACGGCGTGTCAGCTCACGTGCCTTGCGTGCTGCCAGACGGGCGCGTGCAGCAATAATAGCCTTTTCCACCAGCTTTTTGGCAACCTGCGGATTTTCCTCCATAAACTCGGCCAAAGTATCACCGACCAAGTTATCAACGATAGGCATAACCTCGCTGTTGCCCAGCTTAATCTTCGTCTGGCTTTCAAACTGCGGGTTCTGCACCTTCAGGCTCAGAACTGCAGTTAAACCCTCACGTACATCATCACCGCTCAACGCATCCTCGTTTTCTTTGAGCATATTGGTTTTACGCGCATAAGCATTAATTGTGCGGGTCAACGCCTTACGGAAGCCGCTGAGATGAGTACCGCCTTCCTCGGTGTTGATGTTGTTGACATAGGTAAAAATATTCTCGCTGTAGGTATCGCAATATTGCATTGCAACCTCAACGATAACAGCGTTCTTTTCACCCTCCAGATAAATCGGCTTCGGATTAATTTTATCCTTATCCTTATCCATAAATTCAACGTATTCGATAATACCGCCGGCGAAATGGAAGGTTTCACTCTTATCCTCCGCACGCTCATCGGTCAGGGAAATAGTAATGCCCTTATTCAAAAAGGCCAGCTCTCGAATACGCAGACGCAGAGTATCATAGCTGTATTCCGTTTCCGTAAAAATGGTAGCATCCGGTTTGAAATGTACTGTGGTACCGGTAGTTTCACAATCGCCCTTTTCATAGAGCTTTTTCGAGGTTTTGCCCTTAGCAAACTCAATGCCGTAGCATTTGCCGCCGCGGCGCACCTCAACCTCCATGTGCTCACTCAAAGCGTTAACGCAGGTAACACCGACACCATGCAGACCGCCGGAAACCTTATAGCCGCCGTCACCGAACTTACCGCCTGCATGCAATACTGTCATGATAACCTCAACAGCAGGCTTCTTTTCCTTTTTCATCATATCCACGGGAATGCCACGGCCGTTATCGATAACCGTAATGCTGTTATCCTTATGGATAATTACCTTGATATCACTGCAGTAGCCGGCCAAAGCCTCGTCAATACTGTTGTCCACAACCTCATACACCAGATGGTGCAGACCGCGGGATGACGTACTGCCGATATACATAGCAGGTCTTTTGCGTACAGCCTCCAGGCCCTCTAAAACGTGAATCTGTTCCGCGTTATAGTTACCCTTGACCGCTGTAGCTTCTTCAATATCAATATCCTGGGTCATATTTACCTCCGTTTTAAAATTTCTAAATTAGTATAGGCAGCGCCGTCCAGAAAACCTGTTTCAGCGCGTTTTTTCAAAGTCACCGAAGAAATCGAGGACAAATACATCGTATCATTGGTCAGAACGCAGCTGTAATAGCCTTCGCCGCCGGAAGCATCGACAACCTTATAGCGGGAGCCGTACTTCTTGACGAAATCGTCATAAACCACTGACTGAGGGTGATTCAAATTAAAAATAGCGATTATTTCACTGTTTTTTACCATGTAATCTACTCCCAAATGCAGATACACCCTGATCCCTCCTTAAATAAGTCAAAGCATTTTCATACAGTGCAAGGGTAATATCCTCAGGCTGCTTTTCCAGCAGAAACATTACCGCCAGCAAACTTTCCTTCTTATCGGCAAAGCCGCAGCGCACCAGTTCAAAATAGTAGCTTTGTAAGTTTTCCTTTACAGCCGTAAATAATATTTTATCACATTTATAGTAGGCCAGACAATCTTCATACTTCAGCCAGGGCTGAATCCGCAGCAGCTCCGCCAGCTTGCTGCGCAGCTCCTCGCGCTGCTCGCGCTCGCAGACGCTGCACATATCCAGGCCCTTGCGCATTTGGGCACCGCATACGGGGCATTTGGTATATTCCGCAGGCGGGGCAGGCGGCTCGGCCTGCTTTTCCTTTTGCTGCTGCTTTCTGAAAAAGCTGCCGGTATGAAAATAAACCTTTTTGATCAGCACGCGTCCCAGCAAAAAGGAGTTGATTTTTTGCAGAAACAGCTGCTGCATCATATACAGCTCGTTGGCCAGCATGCTGTTGGCCGTGCGCACATAAAGCTCGCTGCCGCTGATTTTTTCGATAGCACAGCTGCGCGCCAGATTTTCGCCAACAATCTCCGTCCATCTGCTTTCCAGATAATGCTGCAGATAGGCCAGCTTGATTTCCGGCGAAATATAAGCCTTTTTATAGGTACGGCGCGGATCAAACAAACGACGGATAACCTCCTCCGCAGCCTCTAAATTCTCAGCATACATAATCAGGCCTCGCTTATACTGCCACCGGAAATTTTAAAGTAAGCATTGCCGGCGAGCTCCGGTATCAGCTCGCGGTCATTTACTGTAATAAAGGTCTGCACTCTGCCGTCAATAAACAGCAGCAGCTGAGCGCGGCGGCTGTTATCAAGCTCACTCATGACATCATCCAAAAGCAGGACGGGGAATTCGCCCAACTCATTTTTGACATACTGCAGCTGCGACAGCTTCAGTGCCAGAGCACCGCTGCGCTGCTGCCCCTGTGAGCCGAAAGCCCGCAAGGAAAGACCGTTGAGCAATAGCTGCAAATCATCGCGGTGGGGCCCGATACCCGTATTGCCGCGCAGGATATCAAGGCGCTGACGCTCCGACAGCTGCTCACGGTAAAAATCCTCCGCGGCAGACTGCGGATAGAGCAAAGTACTGTTGTTGGCCTTCTGCTCGTAACGCACCTGCAGCATTTCGCTGCCCTTAGTAATGGATGAATAAATCTCTCCGGCAATAGCCTGCAGCTTGCCCAACGCTGCCAAACGTCTGCGTACAATAGCTGCCGCCAGACGGATGAACTCCTCGTTCCAGGGCTGCAATACCTCAGGACTGCCGCCGTTATCGCGCAGCTCCTTCAAAAGGCGGTTGCGCTGCTGCAGAACACGGTTATACTTCAGCAGCAAATCGTAGTAGACAGGATCAGTCTGGGCAATCTGCATATCAAAGAAGCGGCGCCGCAATGCAGGCTCGCCCTTGACCAGCTGCAGGTCCTCCGGCGAAAACATCACCGCATTCAGGGCACCGTAATGCTCCTTGGGACGCACGCGCGCACCGTCGAGCAATATTTCCTTCTGCCAGCGCTCATGCTGACGGTACTTTTTGATTTTTACCTCATGGCTGCCGCTGAAGCTGGCGTATTCCACGCCTACGGCCATAGCGTCGGCACCCATTTTCAGCATTTCCTCTTCGGCGGAGGTACGGTGCGACATACCGAAGGCACTGTAAAAAATAGCCTCCAGCAGATTAGTTTTTCCTTGGGCGTTCTGCCCGTAAAAAACATTAATCATAGATGAAAGCTGCAGGCTGCAGCTTTCATAGTTGCGGAAATTAACCGCATAAAGACTGTTGATCTTCATTAAGCTTCTTTGGCAACGGTCAGCTCTATCTGGTCATCAATATTTACTACATCGCCGGGATGTACTTTTTTACGTTTTTCCGTTACCAGCTGGCCGTTCAGGCGGACAACGCCATCTTCAACCATCAGAAATGCCTGGCCTCCGGTATCTGCAACACCGGAAAACTTCAGCAGCTTATCCATAGTAATAAATTCTGTTGTGATTTCTACAGTTTCTTTTTGCATAATGCCGCTCCTTAGAAAACAACACGTACCGGTGTCACGATGTAGGTGTAATCCGGTTCATCGGCACAGGTAACGCATACCGGGCTGAGAGAGGTATTCATGGACAAAACAGCTTCCTCTGCTTCCAGGTTCTTCAGGATATCCAGAATATATTTTGCGTTAAAGGCAACATTCAGCGGGTCACCGACAGTCTGGCAGGAAACAACCTCCAGGCCGGTACCGACATCCGGGCTGCTGCTGGTAATAGTAATTTCATCGGCAGCTACGCTCATTTTGATGATACTGTAATCACCGTCTGTAGAAAAGAGAGCTACACGCTCAACAGCGCCGGCAAGCTCTTTGATGTTTACCTTGCTGGTCAGAGCGAATTTCGGCGGAATAACACGGCGATAATCAGGGAATTGACCTTCAATCAGACGGGAAACAATAACTATATTATCGATAACAACCATAATCTGATTATTGAGCAGGGAAATAAGTACCTGCTGCTGTACTTCACCTGTAAGGTTACGGGAAATTTCGCCCAGAACCTTGGACGGAATAATCATGCTGAGCTCTTCATTTCCCTCATAGGGCAGAGATTTGATAGCCAGACGATGGGTATTGGTGCCGACGAAGGTAATTTTGCCGTCTTTAGCTTCTACCAGAATACCGGTGAACAGAGGTCTTGCTTCATCGGTAGAGCAGGAGAAGATAGTCTTTTTAATCAGCTCTTTAATCATGCTGTCATCAAGAGCAATGGTTCTGTCTGCATCAAAGGTGGGAAATTTAGGATAATCATCTTCATTCATTAAGAAGAGCTGATATTCGGATTTTCCGGAGCTTACCTTGATAGAGTGCTTTTCTTCATTTTTGCTGATGGTCAGGCTTTCAGCAGGTAATTTACGGATAAGGTCGGCAAAATGCTTTGCAGAAACAACTATTTCCCCCGGTTCGCTAATTTCTGCATCAATGGTGCAGGAAATAGCCATGTTTAAATCCATAGCCTGTATTTCCAGCTTATTATCTGTTGCAATAACATGGATACCGGAAAAGATAGGTGTGCTTGGCTTGGAAATAATTGCTCTTTGAACTGTCTGAATTGCTTTATTTAAGCTGTTGGTATTACAGGAAATTATCATTTGTTCACAGTCCTCCTTGGTTTTTTAATACTGTTATAATATATAAAAAGTAGTCGACGTAGTAGTAGGGCCTGTTAGTTGTGGGGAAAAGTGCTTTGAGCTTAGCTGTGATGTATTATTTCCCATGTATATAAGGTTGTTGATAACCGGGAAATAATATACACACAATCTACAGGCTGAAATTTTATCAACTTATGCCTAAAAGTTATACACAGCTTGAGGGTGAGTTATCAACAGTTTTTGTGGATAACTTTTTAACTGTTATTGCCGCAGGATTTCGATGATTTCCTGCAGCTCGTTTTGGAAGGCGAGGTTACTGTTTTTGAAGTTACTTATTTTTTCGTAAGCATGGATAACGGTCGTGTGGTCACGTCCTCCGAAGAGCTCGCCGATACGCGGATAGGATAAATCTGCCAGCTCACGGCAAAGATACATAGCTACCTGACGCGGGAAGGCAATGTTCTGGGTACGCTTTTTGTTGAACAGCTCGTCCTGCTTAACATTGTAGTGATCGGCGACAACCTTGATGATGCCTTCGTATGTGATGGTTCTTGTTTTGATATCGTTGCCCATGTCGGAAAGAACCTTTTGTGCGGTTTCTACGGTAATGGGCATGTGCATGAGGGAGGTGTATGCTACTATTTTATTGTAGGCGCCCTCAATTTCACGGATGTTGGTGGCGATGTTGGTGGCCAGCAGGGTGATGACCTCGGTCGGCAGGACTATATTGTCCGATGCGGCCTTGGTACGCAGGATAGCCATACGTGTTTCCAGGTCCGGAGTTTGGATATCTGCTGTGAGGCCCTGATCAAAACGGGAACGCAGGCGGTCCTCTAAGGTTTCGATTTCGCGCGGAGGACGGTCACTGGAGATGATGATCTGTTTATCGGCATCCTTCAGTGCATTAAATGTATGGAAGAATTCTACCTGCGTCTGCTCCTTGCCCTTCAGAAACTGGATATCGTCGATAATCAGGCAGTCAATATTGCGGTATTTCTGGCGGAAGGCCTCAGTAGTTTTGTTCTGGATGGAATTGATGATTTCATTGGTGAATTTTTCACTGGAGGTGTAGAGTACCTTCATGCTGGGGTTGTTTTGCTTAATGCGGTTGCCGATAGCGTGCATTAAGTGTGTTTTGCCCAGACCAACGCCGCCGTACAGGAAAAGCGGGTTGTAGGCGTGTGCCGGGTCATTGGCTACTGCCTGCGCTGCCGCATGGGCGAAGCGGTTGGAGTTGCCGATAACGAAGGTTTCAAAAACGTATTTGGGGTTCAGGTTGCTTTCATCGGGCTGCTGCACAGAGGTGTTTTCATTAAACAGCTGCTGTTGTTCGCGCTTGGCAGGTACAGCCGGCATTTCTTCAGCTGCTTCCGATCCGCTGCTGCCGTTGTCCATGGTTTCGATGATGAGCTTAATATTTTTGCTCATAATGCCGGCCAGGACACCCTCGATAACCTGAGCGTAGTTTTCCTCCAGCATTGTTTTAAAGAAGTCGTTTTTGACAGCTACTTTATAGTAGGTATCTGTCACCTCTAACGGCATAATCGGCTTAATCCAGACATTAAAGACTTTTTCATTAAAGGATTCCTTTAATTTGTCCTTACATCTGACCCAGATTTCCGCTAAATCATAGGAATTCATATAGATACATCCTTTCTCGCTGATTTTAGAAAAATAAAAACGACAGCCTGCATTGCCCGCGGAAGGGCGGTGTAAGCGCCGGTTTAAGTGAAGCTAGATATACACATATATTTTATCAGACTGTGGATAACTTCGCAAATTTTCAAGAAAAATTTCTGAGATGGCAGAAAAATGGCTGTTTTTACTTGACGAAGTTTTTATTTTCCCATATAATAAGTTAGTAATACCTTGCGTGGTGCAGTACGTGCTGATGAAGGCGCATTGTTACTGCGTTGGTAGAGCAAATAACAGCTATCAATATTCACATAAATTAGAAATTGATAAAATTTTGCGGTGGATAAGGAGGGAATACTGAATGAAGCGTACTTTTCAACCTAACAATCTCAGAAGAAAAAGAACTCATGGTTTCAGAGAAAGAATGAAAACTTTGGGCGGTCGTCAAGTTCTCAAAAGAAGACGTGCTAGAGGCAGAAAGAAATTGTCTGCATAACATTATAAAATAGGCCGCGCAAGTGGCCTATTTTTTCCATGCGGGCAGGTGTGCATTTGATGCAAAAGAAAAAGTTTACTTTAAAAAAATTAAATCGACTTAAATCGAAGAAAAGCTTTCAGATTGTCTATGTAAAGGGACGCACTGTTGTCGATGCTATGTCGGTTTTTTATATTCTCCCGGATCAGGGCGAAGATATAAAAATCGGTCTGGCGGTAGGCAAGAAATTGGGCTGTGCTGTGGTGCGCAACCGTGTCAAGCGTCTGATGCGTGAAGTATTCCGCATGCATAAGGCAGAACTCAAAAAGGGTTACCATATAGTCTGGGTAGCTCGAAAGAAGCTGACAAAGGCTGATTACAAGACTTTTGAGCGTGTATTTTTAAGACTGGCAAAAAGAGCAGCTCTGCTGCAGTAATAAGGATAGAAGGCTATGAGCAGGTTACTGATTTTGTGTATAAGATTCTACCAGATTTTTATATCACCGCTGAAACCGCCGACCTGCAGGTTTTATCCTACATGTTCAGCGTATGCTATTGAAGCGATTCAGAAGAAGGGTCCTGTGAAGGGAACGTGGCTGGCGATTAAGCGTATCGCAAAATGTCATCCTTTTCATCCGGGCGGTTATGACCCTGTGCCATAAGCATACTATTAAGCTATAACACTTTGTTTTTTAAGGAGTGATATCTTGGATTTTCTCGCTAATATCGTACAACAGGTGTTAACTGTGCTCTACAATTTTACTGAGAGCGTCGGTATACCGAACCTTGGCCTGGCTATTGTGTTAATGACCATTATTATTAAGCTGATTATGTATCCGCTGACTCAAAAGCAGATTCAGTCAACTAAGGCTATGATGGAAATTCAGCCGAAAATGAAGGCTTTACAGGAAAAATATAAGGATGATAAACAGCGCCTGAATATGGAGCTGGCTAATTTATATAAGAGCGAAGGCGTTAATCCGCTGGCAGGCTGTCTGCCGCTGCTCATCCAGATGCCGATTATGATTGGTATTTTCTACGGTATCCGTGACTACAACTATGCAGCACATCCGGAAATCGTTACCAGCTTTTTGTGGCTGGCTGATATTTCCAAGGCAGACCCGACCTATGTTCTGCCGGTGCTTTCCGCATTAACTACTTTTATTCAGACCAAGCAGACTATGCCGGCAAACGGCGGCGGTGCACAGAACAAGATGATGATGTACTTCATGCCTCTGTTCATCGGTTATATCAGCTTGACCTTCCCGGCAGGTCTGGTACTGTACTGGGTTGTTATGAATATTATGCAGATTGCACAGCAGTCTATTATGAACAGAGCTGCTGCTAAATAAGCGTGTAAGCGTATAGGAGTTGGTAAAGATGGCTTTTGTTGAGAAGACCGGTAAGAGCGTGGACGAAGCTGTTGCAGCAGCTTTGGCAGAACTGAATGTTACTGCCGACCAGGCTGTTGTTGAAGTATTAGAGGAAGCAAAAAAGGGCTTTTTAGGCTTTGGCCGTAAGGATGCCCGTGTACGCGTAAGCGTTAAACCTGCAGAAGCAGAGGCAGAAAAAACTGCCGAAGCTGCACCCGCTGCTGAAAAAACCGTCAGCGAGGCTGCTGCCGACGCTGTAGCTGCAGTAAAGGTGGCTGCAACCGTAGCTGCCGGTGCTTTGGCCAAAAAGGCTGATGCTGTGAAGGCCGATGCAGCTGTAGCTGCCGAGGATTTCAAGAAGAAGGCTGCAGATGCTAAGGATGATGCAGTTGATGATGCTATCGCAGCGCTGAATGCTTTAAAGAGCGAGCGTCGCGAACGTCAGAACCGCGAACCGCGTAAATACAATGTAAGTGATGAGGCAGTTGCTGCTGCTAAGGAATTTTTGCAGAAAATCTTTAATGCTATGCATATTGAGGTTGCTATGGAAAAATTCATCAACAAAAATGACGGCAGCGTTACCTTCCGCCTGCATGGTGATGATATGGGTATTTTAATCGGCAAGCATGGACAGACCTTAGACAGCTTGCAATACCTGACCAATCTTGTTGCTAACAAGAATAGCAACGAGCGTGTGCGTGTAATCATTGACGTTGAGGATTACCGCGACCGCCGTATCGAAACTCTTAACCGTCTGGCAGCACGTCTGGCAGATAAGGTTAAACGTACTGGTGAGCGCGTAGCCCTGGAGCCTATGAATCCGCACGAACGCAAGATTATCCATATGGCATTACAGGGTGACCGTCGTGTTACTACCCTGAGCGAGGGCGATGAGCCTTATCGTCATGTGGTTATTGAGCTGAAAAAATAAAATAAAAAGCAAGGCTGTCGCGTTAAGTTAATCAGAGGCTTATTTGCGGCAGCCTTTTTTCCGTACTGAGCTTTTTTATGCAGTACAGATAAAAGAAGGAGGGTCATATGGCTGAGGATACGATTAGTGCTGTTACTACGGCTCTTGGAGAAGGTGCTGTAGGTATTGTGCGTATTAGCGGACCAAAGGCGTTGGCGGTGGGTGAGACCTTGTTTAAGGCGGCCTCCGGCAAGGCGCTTGGTGCATATCCTGTGAATACGCTTGCTTATGGCCATGTTTATGATACGGACGGCAGCCTTGTAGATGAGGTGCTGGCGGTGTATATGCGTGCTCCCCGTTCCTATACGGCGGAGGATGTGGTGGAAATCCAGTGCCACGGCGGTGTACAGCCGCTGAAGAAGATTTTGCAGCTGACTTTTGTAGCCGGTGCGCGTCCGGCGGAGGCCGGCGAGTTTACGAAGCGTGCGTTTTTAAACGGCAGGATTGATCTGACGCAGGCTGAGGCGGTTATGGATATTATCCGTTCGCGCAGTGAGGCGAGCCTGAAGCTGGCTGCGCGTCAGCAGCAGGGACAGCTGGCAGGTGAGCTGCGCACTTTGCGTAAGCAGCTTGTGGATATTGTTGTTAATCTGGAGGCTGTGATTGATTATCCGGAGGAGGATATCGAGGATGTTACCTATGGCAGGGTGCAGGAGAGT
This sequence comes from Phascolarctobacterium succinatutens, assembly GCF_958453765.1. GTDB lineage: Bacteria > Bacillota > Negativicutes > Acidaminococcales > Acidaminococcaceae > Phascolarctobacterium_A > Phascolarctobacterium_A succinatutens_B. The sequence continues at coordinate 46,576 of NZ_CAUDZA010000008.1, read as the reverse complement.
TTGAGCACTGTCTGCAGCGGGATTGAGCATTTGCTGGCGCATGCATATACGGGCAAGATTTTGCGCGAGGGCCTGCGTACAGCTATTGTTGGCCGTCCGAACGTGGGCAAGTCGAGCTTGCTGAACGCTTTGCTGCGGGAGGAGCGTGCTATTGTTTCGCAGTATGCCGGTACGACGCGTGACGTTATTGAGGAGCAGCTGCTGCTTGACGGTGTGCCGTTGGTGCTGGCTGATACGGCGGGTATTCGTGCTACCGATGATTTTGTGGAGAAAATCGGTGTGGAGAAGAGCCGTCAGCTGTTGGCGGATTCGGAGCTGGTTATCTGTGTGATTGACGGCAGCGAGGGTCTGACGGATGAGGATGAGGCGATTTTAGAGGCTGCGGCCGGCAAGCCCTGTGTGGTGATTGTGAATAAGAGCGATTTGCCGCAGCAGGTTGATTTGGCGCAGCTGCGAGAGCGCTTTGGCGCTGATAAGGTGATGACGCTTTCTGCCAAGACTCTGGTTGGTATTGAGGCGTTTACTGCTTGGCTGAAGAGCTATGTTTACGGCAGCAAGGGTACGCTGGAGGATGGTGCTTATATTCAGAATGCGCGTCAGGAGCGTTTGCTGCGTGAGGCGCTGGCTGGTCTGCAGGATGCAGAGGCTGCGGCGCAGGATTATTTGCCGTATGATTGTATTGTGATTGATGTGCGCTCGGCGATTGACCTGTTAGGGGAGATTACGGGTGATACGGTGCAGGATGAGATTATCAATGAGATTTTTGAGCGGTTCTGTATCGGTAAGTAGGGGGAAGCGACGCAACCCTTCCGTCTGCTCGCTGAAGCTCGCAGCCACCTTCCCTTTCAGGGAAGATATAATATTATTGCGAAGTTTTAACTTTGGTTATTACTATGAACTTTTATATGCTCCCTGCGTCGCAAAGCGACATTAGCACGACTAGCAGTTTCTCGCGGCGCATAGCTTGCGACAAACTGAGTCTTAGCGTCAAGGGAGCTGGCATCGCCGTAGGCGATGACTGAGGGTTGTGTAAGCGATATATTAATTGCTTGTTAGAGCTTTAAGCTAATTGTGTTCTGCTAACCCTCTTGCCTGCCCCTCGGGGAAGGTGCCGAGCGTAGCGAGGCGGAAGGGGGTTGTGCGCCGCAATTAAATATCGTTCCAGTCAGCAGCAATTTTCCCGTGCCATAGGGCACAACGCAAATTTCGTGTGGAACCAGGACGAAGTGCCGCAAAACTTGCGCTATGCAAAGAATTTATGCTAAAGTAGTTGGCTTAGCGCTCAAACAGTTGCGACACTTCTATGGTACCAGACACTCATTTGCTAAAATTGCTATTCCTTACACGATATATTAATTGCTTGTTAGAGCTTTAAGCTAATTGTGTTCTATGAACTCTCTTGCCTGCCCCTTGCACTCTTCGAGTATAACACGACCAGCATTTTTCATTACATGAAAAATGGGTCTTAGTATAGCGAAGGTGCCGAGTGAAGCGAGGCGGAAGGGGGGCGTATGGCGACGCAATTAACGTATCGCTCTGCAATGAAAAATTTTGTTGTGCGTTCACTAATACATATATTTTTAAGAGGTCTATTAAGATGAGTTATATTACAGATACATTTGATGTAATTGTCGTTGGCGCCGGCCACGCAGGTGTGGAGGCGGCGCTGGCTGCTGCCCGCCTGGGCGGCAAGACGCTGCTGGCGACGCTGTCGCTGGATAATGTGGCGCTGATGCCGTGCAATCCGTCTATCGGCGGTCCAGCAAAAGGCCATCTTGTGCGTGAGCTTGATGCTTTGGGCGGTCAGATGGGTATAAGTGCGGATTTGGCATGTATCCAGATGCGTCTTTTGAATACCGGTAAGGGCTATGCCGTACATGCTCTGCGCGGTCAGGAGGATAAGCCTTTTTATCACACGCTGATGAAAAAGATTGTTGAGGATCAGGAGAACCTGGAGCTGAAGCAGCTGATGATTGATAAGCTGCTGGTGGAAAACGGTGCGGTTGTTGGCGTAGAGGCTGAAACCGGCGAGATTTTCGAGGCGAAGTGCGTTATCCTGGCTACCGGTACTTATCTGCGCGGCCGTATTGTTTACGGTCAGGTTAATTATGAATGCGGTCCTAACGGTCTGCGCAGTGCGCAGAAGCTGTCTGCTTCGCTGCTGGAGAACGGCGTGGAGCTGATGCGCTTCAAGACCGGTACCCCGGCGCGCATTGATGCCCGCAGCTTGGATTACAGCAAGATGGAGCCGCAGTACGGTGATGAGGAGGTGCGCAACTTTTCCTTTATCAGCGATATCAAAACACGTGAGCAGGTTCCCTGCTATCTGACTTATACGAATGAGGCTACGCATAAAATTATCCGCGATAATCTGCATTTATCCGGTATGTATAACGGCATGATCGAGGGTGTCGGCCCGCGCTACTGCCCGTCTATCGAATCTAAGATTGTGCGCTTTGCCAATAAGGAGCGTCATCAGCTGTTTATCGAGCCTGAGGGACGCAGTACCAATGAAATGTATGTACAGGGCATGAGCTCTTCACTGCCGGCGCACATTCAGCTGCAATTTATGCAGACTATTCCCGGACTGGAGCACTGCAAGATGATGCGTGCGGGCTATGCCATAGATTACGATTGCCTTGATCCGCTGCAGCTGCGTCCGTCGCTGGAGCATAAGGCTATCAGCGGCTTGTTCAGTGCCGGTCAGTCCAACGGTACTAGCGGCTACGAGGAGGCTGCTGCCCAAGGTCTGATGGCAGGTATTAACGCAATGATGAAGATTAACGGACGCGAGCCGCTGGTGCTGCGCCGTGATGAGGCTTATATCGGTGTGCTGATTGATGACCTTGTGACCAAGGGTACCTCCGAGCCTTACAGAATGATGACCTCGCGTGCGGAATATCGCTTGCTGCTGCGTCAGGATAATGCGGATTTGCGCCTGACGGAAAAGGGCAGAGCTATCGGTCTGGTTGATGATAAGCGCTACGGCATTTTCACCGAAAAGCGCAGTGCGCTGGAGCGCACCGTGAGCGAGCTTGGCAAGCAGAATATTTCTCCCAATGCGGAAAACAATGCCAAGCTAGAGGCTATGGGGACGGCGCCGCTGCGCAGCGGCAGCAGTCTTTTGGATTTGCTGCGCCGCAAGGAGGTTACCTACAGCAAGCTGCAGCAGGCATTTGACTTGCCGGAGCTGGCACCGCAGGTGGCGGAGCAGGCCGAGATTTTCGCCAAGTATGAGGGCTATATTACGAAACAGCGTCAGGAGGTTGAGCGCTTTATGAAGCTGGAAAACAAGCGCCTGCCTGATGATATAGATTATCGTGCGATTAAGGAGCTTTCCAGCGAGGCCGCTGAAAAGCTGGACAAGGTACGTCCGGCGAATATCGGTCAGGCATCGCGTATCAGCGGTGTATCACCGGCTGATATCAGCGTGCTGATGATTGCGTTGGAGCTGAAGCGCCGAAAGGAGCAGGAAGAATGACCTTTGCAGAAATTTTAGCCGAAAAGGGTGTGGAGGCCGGTTTGAGCTTTACGCCGCTGCAGCTGGAGCAGTTCAGCCGTTATTACGAGCTGCTGGTGGAAACCAATAAAGTGATGAACCTTACCGCTATTACCGAGCCTGAGGAGGTTGCCGTAAAGCATATGGTAGACAGCCTGCTGGCCTACGAGGCGGAGATGGGCGGCAAAACTTTGGCAGACGTGGGCACGGGCGCCGGCTTTCCCGGTGTGCCGCTGAAAATCTATTGCCCCGAGCTGAAGGTAACTCTGATTGATTCCCTGGGCAAGCGCCTGCGCTTTTTGCAGCAGGTGATTGAGGAGCTGGGGCTGAAGGGCATCCGCTGCGAGCACTTGCGTGCAGAGGATGCGGGCCGTGATAAAAAGCACCGCGAAAAATATGACTATGTAACGGCGCGCGCTGTGGCACGTTTGAGCGTGCTGAGCGAATATTGCTTGCCGCTGGCTAAGAAGGGCGGTCAGTTTATCGCTCTGAAGGGCAGCAAGTTTGCAGAGGAAATTACCGAGGGCGAGGCTGCGGTAAAAATTCTCGGCGGCAAAATTCTCAGTGCGGAGCCTGTAAAATTACCCGGTCTGGATGATGGACGTGCTATAATAAAGATAGCTAAAATCAAAAGCACACCGGCGCAATATCCGCGTAAGGCAGGTACGCCGGAAAAACAGCCCTTAGGCGCTAAATAGGGGGAAAGCATATGTTAGTAGATGATGGATTTTCGGTATTGGATACAGATTGCGGTATTATCGGCGAGCGTAAGGCCGTTAATGAGGTGAAGGTAGTCAAGGTTCCCATCGGGCAGATTTTCCCCAACCCTTATCAGCCGCGCAAAAGCTTTGACGAAGCAGCCTTAGAGGAGCTGTCTGCTTCCATCGCCCAATACGGCGTGCTGCAGCCTCTTTTGGTATCGCCGGCGGAGGACGGCCGTTATCTGCTGATTGCCGGCGAGCGCCGTCTGCGTGCTTCCCGTATGGCGAAGCTGACGGAGGTACCGGTTATTATCAGCGATTATACTACGCAGCAGATTGCGGAAATTGCGCTGATTGAAAACCTGCAGCGTGAGGACCTGCATTTTCTGGAGGAGGCTGAAGGCTACGAACAGCTGATGGAGCAGTTCCATCTGACGCAGGAGGCTATGGCTGCGCGCGTAGGCAAGAAGCAGTCTACTATCGCCAACAAGCTGCGTTTGCTGCGCCTGTCGCCTGCTGTACGCAAGGTGCTGGTGGATGCCGGTCTGAGCGAGCGTCATGCGCGCGCACTGCTGAAGCTGGAGGATGATGCCAAACGTCTGGAGGTGCTGGAGGTTGTTGTTGCCAAGAATTACAGCGTGCGCCAGACCGAGGAATATATCAACAAGCTGCTGGAGGACAACCAGCAGGAAAAACGCCGCCGTATGGTGATTGTCAACGATGTCCGCATTTACCTGAACAGTATTAAGCAGGTTGTCAACGCTATTAAGGACGTCGGCATTCCGGTTAATATGGAGCAGACGGTGGAAGGCGATGAGGTTATCGTCAGTGTCCGCATCAAAAACCAGAAGAAGCCGAAGGGCGGCAATAGCAAGCCCCTGTTCTAAAAGTAATAAAGCAGGAAGCATCCTGCAGCAACGATAAAAGCAGAGAGCTGTGTTTCACGTGAAACACAGCTCTCTGCTTTTTTGTACAAGGAGATGGCTTATTATGCTCCGGCTATAGCCGGATTTTTACCAGAATTTAAGCATCTGGAAAAGACTCTTTTTGAAGCCCTTTTCCGGCGGAATTACCTCATGCAGGAATTTGGGCTTAACATAGCGCACAATCATCGGCGGCGTGCGCAGCGTTGTTTCGGCAAAGCGCGGCAGCTTGCTGTTGGCGGGCAGCTGCAGGCTGCGTACCTTGTCCTTGCTGTTGACGAAGCGGGCGCTGGCAGCGCCGGTCTGGCCGTTAACTACGATAACGAAGCGCTCGCCGGCGCTGTTGTCGGTATAGTCAACATAATAAATCGGCAGCATGATGTCAGCCGAATGCTTGCGGATATTGCGTGACCATTTTTCAATCTTAACATTCTTTAAGCCGTAATTTTCGCAGAGCCTGTTGCAAAGCTGCTCGTTGATCATGCGGTCAAGATATTTTTCTACCGGGAAAAGATTGCTGCGGGTGGTGATATGCACGTCACCCTCCAGAAATACGGGGTCAAATGGGGCGAATTCATCAAAGTTCCAGGGAGCAACCATATCGACGGCGTTTTCGTCAAAGACATAGGTTTGCGGATATACCCAGTTCAAAACCTCCTGATAAATTTCGCAGTCGCCCTTATTACTGGAGATTTGTGCCTTGACGCGCAGGTCTGCCAGCGTATAGGGCGTATAGAAAGCCGTAAATTTTTCTTTAATAGCTTTTTCCGCACCTTTAAAGGACATCGGCTCGCGCTTCATCAGCAGTTGCGCTCTGCCGAAGGCCTGCTCCTTAGTGAGCTTGAAGGGCAGGGCGATGGAGGGGTAGCTGCGGGAGCCTGCGCCGATGAGCTGGTCCTTGTTGTAACCGCCGGCCTTCAGCTCCTCCTGCGTCAGACGGTGACCGCAGTATTCGCAGGTAAAAATAGTCTGCGTGGATTCACCGGTAACATCGGCACCGCAGAGCGGGCAGGGTAGCTTGATGGTGTGGCTTTCTTCGTAAACCTTGGTGCTGAGGGCGCTGAAAACGCCCAGCTTATCTTCGATGCTTTGGGTGTTGTTTTTGAGCATCTCCGGCAAGGGCTCCATAAAGTATACGTGGCCCAGCTTCACCAGACCATTGACAACTTCTACAGGCTTATGGCGGTATTTGATTTCGCTATCAAGGATTTTTTCGCTGTTCGGCCAAGGCTCCTTGTTGCCGCAGAAGGAGCAGATGAAGCTGGTGCTGGCAGCGTCGGAATACATGGTGCCGCCACATTTTTCGCATTGTATAGCACAACATTCGTCGTTTTCTTTAAACATAGGAACATCTCCCTTCCTTATCTTGCCTTCATTATAGCGCAAAAAGAGTGTCAGCGCCCCACCCGAAAGGGGAATTTTGGGTAGGTTGGGGTTGGTTTTATTTTAAAAGATGATAAAATATCGTAGCAATAGCAAAATTCAGCTGAATTTTAGAGATAAACACAAAAATTGCGCGGCTTTTTACGACCGCACAATTTTTTGTCTGCTTATTTACAGCATAGGATAAGATTGTAAGTTGAAGAAATTTAACCTATCAGAAGGTCCAGCGCATACCTACGTTCCATTGCCAAGGTGTCTTGTAGTCGCCGCCGAAGGCTTTGGAAACATCTGCATACAGATAACTGTTATCATTGGTTTTGAGGTTGAAGCCGATGCCTGCCTCGTACCAGGTGTCGCCCAAATCGTTGCTGTAGGTGGTGGATACACCGTTGTAGCTCAGGCGGGTGTCAGCACTGCCGCCGAAGTCATGCAGTACAGAAGCTTTGGCGTATACATTACCGTTGTCGCCAAGTCTGCTGCCAAGCTCGAAGCCTAAGCGGCCGATGGTGCTGCTTTGGCTGTCCTGACTGATAGCAATGCCGTTGGCGGTAGTGTAATCCTTACCGGCAATACGCAGCCAGGAAAGCTGTGCCTGCGGAGTGAAGTAGGCCTTGTCACCCATAGCGATTTCTCTGCCGTATTCCGCACTGATGCTGCTGCCCCAGGTTTTGTACTGACCGTGAGTGAAGCCAATCGGTGCAGAGATATCGTAATCATTGCTCAGGCGGCCTTCCTTCAGCACGATGTCTGCATAATGGCCTTTGTCGCCCAGCCAGGTGCCGTACAGAGTAAGTGCCAAGCTACGGTTTTTCGCTGTTGCATCGCCGTAGGTGGTTTTACCGCTGTTGCGGCTGATAGCAGCGCCGTAATGCCAATCGCCGCCAGCCTTATCATAACCCATCTGGAAGAAATTATTCTGGTTTTTGGTATTGGCATGTTTAAATTCACCGCGGTTCAAGCGTACCCAGAAGCCTTGGTCACCATCGCCCTGACGCAAATCGGCTAAACGCTTGCTGAGAGTAGCGTCCTCCTGTCTCCAGGACAGTGCTGCAGCGTTTTGCATATGGCTGATAGCATCCACAGTAGTGCTTTGTGCGATCTTGACATTGGCGATTGCGTTGCCGTCAATATGGTTGATGGTATCTGCCTGCATTTGGCCGATGAGCAGACCTTCGTTTACCTGAACGTCAAATTTTGCCGCACTGTCATCGTGAATCTTCAGGCTGTTTCTAACAAGGCCTTCTAAGCCAGCTGCGTCCTTCACGTTATCAGCATTGATGCCTGCATAGGAGGTATGTACTGCGGCAGCGTCGGTGTCAGCGTTGTTTACGCGGAAGAAGCCTGTATTGAGGTTTGCGTCAGCCTCCAGTGTCAGCTCACCGCCGGTGCCCTGCAGGTGCATAACGTCAATGTTCTGCGCCTCTTCATTGGTCATAGTGATGCTGCCGTCATTCAGGGTGAGCTTTTCCAGATAGCTGTAGCCGTTGCCGAATTGGCCCATGGCATGCCATGTAGCTTTGTTGGCGAGGATGAGGTTAATGCTACCGGCAGAATCCTCTTTGTCTACATAAGGACCGCTTTGGTCGAGATTGCCGGTGATGCTGGAAGCGTCAGTGTTCAGGTTAAGGTTAACGATGGCGGTGTTGGCTGCACGTACGTCACCAACGATTACAACATCGTTAGTTGTACCTTGGTTGATGTTGACAATAGTGTCGGTATGCCAAGTCGGATCCGGATCCTCGCCGTAAGCGTTGATAGCGTTGAACAAGCCATTGTTAGCGTTGTTGGCGCCGGTTATGCTGCCGCCGGCCATGTTAAGAACGGAGCCATCTTCGACAAATAGTACATCAACAGTACCTTCGGCACTATTGTTTTCAGCTCTGATATTCGTAATGCCCAGGTTGACTTCGGAATGGTACCCTGCACGAACACCAACGGTCATAACCGCACCATCGCCGCTGCTTTCAGCGTGAATAGTGCTGTTGTCACCGAGAGTAATGGTGGAGCTGTGGATAGCATTAAGACCATAGCTGTAGCTTGATTCATTAGGATTCGGAGAAATGCCTTTTACGTTAATATGCGTTTCTCCGGCGTTGATTTCGGAGTTGCCTGCTGCAAAGATGCCGTTAGTACGAGCTAAATCCTCAGCTATAGCTTCGGTAGCGATTGTCAGCTTGCCAAAGTTCATCTTGGCCTGGTCTAGGGCTTCAATGCCTGCTGCCCAGGCATAATAGCCATTTTTAGAAACAGCCTTGATATTTGTAGCGCCGGTTACGGTCAGAGTATGCTCACTGTCTTCATCCTCAGGATCGCGGCCCATGAAAATACCATCAACAATACTTTCCGGCTTGCCGTCGGCAGTAATGTCGATATTGAGGTTTTCTATCTTGATATCGGCAGCATAAGTTTCAATGCCGGAAATATAGATTCTGTTTATATCATAATTAGAGCCTGTAGACTGACCTGTGATATTCACATCTCGGGCAGTGAGCCTGGCGGGAGTATCGTAGTTAGAGGTTGTTGCATAAATACCGCTGGTAGCACCATCTTTAATATCAAGCTGCAGATTTAGCGGCGTAGTAAATTTTAAATGTGTTCCTTCGTCCCAAACCTCAACAGCAGGGTAGGCGTTAGTCCATTTTACTACGTCACCCTCAGCGAAGGTATAAGTTGATTCCATACCGACAGTAGTGCGGATGCCATGAGCTGCATAAGCGTCATTAGCACCGGTGATTTGGTCAGTATATTCCTGTGCAGAAGTTATGGATGGTTGTGCCACCCCGATGTACAGCGCAAGCATTACAGCTGTTGTCAGGGTTTTGGAGATTAATTTTTTGCGTTGCATAAACAAGACCACCTTTCTTTAAATCGGCCAATATAAAGAAAACTTTAAGAATATTACAATAATTAATCAGCCGATTCTTTTCTACATCTGCATTATATATCAGAAAGCAGGAAAAAGCCCCACTCCAAATGGCAAATTCGGGTAGGATGAAGTGAAAAATTTGCTGATTTTGTGAAAAAATTTGAAGTCAGCTTCTCTTCCTACCCGAAATCAGCCTTTCGGGTAGGGACAAAGCTGCGCTGATACGCTATGCTATCATCAGAAGAATAGCAAAAGGCGGTGAGCAGCATGCGCAAACAAAAAAGCAACAAGCTGAGAATTATTCATCTGCTGTTATTGGCAGCGCTTCTGCTGCTGACAGCAAAGCTGATTTATGCCCAGGTGCGGGGAGGCGATAGCATGGGACGTATAGAATGGACGGGTATGCAATTATACAGAAACGGCTCGAATTATGATTATAGCTATAATTATGCGCTGCGTTTGGATGCTAAAAGCGGGCAGATGCTTTATGACTGCAGCTTTAAGGCTCCGGCAAATCTAAATGACGAAATCTGGCGCTGTGAGCTGGAGAGCGTGCCCGTGACGCGCGAGGAGCTTGCGCCTCTTGATGCGCTTATCCAAGGACTGCCGCTGGCACCGCCCAAGGAACCTGAGCCGGTAGATGATGATTTGCTTGTCTGTGATGAAACCATGGAGATTTTTGATGTGTGTATCGCCAACTATAAAGATAGAAGCGTCAAGAAGCTGACGGCGCCTTTGAGCGGGGAGCAAAGAGAGGAGCTGCAAAAGCAGTTTCTGCAGCTTTACCTGAAGGCTAAGGACAGAGCTCCGCTTCGCAATTAAGGTTTAACAAAGGCGGTGAACGGTATGCACAGTAAATTATGGAAAATCACCAAAATGCTGCTGGCGATGCTTGTACTGCTGACAGTTAATATAGGTTGTGCGCCGGTACAAGGAGAAGATAAGATGAGACACGTAGAATGGTCTGCCTTTTATATGAACCGGAACCATCAGTTCCGCACCCTGTGCTACAGGTTTGAGGTTAATTATGATCCCTTTAAGGAAGGGCAGGGTACCTTCAGCTGCTTTTTTGTCGATAAAAAGGGCGGGAATTGCCTGCTGTCGTCGGCAGAGGTGACAAGTGAGGATTTGGCAGAGCTAGATGCTTTTATCCAAAAACTGCCGCTTACGGAGCAGAAGCAAAAGCAGGCTGAGAAGCTGTTTGCGCATGATGCGACGACAACAGAGTTTTATATTGCTCTTGGCAGCTATAAAAATAAAAACAGACGCAAGGTAAAGCCGCAGCTAAGCAGTATGCAGCAGGATGAGGCAATGGATATTTTAAAAAGGCTGTATACTAAGGTTAGCAAGCGAGAAGGGAAATAGCGCCAGATGTTTTGAGTTTAGAGAACCGCCGTGAGGCGGTTCTTTTTATGTTTGTGTGTATGGATGCTATACGAAGAGAAAGGCTCTCCTTGGGGGAGAGCTGTCGCCAGTAGGGCGACTGAGAGGGGTTGTGCTTATGCATATATTTTATTTTGTTGAACCCCTCTCCGTCATCGCTGCGCGATGCCACCCGCCCCAGGGCGCCTTCTCTTGCCCTACGGGCAATTCACCTTGTCTCCCCGAGGAGAGGCTTTATTGTTTTGCTGTCTAATATTTTAAAAGCCGCTTTTTCCTAAAAATATCCCCGCAATCGCTGACGAAGCGCCTTACTCAGTGTACTTTGCTCAGTAAATGTGTTATAATAAAACAGGTTATTTGTAAAAATAAAACGAGTTTTTATAGGATGGTGAAAAAATGAAAGTTTCTGCTGAAGACGTAAAGCATATCGCACAGCTTTCCCGTTTGACTGTTCCTGCTTCTGAAATGGAAGTATTCACCGAACAGTTCAACCAGATTCTTAACTATGCCGACATTCTTGAAAAAATTGATACCGCTGGTATCGAACCTACCCCGTATGTACTGCCGGTAAGCAATGTACTGCGTGAGGACGTTGTCAAAGAAGGCGTATCCCACGAGGAAGCATTGAAGAACGCTCCTGCTGTTCACAATGACGGCTTTAAGGTACCGCGCGTAATCGAATAAGAAGGAGGCAAACGCTGTGGATTTGTATAAACTTACTGCGCACGAGCTGCATGAAAAGCTCGTCAACAAAGAAGTAAGCTCCGTCGAATTAACTAACGCTGTTATTGCGCGTGTCGACGCAGTTGAAGACCAGGTTAACGCTTACGTAACCCTGGATAAAGAAAACGCTCTGGCACAGGCTGCCAAGGTTGATGCCAAGATTGCCGCAGGCGAGAAAATCGCTCCGCTGGCAGGTATCCCTGGCGCAATCAAAGATAATATTTCTACCAAAGGCCTGCGCACTACCTGTTCCTCCAAAATGCTGGAGAACTTCATTCCCGTATATGACGCACATGTTATCAAAAACCTGCGCGCTGACGAAACCATTTTCTTGGGCAAAACCAACCTGGATGAATTTGCTATGGGCTCCACCACCAAGACCTCTCATTTTGGTGTAACCCACAACCCCTGGAACCTGGACCGTGTTCCCGGCGGCTCCTCCGGCGGCAGCGCTGCTGCTATCGCTGCAGGCGAAGCTATCTGGACTCTGGGCTCCGATACCGGCGGATCTATCCGTCAGCCGGCATCCTTCAACGGCTGCGTTGGTATTAAGCCGACCTACGGCCGTGTATCCCGTTACGGCTGCGTAGCATTCGCATCCTCTCTGGACCAGATCGGACCTATCACTAAAGACGTAACCGACGCTGCTCTGGTACTCAACACTATCTGCGGTAAGGACGAGATGGACTCCACCTCTCTTGACGTAGAGGTTCCCGACTTCACCAAAGCACTGGTAAATGACGTTAAAGGCCTGCGCATCGGTCTGCCGAAGGAATACTTCGGTGAAGGCGTTGATGCTAAGGTTAAGGCTGAGATCATGAAGGCCGTTGAAAAATATAAAGAGCTGGGCGCTGAAATCGTTGAGGTTTCCCTGCCGCATACCGAATATGCTGTAATCACCTATTACATCATTGCTCCTGCTGAGGCTTCCGCTAACCTGGCACGCTTCGACGGCGTTCGCTACGGTTATCGCAATGTAGATGCAACCTCCGCACCGGAAATGACCACTATGAGCCGCACCGAAGGCTTCGGCCAGGAAGTACGCCGCCGTATTATGCTGGGCACCTACGTACTGAGCAGCGGTTACTATGACGCATACTACAACAAGGCTATGCAGGTTCGTACCCTCATCCGCCGCGACTTTGAAGCTGCGTTTGAAAAATGCGACGTGCTGCTGACTCCGACCTCTCCGGTTCCTGCTTACGGCATCAACGATAAGATGGATCCGCTGACCATGTACATGCTGGACGTAACCACTATTCCGGTAAATATGGCTGGTCTGCCGGGTATTTCCATTCCTTGCGGCTTTGCTGATGACGGCATGCCTATCGGTATGCAGCTGATCGGCAAGGTTCTGGACGAAGCAACCATTCTGCGTGCTGCTTATACCTTTGAACAGGCAACCGAATATCATAAAGTATTCGCACCGCTGGGAGGTAACAAATAATGACTAAATATATTACCGTTATCGGCCTGGAAGTTCATGCCGAGCTGAAAACCAAAACTAAAGCATTCTGCAGCTGCTCCACTGCCTTCGGCAGCCTGCCCAACACCCATGTATGCCCGGTTTGCCTGGGTATGCCCGGTGCACTGCCTGTACTGAACAAGCAGGTTGTTGATTTCGCTATCAAAGCTGGCCTGGCGCTGAACTGCGATATCCAGAAATACAACAAATTCGACCGTAAAAACTACTTCTATCCTGACCTGTCCAAGAACTATCAGATTTCCCAATTTGATAAGCCTATCTGCTTGGGCGGTCATATCGACATCGTTGTAGATGGCGAGCATAAACGTATCGGCGTTACCCGTATCCACATGGAAGAGGATGCAGGCAAGCTGAACCACAGCGGCGCAACCATCAGCACATCCGATTCCTCCGCAGTTGACTACAACCGTGCAGGTGTACCGCTGATTGAGATTGTATCCGAGCCGGATATGCGCAGTGCTGCTGAAGCTCGTGCTTACATGGAAAACCTGAAAGCAATTCTGGAATATACCGATGTCTGCGACTGCAAAATGCAGGAAGGCAGCCTGCGCTGCGACGCTAACATCTCCATCATGCCCGAAGGCGCTAAGGAATTCGGTACCCGTGCCGAAATTAAAAACCTGAACTCCTTCCGTGCTCTGGAGCGCGCTATCAACTATGAAGTTGAACGCCAAAAAGAGGTTCTGGAAGATGGCGGCCACGTTGTTCAGGAAACCCGTACCTGGGATGAAGCTAACGGCGTAACCCTGTCCATGCGTTCTAAGGAAGAAGCACATGACTACCGTTACTTCCCTGAGCCTGACCTCGTTCCGGTACAGCTGGACGATGCCTGGATTGAGCGTATCCGTGAAACTCTGCCGGAGCTGCCGGCTCAACGTCAGGCACGCCTGATGAGCGAGCATGGTCTGCCTGAATATGATGCTTCCCAGATCGTTTCCACCAAGGCTATGGCTGAATACTTTGATGAAGCAGTTAAGACCGCTAAGGACAGCAAAGCAGTTTCCAACTGGCTGCTGGGCGATGTATCTGCTTACATGAACAACGAAGGCATTACCATTGCCGATTTCAAGGTAACCCCTGCACACTTAGCAGAGCTGGTTAACCTGATTAAAGACGGCGTGCTGTCCAGCAAGCTGGCTAAAAAGGTATTTGCCGAAATGCTCAAAGAGGACGAAGCTCCGAAGGCTCTCGTTAAGAAGCTCGGTCTGGAGCAGGTTAGTGATGAAGGCGCTATCCTTAAGCTGGTTGAAGAAACCATTGCTGAGAACCCGCAATCCGTTGCTGACTACAAGGCCGGTAAGGATAAAGCTATCGGCTTCCTCGTTGGCCAGATCATGAAAAAATCTCGCGGCAAGGCTAACCCGGGCATGGTTACTAAAATGCTCAAAGAAAAAATGCAATAAGGCAACTGTCCATAAAGCACCATCTGCTTCGTTGAGTGCGAATCGGATGTGTGCAACGGCATGAGCTGTATGCGTAATTTTAAGGCTCCCCGTCTGAACGGCAACGTTCAGGAGGGGAGCCTTTTTGAGTGCTGTCGAATAACTTTTTCAAGGGACTTTTGCAAAGCGCATCGGATAGGCGAGGGGAGCGCACATGTTTAGCGCTATCGTTTTGCCTGCTTGCGCACGAGTTCCTCAAAAATTTACACATAGCTTGCGCAAACGCTGTATAATATTCTTGTAAAGCAAATGAGGAGGTTTTTGTTATGACTATGAAAAAAATTAACGCCTTTGAGCAGGGCGAAGCAATTTTAAAGACTCTGTCCAAGGGTGCGTTTTTGAACACTGCTGCCGAAGGCAAGCAGAACACCATGACAATCGGCTGGGGCAGCCTGGGCTTTAAGTGGGGACAGCCGACCTTCACCGTTATGGTGCGCCAAAGCCGTTATACCAAGGAGCTGATTGACGCTAACCCGGAATTTACCGTGAGCTTCCCGGTAAAAGAGGGCTTTGCTCAGGCACTCGGTCTTTGCGGCAGCAAGTCCGGGCGTGATCTGGACAAGTTTGCTGCTGCAGGCTTGACTACGGAAGCAGGCGAGACTGTCAGCGTTCCTGTTATCAAGGGCTGTGGCCTGCACTTGGAATGCAAAATTGTAGAACACTACACCATGGCGGAGGATAAGTTCGACAAGGAGCTGGGCGAAAAATGGTATGCCAACAAGGATTGGCACACCTGCTACACCGGTGTCATTACTGCAGCTTACGTAGAAGAATAACAGGCGAAGAACTGTAACAAACGCAAAAGCAGCTGTCGCAATGCGGCAGCTGCTTTTAATATGCGCGTCAACGTGCGTTGCCACGCAAAAAGTGGTCGGTAATTATTCTTGCTGCTTCCTTGTCTGTCATATCAGCAGCAATATCGTCGCTTTGGTTAAAGATGCTCATGGCTACACCGAAGAAAACAAACTTAGTGGTAATCTCCGGTACCGTGTCTTCTTTAAGCAAATTGTCCTGCATTGCCTGCTCGATAAGCTTGGCTAAAATATCATATTCATCATGCAGGATTTTGTGATAACGCAGGATGCGTTCAATCGTTTCCTCACTCAATTTTATAGAATTATAGCGGGGAACAACCTTAAAGCCGTCACCGTCAGGCTTAACTCTGCAGCCATTGGTGCCGCCGAGCATTTCAAAGCAGATAATTTGCCACAGAGTACTGTTGGCAACGTAAAAATGCACCATTACTTCAAAATATTTTTTGAGCTTCTCCTCAAAGCTGTCGACGCTGTTGACAGCCTGATGCAGTTCCTCCAAAAAAGGTGCATTTTTATCGGCAACCGACTTGTAGAAAAGGTGCTCCTTATTGCCGAAGTATTTATAGACAGTTCCCTTGCCTACGTCAGCCAGGGCTATTATTTCATCGAGCGTGGCTTTTTCATAGCCATGCTGCGAAAAAACTTCTTCCGCTGCCTGCAAAATTCTTATATCCTTAGGTAATGACGTGTCTATTGCCACTATGAAACCTCCAACTATCCTAAATAGGAAATTTTTTCGTACATTTATTACATTAATTATACCTTTTTATGCGGATAATTGCTAGTGAAGTTTACATGTTTTATTAGCCGGAATTTTACGTTTCGTGACAAAATAAAAAACCCGCTCGCCGCGGGCATTTTTATTTCGCGTAACTGCTGTCCGGCCCCTCAGCCGTCAGTGCTTTGTGCTTTTAGCATTTCCAAAAGTCCCCTCAATTGGCCGCTTCCACGAACCACCTTCTCTGTTTTTACGGTGGCGATACGTTACGCGATTAAGCACTATTTTATTTACGGATTCTCTTACACTAATGTATTATATCTGTAGTGATCGGAGAAACAAAAAACAACAACGGAAACAGACAGCTTGCGCTGTTCCAACTCCGTTGTTGTTTATGGTGAAATTATACAACCAATGTCCATGGTTGTAAACAATTTTTTTGTAAAGAGCGTTAAAATTTTCCTGAGCCTGTTGCTACTGCAACAAAAGTTACAGTTTTAAAGCATTTTCAGAATTAAAAGTCAAACTTTTGACCTGTCAGCAGTTCATATGCTTCGATGTATTTGCCGATGGTTTTGTCGATAACATCCTGCGGCAGCTCGTAGCCTGCATCCGGGTTAGCGCTCAGCCAGTCGCGGACAAATTGCTTATCATAGGAGGGCTGGCCTTGGCCAACCTTGTAGCCTTCCAACGGCCAGAAGCGGGAGCAGTCCGGGGTAATCATTTCGTCACCCAGTACAACCTCGCCGTTTTCATCCAGACCAAATTCAAATTTGGTATCGGCAATGATGATGCCACGCTCCAGAGCATAGGCAGCACATTTTTTGTAGATAGCAATAGTGTAGTCACGCAGCTTCAGAGCATATTCTTTGCCACGGCCCGGATACAGTTTTTCCAGGATTTCGATGCTTTGCTCTACGCTGATGTTTTCGTCATGGTCACCGATTTCAGCCTTGGTGCTGGGGGTGAAGATGGGCTCAGCCAGCTTTTGGGATTCCTGCAGGCCTTCGGGAAGCTTAATGCCGCAGATTTCGCCGGTTTTCTTGTAGCTTTCCCAACCGCTGCCGGTGATGTAGCCGCGAACGATGCATTCGATAGGCAGCATGTTCAGCTTTTTGCATTTCATGCTGTTGCCAGTGAATTCGGGTTTCTGGAAGAATTCGGGCATATCCTTGGTATCAACGGAAATCATATGGTTAGGAACGATGTCTTTAGTTAGATCAAACCAGAATTTGGAAATCTGAGTCAGCACAGTGCCTTTTTTCACAATCATGTTTTTCAGAATATGGTCAAATGCGGAAATACGGTCAGTGGCAACCATAATAATGCTGTCACCAACATCATACATCTCACGAACCTTGCCGGATTTAAACGGTTTGTACTCTTGCATTTTAATGCCTCCTAAAAATTTCTCAACAAGTAAATGCAGGCTCAGTGCCGGAATTTCTTGTCAGTGTTAACTTTGTTATATTTTATGGTAATATCATAGCACAGTCAGAGGAAAAAGTCGAACGTTTTTCATGTTTTAACAAATATTTTTCGGATTATTTTACATCTTGCGGCAAAAGGCCGTCCAAGCGCAGCATATCGGCAGTGACCAAAGGCTGTCCCAAACGTCTCCCCGGCACAAATGTACCATGGCAGTCGCTGCCGCCGCTGATAAGCAGACCGTGCTTTTGACAATGCTGCAGCAGGCGCTGCGTTCCTTCTTCCGAATGGTTGGAGTGGTAGCACTCAAAGCCGTCGAATTTCTCCGTCCGCAGGATGTCGAGCACACGCTCCAGTCCGGGGCCGTGAAAGCCGCTGGCGGCATGCGCGCACAGTGCTGCGCCGCCGGCAGCGTGAATTGCTGTGATTACCTCGCTGATGGCAGGAAACTCTGGAAAGCCCAAGTCATGCTCCGGCGTAAAGATGCGCTGAAAGAAATCGCTCACGCCCGTGCAAAGTCCCTTGTCAATCAAATAGGCGAGGGCACGCCAGCCGCCGCGACGTCTGTCGTAGGTATAACGGGCAAACTCCGCTTCATCGACAGGCCAGCCGTCGCGCGCCAGCAGGTGAATGCTGTCCACATCCTTCTGCTCCAGCAGTGCTTCGTTATGCTGCATTAATTCCAGCAGCTGTTTATTATGGATATCAATGCCATAGCCCAGAATATGAAACGACAAATCCTCCTTGGTGGAGCAGATTTCCGCCGCCGGCAGCAGCGTAATGCCTGCTGCCGCTGCCAACGTCATCGCTTCCGCAACGTTGGCTACGCTGTCATGGTCCGTTACGGCAATCAGTCCCAGCTGCTGCTTTTGCGCTTCGGCAATCAGCTCCGCCGGTGTCCAGGTGCCGTCTGAGGCCGTTGTATGTATATGTAAATCAGCTCTTACCGACAATATAAGCAGCTCCCTTCTATAGTATTACTGCTTTTTTGTGCAGTAATGATGTATTTTGTATACTTATAGAATAGTTTATCTTGCACAGCATGTCAACTGTCGGTAAAGATATTCTCTCATTGCACAATAGTACGCCAGATTTTTTTACAGTCTGTGCAATTTTGTAACAAGCGTAACACTTATTTGCATTTTAAGGGTATCAGTCCCTTTTATGAGTACGGATAATTTTCGTGTCTACTCTACAAATACATTACTCATTGTAGGCTTGACATCGTTTAACTTATGATATATACTATGAACATCGTTGTATACGGGAGTATAAATTAGGGGGAATTCATTATGTTTAGAAAATTTGCTGCGATTATCAATGAAGTCGCACTCATCAAGCAAATTGCCGTTGGTCTTGTCATCGGCATTCTGCTAGCACTTTATGTACCGCAAGCGGTACCTGTTGTTACTATCTTCGGTGACCTGTTTGTAAGAGCATTAAAGGGCGTTGCTCCGGTGCTGGTTTTCTTCTTGGTTATGAACGCTATGGCCAAAAAGAAAAGCGGCGGCGAAGCAAATATGAAGCCTATTATCGGTTTATATGTTGTAGGCACCTTCTTTGCATCCTTAGTTGGTGTAAGCCTGTCCTTCCTAGCACCTACCACTCTGCACCTGCAGGTTGCGGATGCTAAGCTCAACCCGCCCAGCGGTATCGTTGAGGTTCTGCATAACCTGATTCTGAGTGTTGTAGACAACCCGATTGCTGCTTTACTGCATGCCAACTACATCGGTATTCTGGCATGGGCTGTAGTCTTTGGACTGGCTATGAATCTGGCTGCCAACGAGCACACCAAAAACGCTTTGGACGATGTTGCTAAAGCTATCACCCTGGTTGTTAAATGGGTTATCCATTTCGCTCCTCTGGGCATCATGGGCCTGGTGGCAACCTCTATCAGCGACAGCGGTCTGTCCGCAATTTCCAGCTATGTACACCTGCTGGCAGTGCTCATCAGCTCCTACTTCCTGGTAGCGCTGGTTATGAACCCGTTGATCGTTTACTTCAACATCCGCCGCAATCCGTATCCGCTGGTTTGGGCAACCATCCGCGAATCCGGCGTATACGCTTTCTTTACCCGCAGCTCCGCTGCTAACATCCCTGTAAACATGGCTCTGTGCAAACGTCTGGGCCTGAATCCTGATACCTACGCAATTTCCATTCCGTTAGGCGCAACCATCAACATGGCCGGTGCTTCCATCACCATTTCCGTACTGGCGCTTGCTGCTGCCCATACTCTGGGCATTCATGTTGATATGCCGACAGCTCTCTTGCTGTGCATCGTTTCTACCGTTGGTGCCTGCGGTGCTTCCGGTGTTGCCGGCGGCTCCCTGCTGCTGATTCCGGTTGCCTGCGCTTCCTTTGGTATCAGCAATGATATTGCTATGCAGGTTGTTGGCGTTGGCTTCATCATCTCTGTACTGGAGGATGCTTGCGAAACTGCGCTCAACAGCTCCAGTGACGTTCTCTTTACCGCTACTGCAGAATTTGCAGAACGCGCTAAGGAAGGTACTTTGAAGGGCGAAGACCTGGTTCCGAGAGACAACATTTAATTTAACATAACAAATAAAACGGCCGCCGAAGCAAATGCTCCGGCGGCCGTTTTATTTTGAAAGGATGATGTTGGTTTTTATGTATTAGCCTTCAATGGCAATATATTTTTTGTCTTCAACTTTTTTAGGCTCAACCTTAGGAATAGTAACCTTCAGGATACCGTCTTCGAATTTAGCCTTGATATCTTCTTGGGTAACTGCTTCGCCGACATAGAAAGTTCTTGCACATTGACCGCTGTAACGTTCACGGCGGATGTAAACGCCTTTATCGTTCTTTTCGTCCTTGTCGAGGCCTTTGGCAGCGGTAATGGTCAGATAACCGTTTTCCAGTTTGGCGCTGACGTCCTCTTTTTTGAAGCCCGGCAGGTCGATATCCATTTCATAAGCGGTATCCGATTCCTTGATATCGGTTTTCATAACGTTCTGGGCATGTTTACCGTACAACGGATTGCGATGACCGAAGAACTCTTTTTCAAACGGAAAATCCATTAAATCATCAAATAAGCTTTCACCAAATACACTAGGCATCATCATAAGTCATTCCTCCAATTTTATTGCGCTTGTTGTAGTCATTTTAATGTTGATGCAGCAAGTATTGTTTTGATTGCCAACGCGGGATTTGTGCTTTGCGGGTGCTGCCCTTGCAGCTCCTGTAGCTCATTTCCTTTGTTGATTATGTTATACCACTATTTGTTAGCACTGTCAAGCGTTGAGTGCTAATTTCTGACGATTTCACAGAAATTACAAAAAGTGGGGGAGAGCCTCCTTCCGCCTCACTACGTTCGGCACCTTACAGATGGAAAGCAGTACTAAAGAGCCTCTCCTTGGGGAGAGGTGCCGAGCTTGTCGAGGCGGAGAGGGGATATGCTGAAAATAATGCTATTCGTAAGCATAACGATTGCAAGCAAATAATATTTGTGTACGAAATTTCTTCAATCTAAATTCAAATGTAAGC
The DNA here is from genome assembly GCF_958453765.1 of Phascolarctobacterium succinatutens. GTDB lineage: Bacteria > Bacillota > Negativicutes > Acidaminococcales > Acidaminococcaceae > Phascolarctobacterium_A > Phascolarctobacterium_A succinatutens_B. Next base: position 25,705 of record NZ_CAUDZA010000008.1, on the reverse strand, counting down.
CTATAAACTGCAGTCCCCTCTCAGTCGCCCTGGCGGGCGCCAGCTCTCCCCAAGGAGAGCCTCATCTTTCTTTATTAAAGTCTCATCTGCTTGCGGCCCCCTTTCGCCTCACTACGTTCGGCACCTTACAAATGGAAAAGCAGTACTAAAGAGCCTCTCCTTGGGGAGAGGTGCCGAGCTTGTCGAGGCGGAGAGGGGATATGCTGAAAATAATGCTATTCGTAAGCATAACGATTGCAAGCAAATAATATTTGTGTACGAAATTTCTTCAATCTAAATTCAAATGTAAGCCTATAAACTGCAGTCCCCTCTCAGTCGCCCTAGCGGGCGCCAGCTCTCCCCGAGGAGAGCCTCATCTTTCTTTATTAAAGTCTCATCTGCTTGCGGCCCCCTTCCGCCTCACTACGTTCGGCACCTTCCCCAAGGGGCAGGCAAGACTAATAGCGTAGGTTTTTGAACAATATCTTGATTACTGGTGTTAAAATTTTCTCTCAAACCACCACGAAAATCAAAAAATTCCTAAAAATTTCCCCTCATCCTACCCGAATTTGCCATTTCGGGTAGGGACAAGTTACTAAAAATTCGATATACTACAGCCAAAAGCAAAGGAAAAACAACTAATCCTTCTTGCTTTTCCTACTTTACCGAACGGAGCGAGCAATGTAAAAACCAAAATGAAACAAGGCAAATTTTGGCAACAGGCAGCGCAAGCCTCCGCAAGGTAAAAGAATACTTTACTTAAAGAGGAGGAATTTATCATGAAAAAATCTTTAGTACTCGCAATGGCAATGGCTCTTGGTGTAACCGCTTCTGCTTACGCTGCTAACCCGTTCAGCGACGTTCCTGCCGGACACTGGGCATATGACAGCATCAACAAGCTGGCAGCTGCAGGCGTAATCGATGGCTATGGCGACGGCACCTTCGGCGGCGACAAGCTGATGACTCGCTATGAAATGGCACAAATCGTTGCTAAAGCAATGGCTAAAGGCGCTAACGTTGACAAGCTGGCAGCAGAATTTGCTGACGAGCTGGACAATTTGGGCGTGCGCGTAGCTAACCTGGAGAAAAAAGCTGACAATGTAAAGATTACTGGTGAACTGCGCTTCCGTTATGTTGATCAAGACGGCGCAATGTTTAAGGCTAGCGATCGCGAAAATCATCTAGTTATAGGTAATGCTTCCAACCATGTAGCAGATCTCCGTTCCCGTATTTGGATTAACGGCATGATTAATGATGACTGGACCTACACTGGCATGCTGCAGAATACTCAGAATCTGAGCGATAATGTAGGCAATGAAGATACTAAATTCCAACGTGCTTATGTAGACGGCAAGCTGGGCGGCATGGCAGTACGTGCAGGCCGTTACAATTTGGTAATTGCTGATGGCAATATCTATGATACCCGTGCTGATGGCTTGGAGCTGTCTTATGGCAACAAGCTTAAATTAAAAGGCTTTGCAGGCAAAGCAACTGATGATATCACCGTTTTACCATATATGATGATTGAAGATGATGCTGTTTATGCTGGTGATATTACTAATGGCGGTAAGTATTGGGGTCTAGCTCTTGAAAGCGAGCTGGCTAAGGGATTGATGGCTACTGCCGGCTATACTCAATTCAAAGATATGGGTACCGGTTTTGTTGAAGCTACTAATCCTGGTGAGACATTAGGTAAAACCGATATTGACAACGGCATCTGGCATGCAGGCTTGAGCTATGATATGGGGCATTTCAATCTGTCCGCTATGTATCTGAAGGGCGATTTGTCTGCTGACAAACTTAATGATATGCAAGACGGCAAAATTAATAAAGCTATTGATCAATATCTTGATGATGACGGCTTTGTTATCGGCCTGTCCTATAAGGGTGCTAAGGCTGAGGATGCAGGCAGCTGGGGAGCATGGGCTAAATACTATGACCAAGGCGCACAAACCTATGTTGCACACACTACTGATGCTAACACCTTTGGTATGACCGGTTTCAAAGGCTTTGGCGTTGGCGCTAACTACACCCTCGCTAAAAACATCGTAGCTAACGTTGCATACTACAACACCGAATCCAAGCTGGCTAAAGAGATTCCTGGCGCTTCTGATGTTCTGGATCGCTCTAAAGACCATCGCTTCTGGACTGACGTAACCTTCACTTTCTGATAAACCTTCATACAAAAACTTCCTAAAATTGGCAGCGTCAGCGCTGTCGGCAGAGAACCGCCGTAAGGCGGTTCTTTTGCGTTTTGTGGCCCCCTTCCACCTCACTACGTTCGGCACCTTACCTGAGGGGCAGGCAAGACTAATAGCTAAATTTTTTGTATAATCTTTTATTCATTGTGTCTAGACTTTTTGGGTTAGTATACTAAAAAATAGCTTTAAGACTTGGTTTCCCCCTTGGGGAAACTGTCGCGTTAGCGACTAAAGGGGGAAAGGTGCGAGCAAATGAGAAGTTGGCTAGAAATATAACCTAAAAACCCAAAAATATCCCAAAAATCCCTCCTCCTCCTACCCGAAATCACCCTTTCGGGTGGGGCGCTTTTGCTCTTTTTAGGCTACACTATAGGTGTAAACAATCAGCTGCAAAGCAGGCAGCAGGAAGCGGAGGGATTGATATGCTGAAAGAAAGCTGGAAAAACATTTTGCTGGGAGCATTACTGCTTACCGGGTTGGCAATGCTCCTGGGCAGTGACAGCTCCGACAAAAAAGCAGACCAGCTGCTCGCCATGCCTAAGGCAGAAGCTGCCGCTATGCCTGCCTACGAGCAGGAATATATGAAAATCGTGGCTGGTGTCTGCGATTATTTGACCACGGGTAATACTGCCGGACTGCCGGCGCAGGGACTGACAGGCTTTGAGGAGCTGGAGGGCCATAATGATCCCGGTCAGGGTGTAAGCAGTGTCGGCTATACGCTGCAGGATATCAATAATGATAAGGTGCCGGAGCTGATTTTTGGCCAGATTGATTATCCTGAGGGCAAGGGCTATTATGGACGGGATATCTATGCTATCTATACCTTTGTGGATGGTAAGATAAAATTTGTTGATGAGGGCTGGTCGCGCAGCCGACTGCGTCTGCTTCCTCAAGATATGCTGAGCAAGCGCACCTGTATCGACGATAACGATATGGAATGGATGCTGGAAATGAAGGATTTGCTGCGGGACGGCAGTTTGCGTCAGGGAGAAACCTTCTATACAAAGGTTGAGGATGGCAGATGTAATGTTTACCGAAAATATTTAGATGTAAATGATACCTACGTTACCCAAAAAACTTCCATGCACTTTGACGATATGATGAATATTGACCTTGGTGCCCAAAAGCTCGAACTTTTACCGCTTGCGGAATACAGCAGCCGTGGCTTTAAGGGACTGGTAATGCAGCATCTTAACTGTATGGGCTTGCATGAGCTGCAGGATAATAGGGTAGATCTTTCCGCATATGAGCATGTTTATGTGGATAATCCCTCTCAGGGAGCAGAAGTGTTGTTTAGCAGCAATACTTCTCTGGCGAGCTTTGAAGTGCTGGATTTGCAGGGTGATAGCAGCAGGGTTATCTACAGCAAAGGACTACTGAAACCGGAAGAAAAGCTGGTACTGCATCTGGAAAGCTTTGAAACTGATCCTGAGCTTGACTATGAAACTGTTATCAAGAACGGTATCTGCTTCAGGGACGACACCGGCAGCCTGCGCAAGTTTGCGATTCGGGCGAAGGTTATGGACGGCAGTGTTTATCTGGAGGAGATTGATTAAGGTAAAATCTGCATTTTGTGCGGAATTTTATAAAATAAGGTTGGGAAATTAAGGAGGTAATAAAGATGAAAATGAAAAAATTAACCAGCTTATGTGGTTGCCTGTTGCTTTCCATGTGCATGGGCGTTGGTGCTATGACTGCTCCGTTGTCTGCTGAGGCTGCAGCACGCGAAAAGGTTATTCTGGACGCAGATATGGTGGATTTGTTTGATGACGGCATCGCTATGATGATGCTTGCCGAATCTCCCAAGATGGATTTGAAGGGTGTTACCATCGTAATCGGCAATACCTGGGTTGAAACCGGTACTGCTTCCGCTATCCGTCAGCTGGAGGGCATCGGCCGCACCGATATCCCTGTATATATGGGTGTTAATGAAACCGTTCGCAAGGACCGTTTCGCTAACATGAAGGAAGAAAAACGCATTTACGGCCGTGGCCATGACTCCCATCTGGGCGCTGCAGGCTATCCTCAGCCAGCATCCTGGCAGGCTGAATACCGCAAGAATTATAATGATGAGCCTGTTATGAACCCGCAAAAGGAACATGCTGCTGATTTCATCATTGATACTATCAAAAAGCATCCGGGCGAAGTAACCATCGTTGCTATCGGCAGCGGTGCTAACCTGGCAGCTGCTTTAGACAAGGCTCCGGAAATTGCTCCGCTGGCTAAACGCGTTGTTTATATGGCAGGCGCTTTCTTCTGCGAAGGCAACGTAATGCCGACCTCCGAGTTCAACGTTTGGATTGATCCGGAAACCGCTAAAAAGGCTTACCGCGCTCCCTGGAAGGAGCAAATCTTCCTGCCGCTGGATGTTTGCAGCAAGGAACTGATGAGCCACGATGATTTTAAGGATTTGGAAAGCCGCATTAAGAGCGACCGCTTTAAGGCTATGTGGGAAAGCCATTATGCTACCCCGATGTTCCGCAAGGATCCGTCCTTCAAGAACTACATTTGGGACGTTCTGGCAGCAGCAGTAGCAATTGATCCGTCCGTAATTCTGGAATCCGAAACTCTGCCGGTTGATGTTGATGACCAATACGGCTACGGTTACGGTCAGACTATGGGCTTCCGCGGCGCTGCTCCTGAGGGTGCTCAGAATGCGAAGATTGTTTACGCTGTAGACCGCGCTAAGGTTTGGAAGATGGTTGAGGATGTATTCAACAAGCTGTAAGCAATAATTTTGTGGTTTAAAGATTGCGCCCTACCCGAATTTGCTGTTTCGGGTAGGGCGCTTTAGTTTTTTATAGGGTAAAATATAGGTATAAAAGATTAGCTGCAAAGCAGGCAGCAGGAAGCGGAGGGATTGATATGCTGAAGAAAAGCTGGAAAAATGTCCTGGTGGGAGCAATGCTGCTGACTGCCTTGGCAATGCTGCTGAATGGCTGCGGTTCGGATAAGCAGGCTGCTGCAACGCAGCCTAAGACCACGAAGGTGGAGGAAGCTGCAGCGACTGTGGCGAAGGTGCCTGCCTATGAGCGCGAATACGGCAAGTTGGTGGAGGGTATCTATAATTTTGTGAATGATGGCGATATGGGTAAAGTGCCGCAGCAGGGCATGACCGGTATCTATGAGCTGCGTGACCGTATGGGTTACGTTGATACGTTGAACATGCTTGGTTATACGCTGCAGGATATCAATAATGACAAGGTGCCGGAGCTGATTTTTGCTATTTTGGATAACGAAAAGCAGGGCAAGGGCTATTATGGCAAGGATATCTATGCTGTCTATACCTTTGTGGACGGCAAAATCAAATTTGTTGATGAGGGATGGGCTCGCAGCAATATTAAGCTGTTGGCGAACAATATGCTGCTGACGCGCGGCAATTGCAGTAATGCGGAATATGTGCTGGCGCTGGAGGATTTGCTGCCGAATGGTAATAAAAGATGCGTTGATATGTACTTTACCCGTTCGAAGAGCAATAATGAACCAGGTCTTGATGTTTACCGCAACGATGTGGGCAGAGCTGATGTTGCTGTTTCGCAAAAGACTAATATGACTGCGGATGATTTTTTTGATATGGGCGAAGAGATGGCCGGTGACAGCGTGAAGCTTGAGCTGCTGCCGTTGAAGGAATATAAGCAACGAGGCTTTAAGGGACTGGCGATGCAGTATCTGGAATGCATGGGAGTACATGAGCTGCAGGATGCAAAGTTTGATCTTTCCAAGTACGAGCAGGTTTCCGTGCCTAATCCCTTTAAGGGTGCGGATGTAATTTTCCGCAGTACGAAAAATCTGGAAGACTTCCGCCTTCTGGAGCTTGCTTCCGGAAAGAGCGTTTATAGAAAAGATTTGCTGATGGCTGATGAAAAGCTGGTGCTGCATCTGGAGAGCCTGGAAACTATTCCCAAGAACGGTATCAGCTTTAAGGATGATGCAGGCAGGGAGCGCAGGTTTGCGATTCTGCAAAGCGGTAAGGACGGCAGTATTTATCTGCAGGAGATTGAGTAAGGTGTAACGCCTGAAGAGGGCTTAAATTAAGAAATGATGTAAAAAACTTTGGAGGTGTTTTTTATGCGTAAAAGATTTTTAGGTGCAATGTTATTGGCGCTTGGTATTGGTTTGTTTGGCGGTTGGGGCAGTGCTCAGGCGAACAGTGTGGCGGAGCCTACGCAAAGCATGCTGCATGTGTGCTGGCTGAAGGATGCTCATGTTAATCCTGCGGCCTGCGAGGTTGTGCGGATGCCGGATGCTTTTGAGCCGGCGAAGGCTGTTGTGACGAGCTCGGTGGATTTCCCTGATTTTCAGGTTGTAGCGCTGGATTTGCGTGAAGTGAGTGCTGAGGGCTATCCTGTGTTTAACGTGCAGTCTATTTATTATAAGGATTTCCTGCGTGCAACGGAGCCGATTATTATTGTGATGCGTGATTCCGAGTCCTTCCCGCGCAACGGTATTGCGGTGCGCGATTCTTTGGGCAGGGAGCGTATTTTCGGTATTGCTATCAGCGGTGAGGACGGAAGCCTGCTGCTGAGTGAGGTTGATAGATAGAGGTGCGGGCGATGAAGAAATTATTTAGCTTGCTGATGTTCAGCCTGCTGCTGCTTGTCAGCGCAACAGCGATGGCAGCGTCTTATGGTGCATATCCGTATATGCGTTATGGTGCTGATGGCAGGGATAATGCTTCTTTGCATCTGATTTATACGCAGTCCGGCGTTTTTGCTTCTGTTGTTACTTATGATCTGCAGGACGGTAATGCGCCGATGTTTAAGGGCGTGGGTATGCTGGAGAACGGTTCGCTGGTGTTGGAGGATTATTCTTTTGATGTGGGCCGTCATGGTGAGGATACACGTTATTTTGGTTATGGCTCTCAGCCGCTTGTTTGCGAGGCCAGAGTGCAAGAGGGTAAGCAGGTTGTGCTGCTGCCGACGATTGATGCACGCGAGATGGGTATTGCTAAGGTGAGTGAGCCTGATATCGGCGGTACTTATAGGTATGAGGGAATGCAGGCGGAAGAGGATTATACTATGGCGCTGTATTTTCTGCGTAAGCTGAATGTGAAGAATACTGGTTTGGATTTGAGCAGTAAGGATTATTGGTTTGGCTATGGCAGTCGTTTTGCCGAGGATCCGAACAGCGTTTTTAATTCGTATCTGCCGCAGGATGCCGGCGATTATTTTGGGGTTTATGTTTATAATAAGAACGATGAGCTGGTTATGACTTATTATGTGCATCCGAATTTGTGGGATGCTTATAGTGTGACAGTTGATGGTGAGATTAAAATGCTGTGCAGCAATGATGCTGTTGGTTGAGGCAGTGAGTTGAGTTTTTTCCGCGCAATGGTATTGCAGCGCTTGCTTCCTTGGGCTAGGAGCGTATTTTCGGTATTGCTTTCAGCGGTATAGAAACAAGCCTGCTGCTGCGCGGATTTGAAAGAAATTAGAGGTGTGGGCGATGAAAAGATTATTTAGCCTGTTGATGTTTTGCCTGCTGCTGCTTGTGAGTGCTGCTGCGCTGGCAGCACCGTATGGTGTGTATCCGTATGTGCGTGCGGATAATAAAGGCAACGCTAATGCTTCTCTGTTTTTGTTTTATACGCAGTCGGGCGTTTTTGCTTCTGTTGCTACTTATGATGCAGAGGATGGCAATGCGCCGATTTTCAAGGGCGTTGGTGTGTTGGAGAACGGTACTTTAGTACTGGAGGATTATTTGTTCGATGTAGACGTTAATAGTGAGGAAAGACGTCATTTTGCTTATCCTTCGCAGCCGCTTCCCTGTGAGGCCAGAGTAAATGAGGGTAAGCAGATTGTGCTGCTGCCGACGGTTGATTTACGCGAGATGGGCACTACTAAGATAAGCGAGCCGGATATCAGCGGTACTTATAAGTATGGGTCTAGTGAGTGTGCGAGTGCTGATTATCGTCTGGCACTGTATTTCCTGAAAAAGCTCCATGTTGAAAACACCGGCCTGGATTTGTGCAGTAATGATTATCGCTTTGATTATGATATTAGTGGTGCTTGGAAACATAACAACGTTTTGAATTCTTATATGCTGCCGGGCGACTATTATGTTATTTATGTGTACAATAAGAATGATGAGCTGGTTATGATTTATTATGTGCATTCGAAGCTGTGGAATGCGCTTCGTGTGAATGCTGCTGGTGAGGTAAAGATTTTGTGCAGCAATGATGCTGTAGGCTGATGTTGTGATTTAAGTTTGAGGTCCTTGCGACGTAAGTTAATATTGCGGAGCAGGGGCCTTTTTGATGTTGAAAAAGGAGATGCTTGTGTGTCGCAATTGACATGTCGCAACCCTTCCGTCTGCTCGCTGAAGCTCGCAGCCACCTTCCCTTTCAGGGAAGATATAATAGTATGTACAGTTCTAACTATCGCTGTTGTTGCGAACTTTTATATGCTCCCTAACAGGGAGCTGGCATCGCCGTAGGCGATGACTGAGGGTTGTCTGCAATATATTAATTGATTTTGTTGACTGTTACTTGAACCTTTTTGCCTGCCAATTGGGGAAGCAATGACTATGATTTTCTGGAGGTGAGCTTATGAAGAAGCTTTTGAGTGCGTTGGCGTGCGGTGCGCTGCTGTTGTGCGGCGGGATGTCGGTTGCGCGGGCGGACTATTATGAGATGTACAATCCTGCTACCCATGTTGAGGGTGGTGCTATGGTGTATGAAACTACGCGCGGTACCCTGATGAGCCTGAAGGTGCACAGCGGTGAATGGCAGGAAGACCATTACCGCTATGAGACAGAGGCGAGTGGTGTGGTGCATTTTGCGCATGACGGTGAGCGTTTTATCGGTTATCTTCATGTGCCGGGTCTTATGAGCCTGGAAAATGGTATGGGTTATCCTTCTATGTACAGATATAGTATGCCGCTTTATGAAAAGTATGCTTTGAGTAATCCGCAGGGCTATCAGGCGCAGAGTAAGCTGTACGGTGCCTGGATTTTGGGTGAGCCTGAGGGTAATAATCGGGTGCTGCCGTCCCTGACCGGTACCTATGAAAGAAGCAACAAAAGAGGTACTCGCTTTGTGCAGGGTGAAACGGAAATGCCCTGGAGGGTAGCTGCGCTGTTTTTACAGCTGGTGCTGGAGCCGAATGTTAATTTACTGGACAGAAACAACTGTCATTTCAGCTTCTGGGATTATCAGTGGGAACAAGAAAAGGCTTTGTATCCTGATGTTGACAAGCGTTACAGCTATCATACTATGACTAAGGCGGGAGATCCGGATGCTCCTAATCCAGTGCAATTTAAGGATGCGCGCTATCTGGTAGAGAAAAGCGGCAGACTGATTTATAATGTTGCCGATGATGGTACGGTAAGGAAGATTTACGATTTGGCCAATGAGTAGGCAGCAGATGCTTGCGCACTATTTTTGGCAATGGTGTGGCGCTGATGCGGTTACTGAGATTGCTGTGTATGACAATGCCGGGGCTGCTGCTTTGGGCAGAAATTTCCTTGAAAAACAGAAAAATTTTGCTCATCCTACCCGAAATCGACAGTTTGGGTGGGGTGCTTTAGCACATTCCGTTGTACAATGAGCTTGTAAGGAAACATGCCTGCGCCTGTAATAGCGCAGGATAATTCTGAGGAGGTGCAACAAATGAAAAAAGGTATTGTATTAGCTTGCTGCGCAATGTTTTTGGCGGGACAATTGCAATCAGCAGAAGCTCTTGACTGGAACAGAAGAATTGGCGTAGACAGAATGATCGACAGAACCATTGATAATACTATTAACAGGGCGGTGAATAAAGTGGAGAAGCAAGAAAAAACCAGACGTGTCATTTTCCAGAATCTGCCGCAATCGGCAGCTGAAATCGGACCGGAAACCGATGCTCAGCAGGTTGCAGCTTATACCGTAGCAGCACTGGCTCGCTACGAAACAAACCCGGCAGAGGCAATTGCTATGCTCAACAAGCTGTTGGGACCAAGACCGGTACCCAAAAGAGATGAACAGTTCCTCGCAGACCGTTTCCGCGGCAGACAGTATCTGATGCGCTCCTACTTTATGGGCGCAACTCCGGCGAATAACTATCAGCCGGATATGCCGTATACCGTAGAGATTAAAACCAATGCCTATACTTATCAGGAGGAAGGCTATGCACGCTTCCTGATTACCTGTGGCGGTGCCGACAGCCCTCGCCCGATGACCGTACGCCAAAAGGCTTCTACCGGCGAATGGTTCCTGTGGGATTATAAGGGACTGCTGAGCGGCATCCAGACTCCGGCAGCAGATGATCCGTGGGCCTGAGAATAATTCAGCTTAAAAAACAATAGCATTATAAAACAAGCAGCCTTCCGGTGCTTCCGGTAGGCTGCGTTTTTGTATGCTAAGGCCGAAATAATCGGAAAATACGCTGAAAAGCCTGTTTTTTTTGCCTTACCCTACCCGAAATCGGCCTTTGGGGTGGGGCGCTTTTGCTGCTTCTTGCTTATAATATAATTACAAAAGCTGGAAGGAAGTGGTGTATATGAAAAAATTCCTGAAAAAAACATCGCTGTTTTTGGTGACTGCAGCGATGACTGTTTCTGCTCCGCTGATGGCGTGGGCGCTGGAGCACGACATTGTTATTCTGCATACTAATGATATCCATTGCGGTATTAATGATAATATCGGCTTTGCCGGTCTGGCGCAGATTAAAAAGGATGCCCTGGCAAGAACGCCGAACGTGGCGCTGGTGGATGCAGGTGATGCTATTCAAGGTGCACCTATCGGCAAGCTGTCCCGTGGCTTGGCAGTTGTCGATATTATGAATTATCTGGGTTATGACTTCTGCATTCCCGGTAACCATGAATTTGACTACGGCATGGACCGCTTCATGGAGCTGGTACCGCTGCAGCGTGCAGGCTATTACTGTGCAAATTTTGTTTATGCAGGCAACAACAAGCAGGTTCTGCCGGGCTACAAAATTATGCAGTATGAGGATACCAAGGTAGCCTTTGTGGGTGCGAGCACACCGGAAAGCCTGACAACCTCTACGCCTACCTTCTTCCAAAATGAGAAGGGACAGTATATTTACAGCTTCTGCGAGGATAAGAGCGGCAGCAAGCTGTACAAACAGCTGCAGAAGAATGTTGATAAGGCGCGCAAAGAAGGCGCGGACTATGTATTTATCGTTGGCCATTTGGGCATGGACGGCACTACCCCGCAGTGGAGCAGCGAAAGCGTTGCTAAAAACACTCAGGGCGTAGACGCTGTTATCGACGGACACTCTCACGAGCGTTTCACCCGTATGGTTAAAAATAAAGTAGGCAAGGATGTGTTGTTGGCGCAGACCGGTACTAAGCTGAAAACTGTAGGCGAGCTGGTAATTACTCCCGACGGCAAGCTGAAGAGTCAGCTGATTACCGAATCCAACGGCAAGGATGCCAATATCGCAAGAGTTATTGCCCAGGAAATAAAAACCTATGAGCCTTTGCTGAAGCAGCCTGTGGGCGAAGCCTTGGTACAGCTGCGCAGCAATGATCCTGCAACCGGTGAGCGCATCGTGCGCAACCGTGAATGCAGCTTGGGCGACTTTGTTGCCGATGCTTATCGAGCAGTGCTTGATTGCGATGTAGTGCTGGCGAACGGCGGCAGTATCCGCAACGAAATCAAAACCGGCGTAATCAGCTACAACGATTTGCTGGAGGCCTTCCCCTTCGGTAATATGTGCGTAGTATTAGAGGCCAGCGGCCAACAGATTCTGGATGCTCTGGAGATGGGCGCTATCAGCTATCCTGAAGAAAGCGGCGGCTTTATGCAGGTATCTGGCCTGAGCTACACGCTCGACAGCTCCGTTGCTTCCAGCGTTGAGCTGGATGCCAAGGGCAATTTCGTGCGTGTTGCCGGTGCCCGTCGCGTAAGCGATGTTAAAATTGACGGCAAACCGTTAGACGTTAAGAAAAAATATACTGTTGGCGGCACTTCCTATATGCTGAAATTCGGTGGTGACGGCATGACGATGTTCAAGGGCGCACGTCTGGTACAGGACGAAATGATGAGTGACGCAGATACGATTATGGAATATCTGCAGAATCATCTGAACGGCAAGGTTGGCGAGCAATATGCTAATCCTTACGGCGATGGCCGTATCGTTATCAAATAAAGAGCGTTCTATATAAAACAAGGAGATGATTGTTATGTTGAAGAAACGTATTGCGATGGGAATTTTGGCCGGACTTCTGGCCTGCAGCTTTATTGCCGGCTGCGGCGGGGGTGACAAAGGCACCAGCGAGCCTCCTAAACCGAAACCTATTGCTGCTGATTTGAAGGATTTGCCGAATAAGGATGTTAAGGTCGGCATTAATACATTTAAGCTCTTTACTCTGAAAAATAATCCTAATCTGCATTTGCAAAATACTTATAGCAAGGGTATGAGAGTGGCTGTTGTCGGCAGAGATATGATTTATGCCAACGTTAAGGACAGACTTGTGCAGATGCAGTGGGATAAAGATGGTCTGCGCATGTTGGACAATAATGTTGATGCTTTGTCCGGTAATGCTAAGATTTCTTCCGACGGCACCAGAGGCATTTTCTATACCAATAAGAGAATGAGACTCAACTATTTCGATAGCGAAACCAAACGTATTGAAGAGGCACAAGGACGCTTCAATAACCTTGTTGTAATTCCTAAGGGCAATGCGGACAAGGCTTTGATTTGGATGAACCAGGGCGAAATGAGAAAGGTTGATCTTCGCAACGGCTACAGAGTAGGCAAGGATTTAGGCACAGTACGTAAGGAATCCAGAAGCCGTGATGCTGCCGACAAGGATAAAATCAATATTCCGCAGAGCGTTGTTGCAGACAGAAACGGTGATTTCTATGTTGGCGGCAATGCGCGTATCGGCACCCAGGATGTAGGCCTGGTAAGCGTTTATGACTTCAATGGCAAGCAAAAACGCGTCATCGGCAAGGAAAAACGTGAAGATAGCAAGGCCATCAATTCCTTAACCGATATAGCTTTGACTGATGAATATCTGGTAGTCAGCGATTCCTCTGTAGACAAGCAGCAGCTACAGATTTACAGAAAGAACACCGGCACTCTGGTTGGTACCGTAAGTTATAAGGATTTGACCGATAATAAGGAAACCAGCATCGGTGCATGTGTAAACCTGGCAAATATGCCTGATAACAGAGTTTTGGTTGCCCTCAGCAATGACAGAAAAAATATTAAAGATGAATTCTTCATCCTGCAGCTGTAATGTAGGGTAGAAGGCATGACAGAAGCTGTAAAATTTAAGAAATAAAGATTTGAACACCCCCGAAAGATATATTTTGGGGGGTGTTTGAATTATAGCTTAAATTGGATATTTGGTTTTAGCAGTGTGTATGGCTATATATATAATAAAAATGAGCGATAAAGTTAATATTGCAATAGTAACCCCTAAATAACGAAAGCCTCCGACGAGTAAACTCGCCGGAGGCTTTTTGCTTGCTTTGGTGCGTCAATGCTCTGCGTTACGCATCAGTTCGATATACTGCAGCAGCTCCTTACGGGTTTTTACACCCAGCTTGCTGTAGATATTTTTATTATGATATTTTAAGGTGTTTTCGGTAATACCAAGCTGGCTGATAATATCTTTGGTAGAGCAGCCTTGTACATAAAGGTTAAAGATGTCCTCCTCCTTAGGTGTCAGCGTAGCAAGATTATCGATAAACATCTGATAACTGTCGGGATCGACGGATTCCAGCTTCTTTTCAATGGCTTTTTCCAAAGCAGCTTGGGCAAAGTTGAACTGCTGCTGAGCCTGCTCGCGTTCCTGCTGAGCCTGCAGCTTTTCTTGCTGCGTCTGCTCCATTTGCAGGCGTACCTGTTGAATTTCATTCTGCAGGGCGGCAAGCTGTTCCTCCAGCTGAAAGTATTGGTTGGCCGTCTGCTTTTGCTTTTCCTGTGCCTCCTGCAGACGTACGGCGGCAAGGCCGTACTGTTTTTGTACCTGATTGTTTTCGCTTTGCAGCTGACGCATTTTTTCGGCCTGCTGCTCGGAATGGCTCTGCAGAAATTCAAAGAACTGGTTAAGCTCCAGCACATTGGATTGCGGAGGAGCGTCGGGGTTTTGCTGCAGCTGCTGCAAATCCGCTACCAGCGGGTCTACATATCTTTTGCTGAAATAACCGGCAGACAGCAATGAAAGCAGGAGAATAATACCCAGCATTATCAGCAGACGCATTTTAGCCTGCTTCTGCAGATGATAATAGCTGTCGGCAGGCAGCATGACTGCTACCTTGTGCTCAGAGGCACCGACTTTCAGGGGTGCGGTGTAGCCGATGAATCTTTCCTGACCTGCGGTAAAGAATTCGTGCTCTCCGTCGGAGCTCATTTTTATAGTAGCATTGACGAAGGAGGCCGGATTGGAAAGCTGTCCCTGGTATTCGTTGTCCGCCTTTTTATCGAGAATAGCGGTAATCAGCGGATACCCCTTGTAATTGGCCTGCTTGGTGCGCTGTTGGAAGTAAACGCTGCTGATTTCAAAGCCGCAGATACCGATAATCCTGCCGTTATTACTGTTAATAGGCATCAGGAAAAGACGGGACTGCTCCCAGCTTTCTTTGAGGTGGGCAACGTCTGTCAGGATATATTGTTGGGAAATATTATTTTCCTTGGCATGCAGCAGCTTATCGGCCTGCGGATAGGCGTGGACGTTAAGCTCCAGTTGCCAGGTGCTGTAAAGGCTGATGTTGTTATTGCGGGCAACCTGAGGGTTGCCGCGGAACATACATGTTTCATTGAAAAGGGTGTTTTCGGAATAGATATTGGTAAATTTGAGAAAAAGACCGTTATAGGTTGGTTCCAACAGATTCGTGTTGACGCTGGCGTTGAGCAGATACAGGGCGCCGCTGGCTGGAGCCTGCTGCATCTTGGCAGCAAGAGTCTGGTAGGTTGCTTGCTGAATCGCTGTCAAAGCCTCGGGATTGTTGTTCAAGGCATCATAATTATTGTAAATGCCCTGCTCCAGCATAACGCGGTCGATATCATTCTGCAGCTGTTGCGACAAATCGATATTGTGCGCAGCCAGCGCGTTCATCTGGCGTTTGATATCGTTGGTACGGGTGTTAAGCTCATATTCAAGAAAGCGGTCGATATCATGGCTTGGTGGCTGTACTATGCCGATAACGTTTAACAGGATCAGCATAGCAGAACCTGCCAGCAGCACCAGTGACAGCAGGTAAATAATAAAACGGCTGCGCATGGAGCGTTTGTTATGCCATATTTCTTTGCCTATAAGCAGCAGTCTTTTTATTTTGGTGAGCTTATTGAGCATTAAGAGCCTCCTTGGTAGGATTTTTTGGCTTATTGCTTGTAATTCAGCAGCTTCTGATAACTTTCTTCTACTAACTTATCAAGCGTTTGCTGAGGATTTGCGCCATCGGCCACTGCCTGCAGATATTGCCGGTGGGCAGCGCGCAGAATGTTTTTGCTGCCATATTCCAGATTTTGCTGGATGTCGGCGGCGTTGTGAGGCAGATGCAGCCAGGTGCCTTTTTTGTATACCTGCTGCATGCAGGTATACAGCTTGCGATATTTTAAGTTATGCACATCTTGCGGATTATTCAGCAGTTTTGGCAGTGCTTCCTTATTGGTTGGCAGGTAGCCTGCCTGCATAGCAAAATTCAAATTGCTGTTTTCCTGCGCCAGCCATTTTGCAAAAACAACGGCACCAAGATTTTTGCGTTCGTCTGTGCTTTTGATGGCAAATAATCCTACACCGCGCTGCAGCAGTGTTACCTTACCACCGCTGAAAACAGGGCAGGGATAATAGTTGGTAACGATAGTTTCACGCGTGTTGTCGGGATTAGTGACGTAATCGCGCATATAAAGAATGGCGGCGGTAGAGCCGACGTTGCTGATTAAATCGGCTGTTTTCCAGGCATCGGCCGCATAACCCTTTTCAATGCCCAGACCACCGGCGATAGCAGGCTCGGCTGCGGCACGGAAGATGCGCTTGAAGTTGGAACTGGCAAGGTCCGGCTTGCCGTCCTTGATTAACGGGTCGCCCAAGGAAGCCATGCTCGTCAGGTAATAGTTATAGAAATCATCCAGCTGGCACATGTTTTTGCCGCCGGTCCAGGTATAATACTTGCGGCAGAGCGCAAAAAGCTTGTCATAATCGGCGAAATCATCGGTGCTGGCACCTGTTGCCGCAGCAAAGCGGTCAAAATATGTCTGGTTTACAAAAAGCAGCTCGGTGGATTTTGCTACCGGCAGCATCAGCAACTCCTTATCCTGATAGCCTTCGGATAAAAATTCCGGCTGGTAAACAGCTAAATCTTCTTTATTAAGGTATTTGTCCCAATGCAGCAGCTTATCGTGCATTGCGGGGATTACACGCGGATAGGCGGTAAAAAGGTCGGGCAGCGGCACAGCGCCAGGCTCCTGCTTGGCAGAGGCGAATAAAGCTTTGTCGATAACATTAGAGCTGCTTACGGAAGCAACCTTGACAATGACGCCTTTGGCCTTACCCTCAGAGGCATTGAATTTTTCTATTGTATCATTAAATGGGGAATTGGTCTGGTTGCCGTAAACGTGCCAGATGGTGAGAGTTACCGGCTTGGCCGGGTCGAGTGATGCCTTATTGCCGCAGCCACTGCTGAAAGCGGTAACAAGACAGAGCAGTAACAGCACCAACATACTGTATAAGGAATCAGAAATTTTTTTTGATACAACAGACATGAAAAAACCTCCTGAAAGAGTATTTTTAGAGAAAAAAGGTAAAAAATAAGGAAAATTTACCCTTATCCTACCCGAAATCGCCATTTGGTGTAGTGACGAAATGCAATTTTTATATTAAACTTAAGGCAAGGAAGCGGAAAACAGCTTACCTGCACAGATAATTTGCAAAGATTGTCTAACAATTAGTTTATCACAAATCAAAGTATTAGTGAATAGTTTTTTACTACAGATAAGGATAAGATAAATATTTTACAATTTCTTGGCTGATAAGTGTACAGCTGTTTTATTCAAAGTCCTGTTAATATTAAGCGGGATTTGATAAAATATAATTGTTAATTTTTTAGTGATACAAAAGGAGGTTGTATTATGGGTTTAATTAAAGCGGCAATGGGCGCTGTAGGCGGCGTACTGGGCGACCAATGGAAAGAGTTTTTCTATTGCGAAAGCATGCCTCCCGAGGTTCTGGTAACCAAGGGTATGAAGCGTACGTCCAGCCAAGGACGCAGCTCTAACACTTCTGCAGAAGACAACATCATCAGTAATGGCAGCGTTGTTGCTGTCAACGAAGGTCAGTGCATGATTATCGTTGAGCAGGGCAAGGTTGTAGATATGTGCAACGAGCCCGGCGAATATGTATACGATACTTCTACTGAACCGTCTATCTTTACCGGCGATCTGAAGGATAATGTAAAGGCGATTTTCGGTCAGATCGGTAAACGTTTTACCTTCGGCGGTGATCCCGGCAAGGATCAGCGCGTATATTACTTCAATATGAAGGAAATTTACGGCAACAAGTTTGGTACCGCTCAGCCGATTCCTGTACGCCTGATTGACAACAACTTAGGCATTGATTGGGAAGTTGGTATCCGTTGCTTCGGTGAATACAGCTATAAGATCACTAATCCGCTGCTGTTCTACACCAATGTATGCTCCAACATCACTGACGAATATCGTCGTGACCAGATTGACAGCCAGATGAAGAGCGAGCTCATGATGAGCCTGGGCGTTGCCCTCGGTACGCTCACTGAAAACGGTATGCGTTACAGCGCACTGCCGCGTCATGGCAAAGAAATCGCTAACGCTTTGAACGAAGATTTGAGCGACCAATGGCGTGACCGCCGTGGTGTAGAGGTTTATTCCTTCGCACTGGCAAGCGTAACCATGTCTGAGGAAGATGCTCAACGTCTGAAAGATATCCAGATGCTCAGCAATCCGAACCGTGCAGCAGCAGCTATGGCTGGTGCTACTGCAGACGCTATGCGTATTGCAGCTGGCAATGAAGGCGGCATGGGTGCAATGGGCGGTTTTGTTGGCATGAATATGGCCGGAATGGCCGGTGGCGCAAATGTGGCTGGCTTGTTTGCCCAAGGACAACAGCAGCAGATGTATGCTCAGCAGAATCCTTACGGCCAACAGCCTCCTTACGGACAACCGCCTTATCCGCAACAGCCGCAACCTCCTACTCCGCCGCCGGCCGCCCCTGCCGCCCCTGCGGCAGCAGCACCGGCAGCAGATGCCTGGACCTGCAGCTGTGGCACTACTAATACCGGCAAGTTCTGCGCTAACTGCGGCGGCAAGAAGCCTGAGCCGAAACCGGCAGAGGGCAGCTGGACCTGCAGCTGCGGCACTACCAATACTGGTAAGTTCTGTGCTAACTGCGGCAGCAAGAAGCCGGAAGACAAACCGGCAGAGGATGGCTGGACCTGCAGCTGCGGCGCTGTAAACAAAGGCAAGTTCTGCGCTGAATGCGGCAGCAAGAAGCCTGAGGGAGCACCGCTGTTCAAGTGCGATAAGTGTGGCTGGGAGCCGCCAGATCCGCACCATCCGCCTAAGTTCTGCCCTGAATGCGGCGATATCTTCGACGATAACGACAAACAATAACTTAAATATTCGGGATTTCTTTCCCATTGTATTTTAGTAGCGTCGCAATTAAATATCGTTTCAGTCAAAGCAATTTTCCCATGTCCGCAGGACATGACGCAAATTTCGTGTGGAACCAGGACGAAGTGCCGCAAAACTCGCGCTATGTAAAGAGATTTTGCTATAGCAGCAAGCTTATCGCTCAGACAGTTGCGACACTTCTATGGTTCCATACACTCATTTGCTAAAATTGCTATTCGTTCCACGATATATTAATTGCTTACGTTAGTTGAATGAAAGGATTTGGGATTACTTTCCGGAATCTACGAAACTATATTTTAACGAGGTGATATTATGGCTGAAACCTCTGTAGGCTATAAGTGCCCTAACTGCAGCGCGCCGCTGACGTTTTTGCCCGGTCATGATAAGGTGACCTGCGAATACTGCGGTACCGAGCTGGAAGTTAAGACTATAGAAGAAATGTATGCCGCCAAGGAAGCCGCTGCTGCCAAGGCGCAGGCTGCCAAGGAGGCAAAGTGGGATACCTCTGCTGCCGGCAGCGAATGGGAAGCTGACGAAGCAGAGCAGATGAAGGCGTTTACCTGCTCCAGCTGCGGTGCGCAGATTGTGAGCGATGGCAACACCATGGCGACAGAATGCTGCTACTGCGGCAGCCCGACCATGCTGCCGAGCCGCTTCGAAGGTATGCTGAAGCCGGACTTCATCATTCCCTTCAAGAAAACCAAAGAGCAAGCTGTTGCTGCCCTCAAGGAATTCTATAAGGGAAGAACCCTGCTGCCTAACTCCTTTACGGCCAACAATCGTGTGGAGGATATCCAGGCGATGTATGTGCCGTTCTGGCTGTTTGACTCCAAGGTTAGTGCCAGCGGCAGCTATCAGGGTGCCAGCGACAGTGTTTATGAAACCGATGACGAGATTATTACTACTACCGTTGTATATAACTGCGAACGTGAAGGCACCATGTCCTTTGACCGCATCCCTGTAGATGGCAGCGAGAAGATGGACGATACCTTTATGGAGAGCATCGAGCCATTTGACTACAGCGAAATGGTTCCCTTCAGCACTGCTTATCTGACAGGCTTTTTGGCAGATAAATATGATGTGGATGCCGAGGCTGCTGTAGTCCGTGCTGATGAGCGTGTTGTCAAAAGTGCCGAGGGCTGTCTGGCAGACACCGTTACAGGCTATACCCGTGTAACCAGCAATGATGACTGTGCAGTTATTAAGGAGGAAAATGCCGTGCATTATGCAATGGTGCCGGTATGGATTCTGTCCACACGCTTTGAGGGCAAGCCCTATACCTTTATGATGAATGGTCAGACCGGTAAGGTTGTCGGCAGTCTGCCGATTGACTATGGCAAGCTGCGTAATTACACTGCCCTGACCTTTATTATTGTAACAATTATCAGCTACTTCATTGTGAAGTTCATTTTATAAGGAGGTGCCGGAATGAGAAAGTTATTTGCAATCTTAACCATGCTGGCAGCCCTTATGTTAGCCAGTGTAACAGCCTTTGCTGCGCCCAGCCTAGTGGATAACGCCAAGGTTCTTACGCCGCAGCAGCGTCAGGAGGTTCTGGCAGAGCTGCACAAGCAGGAGCAGGCGCATAATGTGCGTATTGCTGTTGTAACCATGAAGACAATCGGCGGTGCCGTTCCCGGCGAATATGCCAATAAGCTGCTCGATGACGTTTACAATGATGGCCAAAAGGGCAATATGGTATTGCTGCAGGTTACCAACACCAGTAAATGGTACATTGCTACCGATAAACAGCTGAAGCAGGTTATTGTTGGCAATGAAGGCATTGAGTATATGAGCAAGCCGATGGTTGCTCAGTTCAAGAAAAATGATTATGCTCAGGGCTACATCACCTATGCTCAAAAAGCAGGCGAGCTCCTTGAATATTACGAAAAGGAAGGCGAGCCGTGGGATCCTGATGCAGGCTTCAGCTGGTTTGCTTTGATTATTGCTGCCGGTATCGGCGGTGCTGCAGCCTATGGCTGGCGTTCTCTGCTGATTAGCGGTATGAGCAACGTGCGTGAGGCTGTTGAAGCAAATGCCTACTTGGATAAGCAAACCTTTGCGCTGACGCACAGCAATGATACTTATCTTTACACCAACGTTTCTGCTGTTCCGAAGTCTAAGTCCAACGGCGGCAGCAGTGACGATGGTTCTGTAAGCGAAAGCTCTTCTGATGATAATCATGGCGGCGGTGGTGGCAGCTATTGATATTATAATGAGCTGATACTTTTTGCGGCTGCGAGCATTTATCGCGGCCGCTTTTTTAAAGGGAGGTTATTATGCGCAGAACGACTATAAATTCAGGCTTTTTTATCTGCTTTATTGCCAACCTGATAGTGAACTGGGAATGGGGGTTTATTGCGGTGCTGCTCTGGGGCTTTAGCTACTGGTTCAATCTTTCGTGGTACCCTGCGGCGGCTATGGCTGCCTTGTGGCTCCTGATGGGCTTTTCTCTGACTTGGATGATTATTTGGGGCTCGTCGGCGCGCGATAATTACCGTCCTAATCAGCAGCTGAAGAATATCAATTCTTATTCGTCCAAGAATGAGGATGTACTGCCAAAAAACAAAAAGTGAATCAGCTTTGCTGGCGCGGCCGACGGAGCGATGTGTACGTAAAAACGCCGTGGCTGCGGCAGGCTATCAACCTGCTGCGTAAGCCGCGGCGTTTTGCTGTGCGTATATAATTTTGTTTGCTGCCAAGATGGCAGCCTTTTTATTTTTTCAGGCTTTTATAAATAGCGTCCAGGTTTTCTTCCATGCGGGTAAGATAGGTTTTCTCACCGTTGCTGCATTCGATAGTATATATCTCCTGCGTAGTGGCACCAACCTCGCGTGCCAGTGTTTCCGATGTTTTGGGGCTTACCGCTTCTTCAACAAAGATAGTTTTTACATTGTGCTCCTTGCAGTAGGCTGTCAGCTTGGCTAGGTTTTGCGCGCTTGGTTCGCCGCTGGCAAAAACATCCTCGATGCTTTGCTGGTGCAGGCCGAAGTCACGGCACAGATAAGCAAAGGCAGCATGACCGGTGATAAAGTCCTTTTGCTCCAGCTTGCTGAATTTCTTCTGATAGGCAACAAGCAGTGATTGCAGCTTTTGATTGTATTCTGCGGCATTCTTGCGGTAGAAATCGGCATTGGTTTTGTCTGCGGCGGCCAGTGCTTCGGCAATATTTTTTACCTCTGTCTGCGCGCAGCTCAGGCTCAGCCAGGTGTGGGGGTCATACTGGCCATGCGCTCTGATTTCATCGGCTTCTGTAAGGCTGATGCGGTCGGTGCCCTTGGCTGCTTCTACAATGACGAGCTTGGGATTGGCGGCGGCCTGTGTTGCCTGCTCCACCCAACGCTCCATGCCGGTGCTGTTGTAAATTAAGATGTCTGCTTTGCTCAGCGCCTGCATAGTTTTAGTAGTAGGCTGAAAATCATGCGGCTCTGTGCCGTCGGGAATTAGGGAAGTTATATGAATTTTATCCTGACCTACGGCCTGAGTAAATTCTTTCATAGCATTAAAGGTTACTACAACCCGCAGCTTATGGTCTGCAGCAGGTGCAGGCTCCTTGCTGCCACAGCCTGCCAGCAGATTGCTTAGCAGCAGTGTGCAAATACAAAAAATAATACTGAGCTTTTTCATGGGCTCTCCTCCTCATTTAAGCACAAACAAACGCAAATGATTTGCATATTATAACAAATTTTATCATAACACTCGTGAACTTTCTTGTCAAGCTAAATGCAAATGACTTGCATATTTGCCGAGCGAAGTCTATAATATTTACTGCAACAAAAAGGCAGCGCAGGCTGCCGTGAGTAAATGAAGGAGCCAATATGATAGAACTGAAGCATATAGAATTTGCCTATGAATCCGGCAGCGGGCTGCTGCGCGATATCAATATGCAGGTAAATGACGGCGAATATATTGCCATTGTCGGCGAAAACGGCAGCGGCAAAAGTACGCTGGTTAAGCTGCTCTTGGGATTGCTGGAGCCGTCAAAAGGTGAATTGAAGAATACTTTTAGCAGCATCGGCTACGTGCCGCAGCGCTTTGAAACTCTCAACAGCCAGTTTCCGATAACTGTTTATGAGGTAATGGAATATTACCGCAGGATATTAAAAGTAGCGGATAAGCAGGCTGTACGTCGCTGTCTGGAACAGATGCATGTTTATGACCTGCGTGACCGTTTAATCGGTACGCTGAGCGGCGGCCAGTGCCAGAAGGTGCTGATTGCCAGAGCTCTGCTGGGCAGTCCGCAGCTGTTGGTTTTTGATGAGCCCTCTACCGGCATTGATGTCAAGAGCCAGCAGGAGCTGTACAAATTTATGCAGGAGCTGCATGAGCAGGGTATTACCATTATCACGGTAGAGCATAACCTGAAATTTGCGGCACGTAATGCCGATAAAATGTATCATGTCATGAACGGTCATGGTCATTTCTGCAATCCGCAGGAATATGTTCATGAATATATGCAGGATAATGTAGGAGGTGCGGAATAATGCTGGAATACGCTTTTATGCAAAATGCTTTGCTGGTTTCTGTACTGATTTCTTTAATGTGTCCTATGATTGGCATGTTTTTGGTGCTGCGCCGCTATTCCATGATTGGCGATACGCTGGCGCATGCATCGCTGGCCGGTGTGGCGGTAGGCCTGCTGGTTAAGGTGAACCCGATTATCAGCGCCTTTGCCGTAACCTCTGTCTTTGCTGTGCTGATTGAGGTTTTGCGTCAACGCTTCCGCCGCTATGCGGAGCTTATACTGGTTATCATTCTATCGCTGTCTGTCGGTATTGCGATTACGATTATCAGCAGCGGTATGGTACATACTAATGTAGAAGCATTTTTGTTCGGCAGCATTCTGACCGTAACGCCTGACGATGTGCTGGCGGTAGCAGTGCTGTGCGTAGTGTCGCTGGCTGCCGTTTACCTTTTGTACCCGCAGCTGGTTATGCTGGCCTTTGATGAGGATGGAGCTAAAATTGCCAGGGTAAAAACACGTCTGATTAATTATATCTTTGCTTTGCTGGTGGCGGCTATGGTTGCAGTTTCTATCCGTGTGGTGGGTATTCTGGTTATCAGCTCGCTGATTGCGTTGCCGGTGGCGGCGGCCCTGCAGCTGGGCAAGGGCTTTAAGGTGACGATGCTGGCAGCTATGGTGCTGAGCTTTATCGCAATTATCACCGGCCTTGTGGCCTCCTACTGGCTGGGGGCGGCGCCGGGTGGTGTAACTGCTTTGGTTTCGGTGGCTTTGCTGCTGATGATTATCATTTATAAAGAAATACGTGCTGTCTTATAAAGAAGGGGTAGAAAGATGACTGATACAAGTTCTGCGGCAGATTATCGCGATTATCTGCATCGCTACGGATTAAAAAATACCCGTCACAGACAGCTTATTCTGCAGCTGCTGCTGGCGAGCGAGGGCGTGCTGACGGCTGAGGACATTTATCAGCAGCTGTGTGAGCAGGGCGCAGAGATAAATTTCTCTACGGTTTATCGCATTCTGGAAAATTTTACGCAAAAGGGACTGACGGAAAAGAGCTTTCTGGCGGATGCGCGCAAGTACGGCTTTGTGCTGCACGCCTTGGGGCACCGTCACCGCCTTATCTGCCTGCGCTGTCACCGGATTGTGGAGGTAGACCATTGCCCGATTGCTGATTTCGAGGAACAGCTGGCGGATAAAACAGAGTTTGCCATTGTAGGACATAATCTGGAATGGTATGGCTATTGTCCGGAATGCCGCAAGCAGAAATAGCAGGAAAATTTTTCAAAAAAGCTTGCAAAGCAGCGTAAGCAATGATATAATTATTAAGCTTGTATATAACTATATATACTTCTTCTGCTCCCGGAGAGACGGGGGCCAAAGTCCAAAGGAGGAGGTGATTTCGTGAACGCATACGAAGTCATGTACATCGTTAAACCTGTTGAGGATGAGGCTTGTGAAGCAGTTGTTGCTAAATTCGAGAAACTCATCACTGCAAACGGTGGTAATGTAGAAAAAACCGATCGTTGGGGCAAAAGACGCCTTGCTTATGAGATCCAGGACCTGAATGAAGGTATCTATGTTCTCGTAACCTTCCAGGCTGACGCCGCTGCTGTTAAGGAACTTGATCGTGTTATGAAAATTACCGATGAAGTACTGCGCCATATGATTATCAGAAAGGGTGAATAATCAATGAACAAGATTATTCTGTTGGGCAGACTTACTAGAGATCCGGAAGTGCGTTATACGCCGACCGGTAAAGTTGTTTGTCAGTTTACTCTTGCAGTAGACAGACCTTTTGCCAATCAGGAAGGCCAAAGAGAAGCTGATTTTATTCCGGTAGTAATCTGGGGTAAACAAGCTGAGACATGCGGTAACAGTCTCACCAAAGGGCAGCGCGCGCTTGTTGAAGGCCGCCTGCAAATCCGTAGCTATGATGGCAAGGATGGCAATAAACGCTGGATAACCGAAGTAATCGCTGATCGCTTCGAGTTCATTGAGCGCAAAGCTGATGCCGCTGCTGCTCATAGCAATCCGACTCGCTCTGCTGCGCCGGCTCAAGACGGCGGTATGGGTGGTTTCGGACAACAGGTTCCCTTTGATGAGGAAATTCCATTCTAATTTAAGGGAGGTTATGCAATGAAACGCGAAAGAGGCAGAAGACCTAGAAGAAAAGTTTGCAGCTTCTGTGTTGATAAAGTTGAAGAAATCGATTACAAGGATGCAAATAAGCTGAAACGCTATATCACCGAACGTGGTAAGATTTTACCGCGCCGTATTTCCGGTACCTGCGCTAAGCACCAACGCCAATTGACCGTAGCAATCAAACGCGCTCGCTGCGTTGCTTTGCTGCCGTTCACCTGCGAATAATTCGCACGGCGGTTTAAACGAAACTTATACCCCGTAGCCGTTAGGCTGCGGGGTTTTCGTTTATGTAAAAATCAGGTTCTTTGTCAAGTTTTGGGGTATTCAAGACTTTAACATCATAGACCTAGACA
>NZ_CAUDZA010000007.1:0-85769 GCF_958453765.1 Phascolarctobacterium succinatutens | reverse complement strand
TAGGTCGACCCACACTCATGTAACAGCCCAACCCCAAAATTTGGACCAATGCCAAAGTATTCAACTGACCTTCTGAAGTTAGACTTAAAAATCTAATTTTAGAAGGTTGTTTTTTATTATAAAAATATATTAAAGAAGTTTTCGAAGAATATTTTTAGTGCAGCAAGTCAGTATATATGGAAAATGTTGCTGTTAAAGATTGTCTTAATGAGATTGTTATTGAAAGTGCCTGCAAATTAATATTGGGATTAATAAGATATACTGAAATATAAATAATTGCTGTTGAAGATAAACGGTGCTATAATTAGAAATGAATAAATTATTTAGAGGAGAGTGTGTTGATGGAGTTTTTTATGGCTTATCAAGTTTATATGGTTAATATTGGGTTTGCTATTATCCTGGTTGCGGTAATTAAAAAGTATTATGCTAATTTTTATAGTCAGTGTGATAAAATTAGTATGGCTCTTGAGCAAACAGCACAAGAATTAAAGAAGTTTAGAAAAGATGAGTATGAATTAAGGTATTACGATATTGATAATATAATTTCTGAAAATAAATTTTTGAAAGAGTCTTGGAATGAATATAAAAAGACTCTGACTGCTTATCAGAATTCAGATATTGTGCATTTATATTCTACACAAGCAACTAGTGATTATATTAACTTTTATGCAGTTGTTAGAAATTTAAATATTGAATTTTGGCAGAACCTTGGTGGTATTTTTACCGGTATTGGTATATTTGGTACATTCGCAGGACTTGTTATTGGTTTGTTCGGAGTTGATGTAACTACAGCTGATGTTGATGCTATGAAAGCAAGCATTGGTAATTTGCTTAGTGGTATTTCAACAGCATTTTTGACGTCAGTTATGGGTGTTTTATGTGCGTTGCTTTTTAATTATTTTCATAATAGGTGTGTAACAAATGTTAAAGATAATCTTGTTACTATTGTAGAAATATTAGAGGATATGTATCCTCGCAGAACGCAGGAGATATGGCTGGCTGATACCTTAATTCAAAATAAGCAGCAGACGGAGGCGTTACAGAATTTAAGTTCTGAATTAGCGATTGCATTAGGAAATCAGTTAGAACAAAAATTGAGTCCTAGTTTTGATAGACTTGTTAAGGATTTAGCAAAAATAATGCAAGATAATTTAGCTCCTACATTACAAGGTGTTAAGGAAAGCTTAGATAATTTGAATAATGGCGGCGTAAAGGCTATTGGTGAAGGTATTAATGATGGCGTTGGTAATGAATTGAAAGGTTTTGCCAACACATTGATTGACTTGCAGAATAGTATGCAAAAAAGCTTTGCTGCTACACAACAAACAGGTGCAAGCGCTAATGAAAAATTGTCTAATATGGTTGACGAATTGACTGAGAAAATAGCGCAAGGGTCTAGTGATGCTTTGAAAGCACAAAATGAGCAGATAGAAAAGATGGCTGAAAAGATGCAGGAAGTTACAGATAATATGAGTAAAGCAGCTGTTGCTGGTGGCGGAGAACTTTCTCGTGCAATAGCAGATGTAACTTCTGTAATGAAAGGCTCAATTGATAGTGCAGCAGAAAAACAGAATGCTACATTAACAGCAACTTGTGAACAGATAAGAAGTGTACTGGCAGATGTGAATGAGAATTTAGTTAAGACTACTAATGACACGACAAAAGCACAGCAAACACAAGTAGAAGCAGCTGTTTTGCAGATGAACAGTATTATGAGCAAGATGAGTGAAGCTGCAGAAAAGAGTAATACTGAAATGACGAAAGCTATTGCAGAAGTAAGTCTGCTGTTGAAAGACACATTGAGTAGTACAGCTGTGAAGCAAAAGGAGACATTAGAGGAAACTTGTGAACAGATTAAAAATGGTCTTAATGATGTTAATGAAAATCTTAAGAAAGCAACGGATAAGATGGTAGAAGCTAGCGCTACTGCTAATGCTGCTTTGATTAATACTGTGGATACTGTAAAGAACAGAGCTGAAGATACAGCTAATATATACGTACAGAGTGCAGGTAAGCAAGCAGAAGCTATGGATAGTGCTTCTGTTGTTATGAGGCAAAATTTGTCAGCTACAGTAGATAAACTGCGAGAATTGCTAGATAGTCATGATAATGCTATGACAAAAGCTTATAATGAATTTGATACTATTACACAAAAGGCAAGCACGATAGTCAACGAAGCTAGTGAGTCAGCGGAAAAATTTGCTGCAGCCGCAGTACCGGTGACACAAGCAACTAATGGATTACGAGAGCAAATAGTAGAAGTTGTAAGAGCAAATACTGATTTCAACAAGGCGGTCAGCAGTCAAAATGCAGTTTTAGCAGAAACAGCACGTATGAATGAGGTAACTTTGAATAAATATCTGCAAAGTTTGGATTCTACCCAAAAACAGTGGCAGGCATACGAAAAGCATTTTGCTGGTGTGAGTGGTGAATTGCAACGAACTTTTGAAGTATTGGAAAGTGGCATTAAAAATTACCAAACAACAACTGACCGTGGTTTGAAAAATACTTTAGCTGATTATGATAAGAGTATGACTAATACTATTACTGTATTAAGCGATCGTATTTCTGAATTGAATGAAATGACGGAGGCATTAGCTGACTCTGCAAAAGCTTTGCGTAAAAGTCGGAGTTTATGAGGTTTAACAAATGAGAAGACATAATCATGGGATTCCTGAGCAGGATAACGGAACATTTAATCTTAGTATTAGCGATTTAATGGCAGGCTTGTTAGCAATATTTATCTTGGCTTTGGCATATTTCATATTGAACTTTAGTCAGAATACCGCTAAATTAACGCAAAATAATATAGTGAGAGAAAAATTAGTTACGTCATTGCGAGATGATATAGTACAAATGGGAATCAAGGTTGATATAGATGAAAAAAGAGGCATACTTCGTATACCGGAAAAAGCATTGTTTTTCAGAGTTGGACATGCTGAGGTAGATGATCCTGCTACTGTACGTAAAATAGGAGCAGTTCTACTAAAAACGCTCAAGAGTAAAGAGTATGAGGGAAAAATAGAAACAGTATTTATTGAAGGGCATACGGATAGTGATCCTACTGGAGCAGGGTCTATATATGCTTCAAATTGGGAACTGTCAACTCAGAGAGCCATTAATACTTGGAATGTTATGAAATCTGGAGATAATAAAGAATTAGCAGAATTGAAAAATGCTGTAGTTCTTCTTAATAAAGAAGGACAAAAAGAATATATGCATGAATATGTATTTTCTTGCAGTGGATATGGAGAAACTAGACCTATAGCTCCTAATGATGCTATGCATAAAAGCCAAAACCGCAGAATCGATATTCGTTTTACTATGGTGCCGCCGGTAGAAGAGGATAGTAATATTGTAAAAAGTGTTAGAGAAGGAATGCTGAAAAATGAAAAATGAGCTCTTGGTAACACTAAAAAGGCTTCGTAATACTGTAGCCGAAGGAAACAGTTATAACCGAATATTATTGGAAGATGCAAATAATAGTAAGATAAAAATGTTGTCGATGGAAATGGAAAAAAAATACGGTATGGGTGTTAAACCGAAAGTAACAACGGATTTAGTGGCTTTACAGAGTAAAGCTATAAGAATCTATAAAAATTCTGGAGAAACATTTAGTAATTCCGAAATTTCTAATTTGCCGTTTATTTTGTATGCCAAGGGAACTAACTTTGATTTCTTTAATTTTTTGCTCACTAAGTATATTGATTTGAGGAGAGAAACACGTCTGCGTAGACTTTTGTTTATTTATTTTTATAATTATGCAGATAGTAGGGAAACCACAGCAATTGCTTATAAAATTATGCTTCATTTTAGGAATAAGCAAGAGAATGATTTCAAAAGTCGTTTTCATAGAAAGATGTTTGCATATAAAGATAACTTATTTACTAGTGCTAGCAAATTATTAATGAATAGGATGTACCAGCAAAATGGCTTGAGGGGCGCTATAGAGAAACTTGCTTTTAATGGTATATTAGAGACTAGTAGATTTGTTATGCATACTCTTAAGGAGTATTATAAAAGTGGAAGCAATGACAATCGAAAATATAAAATCTTTGATGAACTATCTAAGACTAATTTTCTTGGTTATGAGTCTGTTCTACCGACCTTATTAGATAGCTTAATAATTTTAACGGATAAAAACAACGATGCTGAGTGGAAGAAGTGCTTGCTGAAAGTATGCCATGAAAAATTAGGAGATCCTCGGTTGCCGTTAAATCAAACAAGGTGGAATGGTACAGAAGGTGTTTCTCAAAAGGCGCAAAAGATTTATCTTAAGTGGCTGGCAAACAATGACCTTACATTATTTTTCAAGATTATCGATGAAACTGCCACCGACCGGATGTGGCGTTATAGAGATAAGTTTTGGCGTGCTTACCTTGATTATATTGTTAATACAAAAGTTTTCTTTGGCGTAGATGCTCAGAGAATAGCAAGGCAAGTTGCGAAGGATGAACTATTAAATTATGGTTCATTGGATTATAGTTCTGAAAGTAATCATAGTGCTTTCTTATTTGAGATAGGCGATTATGCTTTTTGTGAATGGAGTCATAATGGAAGGCTATATATATGGCGCCGGGATAAAGCACCGGTAAAATTTTATGACAACAAAACAAACAAAGCGAAGATGTCACAATCAATTTGTGTAGAGTCCTTCGTTCATTCGAGTTCTAATACTTATAGTTGGCAAAAAAAGGTAGCAGAATGGTTGGCGAAGAATTGTGGCATAAGAAAGAGTAGATTTGATTGGGGTTAAGGTAATATGCATGACAAAATATGGCGGATAAATGAAAATGGATTTTTCTTTGCAATAGGTTTACTTGAAGAAAAAAATACCATTCTTAAAGATTATCTAGATATGTTAGTTGTTAGCGATAAGGCTGAAAAAACAGTAGAGGGTTATTTGCTTAGGCATGAGAAAGCAGTAGAACTTGCTTCGGATGAGCAGGAGCTTTTGACATTACCTAGTATATTTCCTTATCAATTTCGGGTTGAGAATGACAGGGGAAATGTAGCGTACAATACATTCCATTATCAGGTTTCTCTTTTGCAGCCGAATGGAGAAATTTTTATTAATCCAGAAATCATAGGCTCGTATGTGCGAATAGATAAATCTAGAGAGTATATTTTGCGCAGAGAGCAATATTTGCTGTTGACAACAGCGAAGCGGTGCAATGAGATCATAGTTAAGTTACCTAATGGTAGTAAAGTACAAAAATATAATCTGGAAAATCTTAGCAAGATTAAACAGTACGGAAAAACAATTAACGCAGAATTTAGTGGGCATATCGAATCAACTCATGTTGTTTGTCCTGATAAGCTTAGTGTTGAATTTGTTAAGCAAGAGGATTTAGGGGTATACCATCCAGAACCTGTTTTATTAAAGACTGATGAAAACGGCAGTTATGAAATGATGGATTCCAAGTTATTTCAACAAGCTTTCAATAGAAGTGCTACTGCCAAAGATATTTATCTAGATAATAATAGAGTTAAGTATGTATGTGGTGAAGCAGTTAAGGCTGGATTAGAAAAAATTAAAACTACGGATAGTTTTTCGGAAGAAGAATATGAGAGATTCAAAAATAATCCTTGGCAATATTTTGGAGAAGGTGTTTTTGAATTTCCTGAGGGCGTTTATTCTGACCGTGTGTATGGTTTCATTAATAAAAATTATAAGTATTTTGGTGTAGAGGGATTAAATGAAGGTGGATGGCTTCCAGAAGAAGGTACCACAGAAGTTAAACCTATAGATGTAGAAATTACAGATGAGGTTGTGGAGAAAGTTGAAGAGGCTCAATCTAAGGGGAAAATTACATTAGAGATAGATGGTAAAATAATTGAAATAGATGAAACCCTTTTAGAGCGTATTGCCAAATATAAAAGGAGGAAAGAAGAGAAAAAAGAAGCAGAATTTCCTGAAGAAAAACCCAAAGGGAAAAATGTTTTGGGAATAAAAACTAACGAACAAAGAATAGATTATTCTACAGATTATGATAATATACGAGAAAAGTCTGTGCTTATTAATGCTTTGAAGCAGGAAATTGAACTTTTTGAGCATCAAAAGGAAGGCATTGCTTGGATGTATAAGCAATGGTGTGATGGATATAAGGGAGTGCTTTTGGCTGATGATATGGGTTTGGGTAAAACTATGCAGACGTTAGCTTTTATTGCGGGTGTGAAAAAGCAGTTCCCGGCTAAGCTTGATGCTCCAGTGCTTATTGTTGCACCGGTAGCACTTTTACGTAATTGGAAGGAAGAAGTCTTTAAATTTATACCACAAGGTATTTTTTCCGATGTTGTTGAATTACATAGCACTGGTTTGCAGAATTTTAAAGAGAATGGAAAGCTGAAGCTTACAAATTTTGCTGAAGCATATAAGGATTGCATTGTTCAAACAACATATGAAACATTACGCAGTTGTCAACTGGAATTTGGTAAAGTTCCTTGGAGTATAGTTATTGTTGATGAAGCTCAGAAAATAAAAAATCCGTCAGCTAGTCAAACACAAGCTTTGAAGGGAATGAAATATGATTTCGCTATTTGTTTAAGTGGTACTCCCGTGGAAAATTCTTGGATTGATTTATGGAGTATTATGGATTTTGTTCAGCCAGGTAAACTTGGCAGCTTTTCTTGGTTTAATGACAATTACCAAAAAAATCTTAAGGCTAATAGATATGACGCTGAAGCGATAAAACAATTAGGTACTGATTTGCAGATAAAGTTAGAACCGCTTTTTTTACGTCGTTTAAAATGTCAGCATCTTAAGGGATTACCTCAAAAACACGTAAAACTATGCAAAGCGATAATGCCTAAGGTGCAGGCTGAGACATATAAAAATGTGGTTCGTAATTTTAGAGAAGAAAAGGGATCAGCTTTTTCTGTTATTGCTAAGTTGAGGGATATATCTTTGCATCCGCGGTTATCAACAATGAGAGTAGAAAGCTTATCACCTGAAGAAGCAAATAAAATTATTAATGAGTCTGCGCGGTTGAAAAAAACTTTCGAAATTTTGATGAATGTGAGGTTGAAGAACGAAAAGGCGTTGTTGTTTGTTGTTAGTAAGAAAATGCAATTGCTGCTGCAATATTTAATTCAAGGATTTTTTGGGATTAAGGTACAAACTCCTATTAATGGAGATATGAATGGCACTAAAAGACAAACAGCTATAGACGATTTTAATGCAACTGATGGCTTTTCTGTTTTGATTCTTTCTCCGGAAGCTGCCGGAGTAGGGTTAAATATCGTATCGGCAAATCATGTGATACATCTTAGTAGAACTTGGAATCCTGCTAAGGAGGACCAAGCGACTGATAGAGCATATCGCATAGGACAGAAAAAAGATGTAACAGTTTATATACCTATAGCTTATTGTCCTGATTTGGGCGAAGGAAATTCCTTTGATGAAAAGCTGGAAGGGTTAATGTCATTTAAACGTAGTCTTAGTGAAAATGTGCTTTTCCCAACATTAGAATCAGCAGATGACATCAATAAGATGTTTGATGATCTGACAAAAGTTAGCGTGAACGGTGACGAAGTTTTGTATTGGCAAATAGAGGATATTGATAGATTGACTGGATTGGCTTTTGAGGAGGTCGTTTCCAAACTTTATCTGAAAATGGGTTATCAAACTATTAAGACACCTGCTTCTAATGATAAGGGAGCGGATGTTATAGCATGGAAAGATAATGCACGCAAAGAAGGTTTGTTGATTCAGTGTAAACAAACAGCGGGAAATAGTAATATGAATGCTTGCGGTGTACAGGAAATATATAGTGCCAAGGCTTTTTATGAAGCACGCTATGCATGTGAATTTCAGACACTTGTGATTACTAATGCCAATGATTTTACTGTAAATGCTAAAGAACTGGCATTGCAAAATGATGTTACATTAGTTGCACGCAATCAATTGGTAGCTCTCTTGAATCAATACCCTGTTGCCAAAATGTAGATGTGTAATCTATGGGAGAAGTTTTGAGTGGCAACATATTATACATTCTCTAATATGTGTGGCAACTTTTTATGCTTCAAAACAAAGAACATCCCGGCATGGTTCCTTCAAAAACCATAACCGGGATTTTTTCGTCAAGAAATTATTTTACCAATGCTGCCAGCGCTTCCTTATCGTGCAGGCCGACTGCGGATTTTACCAGCTTGCCGCTTTTGAAAACCAGCAGGCTGGGGATGCTCATGATAGCAAATTTTTCTGCCAGCTCCGGATTATCATCAACGTTGCATTTGGTAATCTTGATATCGCTGTGCTCCTGAGCAAAGGCTTCCAAAATCGGAGCTTGCATACGGCAGGGGCCGCACCAGGATGCCCAAAAATCAACGAGAACTGTTTGGGTAGAATTGGTAACCTCCTGCTCAAAGTTTGCTGTAGTAATTTCTAATGCCATAATTATCACTCCTTAGGTGTTTTGGTAAAAATTTTAGTTATTTTTCTTCTGTCTTATGTTGGCGCAAAAACTTTAACGCTGTCAGGCCTGCGCGTGCGCCCTCGTGTACTGCCTTAGCCACCTGCATCAAGCCTCCCGTGCAGTCGCCGGCAGCGAAAAGTCCGGGGATGTTAGTCGCTCCGTCGCCGTCGATACGGATGAAGCGTCCGTTCAGCTCTGCGCCGAGCTTGCGTGCCATATCGGTGCTGTCTGCCGTGCCAAGAGCGATGAACAAGCCGTCGACGGCCAGCGTGCTACCGTCGGTAAAGCGGATGCTGCTGAGCTTGCCGTTGCCTTCTACTGCCTGCAGCACAGAGGTGTTTACCTCAAAGCCTGCAGCCTTGGCTGCGTCGCCGCTTTGACCGTTGGTCAGGATAGTGACGCTGCCTGTCAGCTGCTTAAGATAAGCCGCCTCGTGCAGAGCATAGGCGCCGTTGCCTAAAACCGCCACCCGCTTTTTGCGGAAGAAGAAGCCGTCGCAGACGGCGCAATAGCTTATGCCCTTGCCCTCCAGCTCAATAAGACCGGGAAGGTTGAGCGTAATATTCTTGCTGCCGGTAGCCAGAACAAGAGCTTCCGTCTGTAGCTGCTCGTCTGTGTTTTTTAAACTGAGCGTGAAGCAGTCGGTGTATTCCACGCCGAGAACCTCATCCTGCAAAATTTCTACGCCCAAAGAGCGTGCCTGCTCCAGTCCTGCCGCGTAAAGCTTGGCGCCGGAAGCGGCAATGCCGTAATAATTGTCGATTTTATGTGCCTTGGCCAGTGCGCCGGGGCCGTTTTCGATGATGCATACCTTTTGACCGGCGCGCGCCAGATACAGAGCGGCGCTTACTCCGGCGGGGCCACCGCCAATAATAATCGCTTGCTTAATGTTGTTCGTCATAGGCAGCCTCCTGTAAATATAAACTGAGATAAAATGGAAAATTATTCTTTATTTTATTATAACTCAGTTTGCAAAATTTTTCTGCAAAATAATAGTGAATTAGCAGTCGGCAGAGTTGCTGTTATCTTTTGGCTTATCAGCTTCGGATTGTGCTTTGGCAGGCTGCTCGGTAACATTTTCCTGCAGCGGAGTTTCAAAATAAAGACTGGTGCTGGGGAAGGCGCAGCTTACGCCGACTTCTTCCAGAAGTTCCAGAGTGTGCAGGTTGATTTCCTGCATAATGTTGAGGTATTCGAGGTGCTGGCCTGTTTTGGCGTAGCAGACAACACGTATATCAAGGCTGCTGCTGTTATAGGTGAGGAAATGAACGCGTACATCATTTTCGTCAATAAGCGTGAGATCCTCCAGATAATTTTTCAGCTTGAAGATAAATTCCTCGATTTGGGCAGCCGTTGTACCGTAGGTCAGGCCAAGCGTAAAGTCGATGCGGCGGCGTTCGCGCAGCGTATAGTTGGTAATAGGCGTGTTGCTGAGGAGGGAGTTCGGAATATAAACAAGCTCCTGCGGAAAGGTGCGGATACAGGTGCTGCGGAAGGAAACGCTTTCAACGATGCCTTCGATGCCATTGGCTTTAATCCAGTCGCCGATTTTAAAGGGCTTGTCGAGCAGGATAATCATACTGCCGAAAACGTTGGCCAACGCATCCTTGGCTGCAAATGCAACAGCCAAAGAGCCGATACTGAGGGAGGCGATGAAGGCACTGATGTCATAATTCCATTCGCGGGCTACGGTTACAAAGCCCAGCATGATGATAATCATACGGAAAACAGTCGCGAGAATGTTGGCGATGGCTTCATCGGTCTGGATACCGAATCTTTCCAGCAAATCGAAGAAAACGCCGTGCGTTGTATCAATCAGGTTATACAGGCCCCAGAAAAAGTTGGTGACAATGATCGTGCGCAGAATGCGGTCGGTAAAGCTGAAATCGTGTACTGATGCCAACGGCGACAGGTTGATTGCCGCATAGAACGCGATAATAAAGAGTGCAATGTTGATAGGTGTCTCAAAGGCGTTAAGAAAATCCTCGCCGTAGCTGAAGGAAACCTTGTTGTTCAGACGGCGTAAAAGGCGGATGAAAAAGTTTTTGTAAATATAGCGGACAACGGTAAAGAAAAGAAAGGCACTTATGGAAGGGTACCAGGGTTTAAGAGTAAGCAATATATCGTTCACGAGGGAACCTCCTTGGTTAAGAATTATTCAGCTTAACTAATTTTAGCATTTTCTGTGTTGCTGCACAACGATTTTACATTTATTTCCAATTCTCGTGACACTTTAGTAAACTTGTATGTTTATGGATGTGGTATAATTAATACAATATAAATAGACGGAGGCATGTTATGGAACTGCTGGTTGAGCGTATATTTGCAATTTTCATAGCTATATCGGGACCGATACTGACAATATTCGACCTTCCGGGGAATACTTTACTCTTGCTGACATCCTTGATGTTTGCTTTTTTTGATGAGGTACTTTATTTTAACGGCAGACTGCTGTCTGCTATGGTGCTTATTTATGCTTTGGGTGAATTTTGGGAGTTCTGCGTCGGCCTTTTCGGCATCAAACGCAGTAAAGTTTCTTGGTTTGCGGTTATTTTCATTGCCTTGGGAAGCTTTGCCGGCACTCTGCTCGGTACATTGATTTTTCCGATATTAGGCTCATTGCTCGGCGGTATGGCCGGTGCCTTTGCGGCTGCATTTGCTTATGAGCTGGCGCATACGGGTGTTTCGGCAGCTGCTATGCAGTTGGCGTGGACGGCAGCGAAGATGCGCTTTTTTGCAATGGTCGGCAAGCTGGCAGCAGGTATTGCTTTAGCTGCTCTGCTCTTGAAACAGGTAGTGTTTTTTTAAATATATAATATAATTTAATGAGAGGTGTACAATATGGAATTTACTTTCGCACATAACAACTTTAATGTGTTGGATTTGGAAAAAAGCCTGAAGTTTTACGAGGAGGCTTTGGGCCTGAAGGAGGATCACCGTAAGGTGGCTGCGGACGGCAGCTTTATTTTGGTATATCTGACGGACGGCAAAACTCCGCATCTGTTGGAGCTTACCTGGCTACGTGACCGCAAGGAAGCTTATAATCTGGGCGAAAATGAATTCCATCTGGCATTTTTGGCAGATGATTACGAAGCAGCGCATGCTAAGCATAAGAAAATGGGCTGCATCTGCTACGAAAATCCTGCTATGGGAATTTACTTTATTACCGACCCTGATAATTATTGGCTGGAAATTGTACCGAAGAACAAATAAGCGCATAAAAAAGCGTCAAGGTCCGGGAGGTAGATGTCATGAAACACAAGCTGTGTCTGCATGGACTGGAAGTAAAAAACCAGGCGCAGCTGCTTAATCTTGCCAAAAGGCTGCTGCCTGGCAGTACCGTTAAGGTAAAAATCAAAGAAAAATATTTCAACGATAATGATATGTATAAATATCGCCTGACGCGCTTTACACCGGAAAATATTGATGGTGTACGCTTGTATTGTGCCTGGGGCACTTTGCTTGTGAGCGATAAGCTGTTGGCGATAGCGGATATCATTATTGAATTTGAATATCATAATGCGGAAGCTGTAGAGGCTGTTGACAGTCTGCTGCAGAAGCTGCTGGCCTCCAAAACAAAATTTGTGTTGGAGGAGCCGGATTTTTCGCAGCGACTGGACCAGCTGCGCGGCTGTTTTGACCAAAAGCAGCTGGCGGCCTACGATGCCGACAGCGCTATGAGCCTGCTGTATTGTCATCTTCCATGGCAAGTTTATTATGTAAGCAAGCTGTGGCAGGAGGTCTTGAGCCGTGGCCCGGAACGCAGTCTGCTGCGTCAGCTGCGGGTAAAGCTCAGACGTCTGCGCTCGCTGCTGACTCTATGCAAGCCGCTGCTGCCTGAGCAGGAGGCTGTGCATTGGCAGGGAGTGCTGAAGGCGAGCACCAATCGTTTGGGTGATGTGCGGGAGTACGATGTGGCGCTGCAAATCTGCTCGCGTCTGCAGCGTAGCCGGGAGCAGGCGGAAGCTGCGCTTCCACAGCTTACGGCTCTACTGACGCAGCTGCGCGGTACGGTTGCAGCTAAGGCGCTGTGCGGACTGAGGCTGAACCGCCTGACGCTGGAGCTGGCCCGTTTGCTTTTGTGGCTGTACAGCGTGCCTGCGCCTGAAAGGGAGCTGACATTGGCAGAGTTTTTGTCGCGTCGTTTCGGTAACTGGTATGACAAGCTGATGGAGCTGCCGGAAAAATATCCCGATTTGCATAATATGGAGCAGCTGCACCGCATCCGCATCAAGCTCAAGCGCTTCCGTTATGCACTGCAGAGCGTGCCGGAGCTGGCTCCGGAAGCACGCCTTTTGCGTAGCCTGAAGTATCTGCAGGATATGCTGGGCCTTTTGCATGACGATTATATCAACAGCCTGATGGTGGAGAAGCTGGTGGCGGCGCATCCTAAAATCAAGGAGCTGCGCTATGAAGCAGCCCTGTTCAGCGGCTGGGAACAGGCCAAGGCCGATGCGGTGCTGGAAGCATTGCCGCAGCAGTGGGAAGCCTTCAGCAGCCAACTGACGGCATGGAAAAACAAAAATCTTTAATACTGTGCTTCAAAGCATAAGTAAAAAGAATTGTAAAGTTTTTATGGAGGTGCTTGCACTTGTTGGCACGAAAGACTATAATTAAACACATATTAAGCATATAGGGAGGAGAATTTTCCATGAAAAAAATATTAATGCTGGTTACAATGATTATGATGTTGGCTGTCAGCGCAGTTTGCAGCGCATCCAACGGCAAGGTTCTGGACGCAGAGGAAGCTATCGTTGACAAATTTATCAACGGCGGCAACTACAAGGCAGTTACCTCTATGATGACCGAGGATATGCAAAAGAACTGGGATGAAAAGGCTTACAATAATCTGCATGCACAGCTTGCTAAGGATTTCGGTAAGCTGACCACCAATCAACTGATTGTTGTTGAAAAACATAATGGCGCAGACGTGCTGCTGTATCAGGTTGCTGCAGAGAAAAAACCGGCTGCCCGCTTCGTATATCTTTTCAAGCTGAACGGCGAGAAGCCTATGCTGAATGATTTCAGTGTAATGCTGCCGCAGCAGAAAGAAGCAGCTAAAGAAGAAGCTAAAAAATAAATTTTATATTAAAAAGCTGACGACAGAGCTATACTATGGCAGTATACTCTGTCGTTTTTGGTTGATTTTTTAAGCTTGCTGTTATGGGAAATCCTGCACTTCCTTATGCTATTTCTTGACTGTGCTTTATAGCTGTTATATAATATTGAAGAATATAAGAGGTCTTTTAGTGCAGAAAAGTTTAATGGCATTAGATTGACAAAAATCTTGTAGGGCTTGCGACCTTTCGATCATAATGGTGTGGCGAAACGGTGCAGGCTCTATCTTGTTTATGGAGGCACGTACTATGCAGCCGGTAAAAATTCGTATTTTGAGTACAACGAAGGATGAGGGTAGTGAGGCTCAGGCTTCTGAACAAAAGTATACGGGTATGATGACGGAAAAAGGCGGCAAATACTACGTAATCTATAAGGAGGATGAACAGTCTGGTCTGGATAATACCAAGACAACGCTGAAATGGGACGATGAGCACGTTATAGTCATGCGTAGCGGCAGCGTAGATCACAGACAGGAATTCCGTCGCGGATATGTAGATAAAAGCCTTTATCAGACACCTTATATGAAAATTCCTCTGACGACGGAAACCAGTTATGTATATACCCATTTCCGCAACGGCATGTGGCAGCTGGAAATGGAATATACCTTGTATCATGATGATAAGCCTTATGGCGAGATGAAGATTTTAATTGAGGTTGAGGAAATTTAATATGAAAATAGGCTTTGATAATCAAAAATATTTGACCATGCAATCTGAGCATATCAGAGAGCGCATCAGTAAATTCGGCGATAAGCTTTATCTGGAATTCGGCGGCAAGCTGTTCGATGATTACCATGCTTCCCGCGTACTGCCGGGCTTTGCTCCGGACAGTAAGCTGCAGATGCTCCTGCAGCTTGCGGATCAGGCAGAGATGATTATTTCCATCAATGCCGATGATATCGAAAATAACAAGGTGCGTCACGATTTAGGCCTGACCTACGATCTGGATGTACTGCGTCTGGTAAAGGTTTACCGTTCTAAGGGACTTTATGTCAGCAGCGTTGTTATTACGCAATATAAGGGGCAGAAATCCATCGAAAGCTTCAAGAATAAGCTGGAGGCTTTGGATATCAAGGTTTATTACCATTATCCGATTGAAGGCTATCCGCATAATGTGGAGCATATTGTCAGCGATGCGGGCTATGGCCAGAACGACTATGTAGAAACTACACGTCCGCTGGTAGTTGTTACTGCTCCCGGTCCCGGCAGCGGCAAGATGGCTACCTGCCTGTCACAGCTGTATCATGAAAATAAGCGCGGCATTAAGGCCGGTTATGCCAAATTCGAAACCTTCCCCATCTGGAATCTGCCTTTGAAGCATCCTGTAAACATGGCTTACGAGGCTGCTACGGCAGATCTGCAGGATGTTAATATGATTGACCCCTTCCATTTGGAGGCCTATGGCGTAACCACGGTAAATTATAACCGTGACGTTGAAATTTATCCTGTACTGGCAGCAATTTTTGAAGGCATTTACGGCTATTGTCCGTATAAATCGCCTACCGATATGGGCGTTAATATGGCAGGCAACTGCATTTGTGATGATGAGGTCTGCTGTGAGGCTTCCCGTCAGGAAATTATCCGCCGCTATTATCAGTCCCTGAACCGTCTGGCTCTGGATGAGGCCAGCAAGCAGGAGGTTTATACGCTGGAGCTGCTGATGAAGCAGGCTAAAGTCAGCGTAAATGACCGCCGCGTTGTTACCGTAGCCAAGCAGGTTGCGGAAGAACGCAAGTGCGCTGTTATTGCGCTGGAGCTTGCCGATGGCAGAATTGTTACCGGCAAAACTACGGATTTGCTGGGACCTGCCAGTGCCGTGCTGTTGAACGCTATTAAGGAACTGGGCGGTATTGCGGATGAAATGCACCTGATTTCGCCGACCTACATCAACCCGATTCAGAATCTGAAAACACGCTACCTTGGCAGCAACAATCCGCGTCTGCATATGGATGAGGTGCTGATAGCGCTTTCTATGTGTGCTGCAACGGACAGTCTGGCTAAGCTGGCGCTGGAAAAGCTGCCGGAGCTGAAAGGTTGCCAGGCACATTCCACCGTTATGCTGACAGAGGGAGATTTCAAGGTATTTAAAAAGCTGGGCGTTGAACTGACTAATGACCCTATTTACGAAACAAAATAAGCAATAAATAAAGAGAAGGAGAGATTTTGCTTTGGATATAAAGGATTTATTAGCCGCTGCCATTAAAGATGCAGCGCAAAAAGCTATCGATAATGGCACTTTGAAACCGGGTACTTTGCCCGAGGTTATGCTGGAGGTTCCGCCGCAAAAGGAATTCGGCGATTTTGCAACCAACTTTGCTATGCAGTCTGCCCGCAGCCTGCATTGTGCACCGCGTCAGATTGCACAGGCTGTTGTTGATAATCTGGACTGTGCTTCCGTAGATAAAATGGAAATTGCCGGCCCCGGTTTCATCAATTTCTATCTGAAACAAAACTGGACCGCTGATTTGCTGGCAGGCATTCTGGCTGCCGGTGAAAACTACGGCAATCTGCCTGCTAACGGCTTGGGCCGCGTTCAGGTTGAATATGTAAGCGCTAACCCCACCGGCCCGCTGCATGTAGGCCATGCCCGCGGTGCCGCAGTCGGCAGTGCTATGGTTAACCTGCTGCGTGCTGCAGGCTATGATGTTGAAAGTGAATATTATATCAATGATGCCGGCAATCAGATGAACAATCTGGCAGCTTCTGTCAATGCACGTTATCTGCAGCTGTTGAAGCTGGAGGAAATGGGCGGCGTTCCTGCCGACCTGACCGTTAAACAACTGGATGAAATGCCGACCGGCATTCCTTTCCCGGAAAACGGCTACCATGGCTATGACATCATTGAAACCGCTCAGCGCATTATCCGTATCTATGGCAAGGAATTTGTTGCTTTAGAGGAAAAAGAGCGTCTGGCAAAATTCCTGGAAATTGCTTATAAAGAAAAGCTGGCAGGCCTGAAAGAGGATCTGGAAGCTTTTGGCGTAACCTTCGATGTATGGTTCAGCGAGCAATCCCTGCATGATGCCGATAAAATCCGTGAGGCTTGCAAATTCCTTGAGGAAAAAGGCTGCGTTTATGAAAAGGACGGCGCAAAATGGTTTAATTCTACCGCTTACGGCGATGACAAGGACCGCGTTGTTATCCGTGACAACGGCGTTTCCACCTACTTTGCTGCCGATATTGCATATCACCGCAACAAATTCGAGCGCGGCTTTGACCGCATCATCAACCTGTGGGGCGCTGACCACCACGGTTATATTGCCCGCGTGAAGGCTGCTGTAAGTGCTTTGGGCTTTGATGCTGATAAGCTGGAGGTGCTGCTGCTGCAAATGGTACGCCTGTACCGCAATGGCGACATCGTTAAGCTGTCCAAGCGTACCGGCGAAACCATCACTCTGCGCGAGCTGATGGATGAGGTTGGCGTTGATGCGGCGCGTTACTTCTTCTGCATGCGCTCCTTAGACAGCCAGCTGGATTTTGATATGACTCTGGCTACCGAAAAATCCAATGAGAACCCGGTTTATTATATCCAATATGCGCATGCGCGTATCTGCAGCATTGCCCGTCAGCTTGCTGAAGCAGGTATTGAGGCTGTAGCTCTTGATGAGCTGAAGCTGGATACTCTGCAAGCTCCAGAAGAGCTGGCACTGGTTAAAAAGCTGGGCGAATATCCGGAACTGCTTGCCCGTGCAGCCCGTGAGCGTGCTGTACATCATGTGGCAACCTATACCTACGAGCTGGCAACCCTGTTCCACTCCTTCTATAACCAATGCCGTATTCTGGGCGTAGATACAGACTTGCAACAAGCCCGCATTGCTTTGGTGAAGGCAGTTGGTCATACCATCCGTCATGCTTTGGGTATTCTGGGCGTTTCTGCTCCGGAAAGAATGTAATTTAAGAAATTCTTTTGCAGGTGGCAGAGTCCTTGGGCTTTGCCGCCTGCAGTGAGTTTAGATACAATTTAATATTGTTGTAGCATTTTATGAAATCTGAGGGGGTTAAAAATCATGACTACTAATACCAAGTACATTTTTGTGACAGGCGGCGTTGTTTCTTCTTTGGGCAAGGGCATCACTGCTGCGTCTTTAGGCCGTTTGCTGAAAAGCCGCGGCTATAGGGTTACTATCCAGAAGTTCGACCCGTATATCAATATTGACCCGGGCACAATGAGCCCGTATCAGCATGGCGAGGTTTTTGTAACCGACGATGGTGCGGAAACTGACCTTGACTTGGGACATTACGAACGCTTTATTGATATCAACCTGTCCAAAAACTCCAATACGACCACAGGCAAGATTTACCAGAGTGTAATAAATAAAGAACGCCGTGGCGATTATCTTGGCGGTACCGTACAGGTTATTCCTCATATCACAAATGAAATCAAAGAGCGCGTTTTCCGCGTAGGCCAACAGGATAATGCCGACTTCGTTATTACGGAAATCGGCGGTACTGTAGGTGATATTGAAAGCCTGCCGTTTTTGGAAGCCATCCGTCAGGTAAAAAAGGATGTCGGCAAGAACGATGTGCTTTATATTCATGTTACGCTGGTACCGTATATTTCCGCAGCCGGTGAGCTGAAAACCAAACCGACTCAGCATAGCGTCAAAGAGCTGCGCAGCATCGGTATTTCTCCTGATATTATCGTTTGCCGCAGCGAAAAGCCTATCTCTAAGGAAATGCGCGAAAAAATGGCTATGTTCTGCGACGTTGATCCGGACGCAGTTATCCAAAACCTTACCGCAAGAAGCATTTACGAGGTACCTATGCTCATGGAGGAGCAGGGACTTGATACCATTGTCCTGCGCAAGCTGGAAATGGAGGATAAGCCGAAGGATATGCAGGGCTGGCATGATATGGTGGCCCGCATCCTGAAAAAATATGACAAGAAGGTAACTATCGCTGTAGTCGGCAAATACGTTGCTTTGCAGGATGCTTATATTTCCATTACCGAATCCTTGCGTCATGCAGCAGTTGCCAATGAAGCCGAGCTTGATATCCATTGGGTAAATGCAGAAGAAATCGAAGCAGATGATACTGATATGACTAAGGTTATGGCCGGTGTTGACGGCATTCTGGTGCCGGGTGGCTTCGGTAACCGCGGTATTGAAGGCAAGATTAAGGCTATTCAATATGCACGTGAGCATAAGATTCCGTTCTTCGGTATCTGCCTGGGCATGCAGTGCGCAGTAATTGAATTTGCCCGTCACGTCTGCGGTATGGCTGATGCCAACAGCTCAGAGTTCAATCCGAACAGCACACATCCTGTTATCGACCTGATGCCGGAACAGCTTGATGTTGAGGATTTGGGCGGTACGATGCGTCTGGGACTGTATCCGTGTAAGGTTTATCCCGATACGCTGACCAGCAAGGCTTACAATGCAGAGCTGATTTACGAACGTCATCGTCATCGTTATGAGTTCAACAATGCTTTCCGTGAGGAAATTGTGGGCAAGGGATTAGTTCTTGGCGGCACACTGCCTAAT
The DNA here is from genome assembly GCF_958453765.1 of Phascolarctobacterium succinatutens. Lineage (GTDB taxonomy): Bacteria > Bacillota > Negativicutes > Acidaminococcales > Acidaminococcaceae > Phascolarctobacterium_A > Phascolarctobacterium_A succinatutens_B. The sequence goes on along the minus strand of NZ_CAUDZA010000007.1, from coordinate 66,752 downwards.
GGCCGTCTGGTAGAGATTGTTGAATTGCCTGAGAGCGAGCATCCGTGGTTCCTCGGTGCGCAATTCCATCCTGAATTTAAATCCCGTCCGACAAATCCGCATCCGTTATTCAGAGAGTTTGTAGGTGCGGCGGTAAAGCATCACCAATAAGTTTATCCTGAAAGCGCTGAGCTTAAGCCGACGTTGCTTTCGGAAAATAAGAATACTCCTCTTAGGCACCTTAGGCGCAATTGCCGTAAGGCATACGCCTGAGGGGAGTTTTTGCTTATGTTATACTAAAAATTAGGGAGGAGAGTGATTGAATGCTTAAGAAAATTTTTGTCAGCGCGGTATTGATTCTGGCTGTGCTGAGCTTTGTCGTTTCGTTGCTCAAGGGAAATAACAATGCCGAGAAAACTGTTACTGTACCTGATCGTGTGGCCGTAATTAATATTTCCGGTACCATTATCAGCGGTGCGGACAGCAAGGACAATATTTTCAGCCAGACTAACGGTGTGACGAGCGGCAGCATTATGAAGCAGATTCGTGAGGCAGCGGCTGATGACAGCGTCAAAGCATTAGTTCTGCGTATTGACAGCGGCGGTGGCAGTGCTACGGCTGCCGAGGAGGTCGGACGTGAGCTGAAGCGCTTTAAGGAGAAAACCAAAAAGCCGATTGTGGCAACTATGGGCAATACCGGTGCCAGCGCTGCCTATTGGATTGCAGCCTGCGCCAGTGACAAGGTTTATGCCAATGCCACAACGCTTACCGGCAGTATCGGTGTGTATATGCCGTACATGAATACGGAGGAGCTGTTCAAGAAAATAGGCATCACCAGCAATAAGATTAAAAGCGGGCCCTATAAGGATATTATGAGCAGTGACAGACCGATGACACCGGAGGAGCAGGCTATTTTGCAGAACATCGTCAACGAAATCTACGAGCAGTTCGTGACAACTGTTGCCGTAGGACGCAAGATGGAAGAAAGCAAGGTAAAATCCTTGGCTGACGGCCGTGTTTATACCGGCCTGCAGGCTAAGAATCTGGGCCTGGTAGATGAAATCGGTGATTATTACGATGCGCTTGCCGCAGCGGGTGAATTGGGCAAGATTAAGCCGGGTGCCGACGGCTTGCCGCCGGTGAAGGCTAAGGAAAAACAGCAGCCGTGGGAGTTTCTGCTCAGCGCTCATATTGCGGAGCTGATTAAAACAGAGCTTGTAAACCAGCTGACAGGCAGTCTGCAGCAGAGCGGGGCGCCGGCAGGCGGTATGACGAGGTGATGAGCTATGAGGCGCAAAACCTTTGAGGTACTTTTTGAGCCCGGTGCAGGCATGGCTGCGATTGCCAAGCAGCCTTCTCTTTGGCGCAGTGCTTTTTATTTCACTCTCAGCTTCAGCTTTTTTGGCGTAGCAACAAATTGCTGGCTGCTGGATTCGCCGTTGGAGGTGCGCTTCGGCATTATTATTGCTACGGTGCTGATTGCGGGAACAGCTTTAACGCTTTACGGTTTTTTGCTGCACGGCATTATGGAAACCTTCGGTGCGCTGGCAGGCGACCCTGTCGGGCTCATCTGCCTTTTGGGGTATACGACGCTGCCCTTTCTGCTGCTCACACCGGGGGCCTTGCTTGCGGGCAGGATGGGGCTTAACGGCTTGCCTCTTTTAGGTGTGCTGTTTCTTATAGGCTGTCTGTGGATGCTGTATCTTCTGGTGCGGTCATTGGAGGCAGTGTACCTTGTAGATGCCTTCCGTGCAGGTGTAACCGTAGTGTTCAGCTTGTTTTTGCTGTATATTGTTTTTGTTTTACCGTGGCAGGTTTGCCTGATGCTTTTACTGTAAATAAAATTTAGATTGATTAATCAGAATAAACGTGGCATAATAAAGATTGGACATGTAGTTAATTCTTTGTGCTGTGCAAGCAGTGCTATTACTATATTGAATTTATATTAAGGAGTGTTGTGAAGAATGAACAGAGAGCTTTCTTTGGAATTTGTACGTGTAACCGAGGCTGCAGCTATTGCCTGCGGTCATCTTGTAGGCAGAGGCGACAAGAACGGTGCTGACGGTCTGGCTGTTGACGCTATGCGCGCAGCCTTTGATACCGTAAATATTAAAGGTACCGTTGTTATCGGCGAAGGCGAAATGGATGAAGCACCGATGCTGTATATCGGCGAAGAAGTAGGTGCCGGCGGCCCTGAGGTTGATATCGCTGTTGACCCGATTGAAGGTACCAACCTGGTTGCTAAAGGACAAAACGGCGCTATCGCAGTTATTGCTATCGCTCCGCGTGGCTGCCTGCTGCATGCTCCTGATATGTACATGGATAAAATCGCTGTAGGCCCCCGTGCTAAAGGCTGCATCGATATCAATGCTCCGATCAGCGAAAACCTGGCACGTGTTGCTAAAGCAATGGACCGTAAAGTAAGCGACCTGAACGTAGTTCTGCTGGACCGCGAACGTCATTACGGCCTGATGGACGAAATCCGTAAAGCAGGCGCACGTATCTCCCTGATTACCGACGGCGACGTTAACCCGATCGTTGAATGCTGCATCGAAGGCAGCGGCGTGCATATGTACGTTGGTAAGGGTGGTGCTCCGGAAGGTGTTCTGGGTGCTGCTGCTGTTAAATGCCTGGGCGGCGATATGCAAGCTCGTCTGGTTCCCGAAGACGAAGCTCAGGTTCAACGCTGCCTGAAGATGGGTATTGCTGATGTTAACAAGGTGCTGACTCTGGATGATCTGGTAAAAGGCGATGACTGTATGTTTACTGCTACCGCTATTACCAACTGCAACATGCTGAACGGTCTGCGTTACTTCGGCGACGGCGTACGTACTCATACTATTTCTGCCCGTTACAAAACCGGCACCGTACGTTTCGTTGATGCTATTCACAGCATGGACCGCAAAGTACTTGCTGTTAAGCTCTGATTTTAAAACAGATTATAGGGCTGTTACGTTTGTAACAGCCCTATTTATCAATTTGTATAGCCTATGGAAAATTTATTAGTCAATAAGGTTGCCGCTGTCAAGGAAGTGCGGCAGGCGGCCGAATATCAAAAGAAAAAACAGGCCTGTATTTTAACCGGGTTGGCTGGAAGCAGCAAGCCGGTCTTTTTTGCTGCCGCAGATAAGCTGCTGGGCGGCAAGGGCAGTATGGCCTTTATTACTGCTTCGCGTGAGGAAATCCGTACTTATCGCCGCGAACTTAACTATCTGTACCCGGATTTACCTATGCAGGAGCTTTATCCTGTAAGTTTGCCGCGTGTGCAGGCCGATACGCAGAGCCTGGAGCTGCAGGCAGGACGTGCGGCCGCACTGCGCTTTCTGAGCGGTGAGGAGCGTGGCATAGTCTTTATTACGGCAGAAGCGCTGCAGCAAAAGCAGCTGCGTCCGAGCGGTATGTCCGGCAAGGCGCTGCAGCTCGCTGTCGGCGAGGAGCACGAACAGCGTAATATAGCTGCTGCGCTGCTTGATTTAGGCTATGAGCGTACGGAGCAGGTTGATGCTTTGGGACAGTTCTGCCTGCGCGGTGATATTCTGGACGTGTACCCCATCAACAGCAGTGCGGCGGTACGCATCGAATGGTTCGACAATGAGCTTGACGCTATGCGCAGCTTTGATGTTGACACCCAGCGCAGTCTGCAGACTCTCACCAGTATCAAAATTGCTCCGCTGAAGGTGGATGAAAGCTTCAGCTATGATGCCGATATCTTTGAATATTGCGCTGCGGACACTATGGTAGTTGTTGACGAGCCGGTGCATGTTTTCGGTATGCTGGAAAAGCTGGACAAGGAAAACAAGGAGCATGCCTCCGAGCTTTTCAACAAACAGGAGCTTATAGAGCAGCTTGCCGCTAACGGTGCTGTGCTGGTATCGGCGTTGGGACACAGTTATCTGCAGCAGCTGCCTTCGCTGAATATACCGGTGCGCGCGGTTGCGCCGTATAATAAGAATACCAATTTGCTGGTGGAGGATTTGCAGAACTGGCTGGCGGAGGGAATTACGCCGCTGATTATGCTTTCCGGCAGCATTAAGGCCCGTGGCTTTGCTGATAATCTGCGCAACTACGGCTTAAAGGGACATTTTGCCCAAAAGAGCTTTGAGCCGGGAGTCGTCAATGTAACCTACGGCGATTTGGATCACGGCTTTCGCTTCTGGGATGAAGAATGGCTGCTGCTGACAGAAAATGATATTTTCGGCATGCAGAAGCGCAAACGCTTGCATACTAAAAATCAGGGGCAGCAGCTGCAGTATTTTTCGGATATCAAGGCCGGAGATTACGTTGTTCATAAGGTTCATGGTATCGGCCGTTATATAGGCGTAGAAAACGTCGAGGTTGACGGCATTCACCGTGATTATCTGCTTTTGGCCTATGCCGGCGATGATAGGCTCTATGTTCCTGTTGAGCAGGTCGGTATGCTGCATAAATATGTCGGCAGCGAGGGCAGTGTGCCGCGTCTGTCGAAAATGGGCGGCAATGACTGGAAGCGCACTACGGCCAAGGCTGCTAAGGCGATTACGGAGCTGGCGGAGGAGCTGCTGCGTCTGTATGCACAGCGGCAGATTATGCCGGGCCATGCTTTTTCGCCGGATTGTCAGCTGCAAAAGGACTTTGAAGCAGCCTTCCCCTATGAGGAAACACCGGACCAGCTGAAGGCGATTGCCGAAATTAAGGCTGATATGGAAAAGCCGCAGCCGATGGAACGCCTGCTTTGCGGTGATGTCGGCTATGGCAAAACTGAGGTGGCCTTGCGTGCTGCCTTTAAGGCTGTGCTTGACGGCAAGCAGGTGGCGGTGCTGGCGCCTACAACAGTGCTGGCACAGCAGCATTATATTACGTTTAAGGAGCGCGTGCGCAATTTCGGCGTAGAGGTTCGCTTGCTGAACCGCTTTTGTACGCCGAAGGAGCAGCGCACTGTTCTGCAGGAGGTGGCTGACGGTAAGGTTGATATTCTTATCGGTACGCACCGTCTGCTGCAGCCGGATGTGAATTTTACCAGCCTCGGCCTGCTGATTATCGATGAAGAGCAGCGCTTCGGTGTTGCCCAAAAGGAAAAAATCAAGAAATGGCATCTCGGCATAGATGTTTTGTCGCTTTCCGCGACACCTATTCCGCGTACTTTGCATATGGCTCTGGTCAACGGCCGTGATATGAGCGTTATCGAATCACCGCCGGAGGACCGCTTGCCTGTTGAAACCTATGTCAGCGAATATAACGATGGCATGATTAAGGAGGCGCTGGAGCGTGAGCTACGCCGCGGCGGCAGAATTTACTATATCAGTAACCGCGTGAGTGCTTTGGAGCCGTTGGCTGCCAAGCTGCGCCGTCTGGTACCGGGCATCAGCATCAAAATTGCCCACGGGCAGATGAATGAGGACGCCTTAGAGGATGCCATGATTACCTTCTATGAAGGCGGCTGCGACGTGCTTTTGTGTACGACGATTGTGGAAAACGGTCTGGACGTACCTTTGGCGAATACGATTATTATCGACGGTGCCGACAACTTCGGCCTGTCGCAGCTTTACCAGATGCGTGGCCGCGTAGGACGCAGCTCGCGTCTTGCTTATGCTTACTTTGTTTATCAGCCTAATAAGGCGCTCAGCGAAATTGCCGAAAAGCGTCTGCAGGCTATCCGTGATTTTACGGAGCTGGGCGCAGGCTTTAAGATTGCTATGCGTGACTTGGAAATCCGCGGTGCCGGCAATCTGCTGGGACCGCAGCAGCACGGACATATTACCGGTATAGGCTTTGCCGCTTATTGCGAGATGCTGGAAAAAACCATTGAACGCCTGAAAAACGGCAAAGAGGCCGAGCCTGAGCCGGAGCCGGTTCTGGAAATTCAGGCAGAGGCCTATATTCCGGACAGCTATATTCCGGACCCGCGTTATAAAATGGAGCTGTATCGTCGCTTCAGCGAGCTGGAATATTCACAGCGTGAGGATTTTCTGGACGAAATTATCGACCGTTTCGGCAATCCGCCGCCGGAGGTGGAAATGCTTTGGCGTTTGGCAGCGCTTAAGGGCTTGTGCCGAGTGCTGAAAATCCGTGGCGTAAATGTGCGTCAGGGAATTATTCGCCTGACCTTCGGCGAGAAGGCACAGGTAAACCCGGAGGCAGTTCTGAAGCTGCTGATGCAGCATCCTAAGACGATGACATTGAAAAACGGTCAGGAGCAGCAGCTGACGTACAGAATGGGTACGTCAAAGCAGGAACCCCTGGCGTGGCTGGAGCAGACTTTGCCTGCTCTGATATTGGAAGATTGATTTAAAGGAGGTGAAAGCAGGAGATGAGCAGTGATAAATTTTTGCGCGGCGCAATGATTCTGACATTGGCAGGACTGATGGTAAAGGTTATCGGTTCTGTGAACCGCATCCTGCTTTCACGTCTGCTGGGCGGCGAGGGTATCGGGCTTTACCAGATGGCGTATCCCGTATACCTTTTGCTGCTTGCGATTTCTGCGGCCGGCATTCCGGTGGCAATATCGATTATTGTCGCAGGCTTTCTGGCACAGAAGGATTATGCTAACGTGCGTCAGGTGTTTCGTGTTTCGCTGCGTCTGATGGTCTGCGTGGGTGCGGTGCTGGCGCTGTGTCTGGTGTTGGCGGCGGGCTGGTTAGTTGATGCCGGCGTTATTACCGATGCGCGTGCCTACTATTCGCTTGTCGCGCTTACACCGGCAATTTTCTTCGCTACGATTTTAGCCAGCTTCCGCGGTTATTTTCAGGGACATCAGCTGATGACGCCGCCGGCTGTTTCGCAGATTGTGGAGCAGTTTATCCGCGTAGTTACGATGGTGGTTCTGGCTTATGTGCTGCTGCCCTATGGTTTGGAATATGCGGCTGCCGGTGCTGCCTTTGGTGCTGTGCCGGGAAGCCTTACAGGCCTTGTGGTTATGGGTTGCTTTTATCGCTACTATCGCAAGCAATGGCAGGCTTATGCAGTAAAGCTGCAGGCACCTGCTGCCGAGCTTGTGCGCAGCAGAGCATTGATTAAGCGCCTGCTGCTGTTGGCTTTGCCAGTGTCCTGTGCCAATATCATCGTGCCTGTTACCAGCAGCATTGACGTATTGCTGGTGCCCGGCCGATTGATTGACAGCGGTCTTAGTGTGGAGCAGGCGACGGCGCAGTTCGGCTATCTGGCAGGCATGGCACAGCCATTGCTGTTAATGGCCACGATACCGACGATGTCGCTGGCAACAAGCCTTGTGCCTGCTGTTTCCGAAGCCTTTGCTTTGAATAAATGGCATATCATTGAGCAGAAGGCGGCGACCGCTATGAAGCTGTGCTGCCTGATAACAGTGCCTGCTTCCGTAGGCATGTGGGTGCTGGCGGAGCCTATCAGCCTGCTGCTTTACGGTACGGCGAAGGCCGGCGTTGCCATTATGCATTCGGCGCCTGCCATCTGCCTTTTAGGTCTGCAGCAGGTTACAACAGGTATGCTGCAGGGAATGGGGCACACCAATCTGCCGATGCTGAATATGCTTATCGGTATTGCCGCCAAGCTGGTTGCCGTTCTCCAGCTGACGAATGCGGAATACGGTATTGCCGGCGCAGCGTGGGCAACGAATATTAACTTTGGCGTGACGGCGCTGTTAAATATTATAGCGTTGTATAAATTCAGTATAAGATTTTCCTGGCTCAGTATTGCGAAAATCATCGCCGCAGCAGCGGTGATGGGTGCTGTTACCGCAGAAACGCATACGCTGCTTGGCGGTGCGCCGGCTGCTTTGGCAACAATCGCTGCCATGCTGGCTGCCGGGATAAGCTATATCGTATTGCTGCCGCTTCTTGGTGTGCTGAACAGACAGGAGCTGCGTCAGCTGCCGGCAGTGAAGCGATTTTTTAAATAATTAAGAAAGAAGGCGTACTATCATGGGAACAATTACAATTGTCGGCTTAGGTCCCGGTGCTGTGGGACATCTTTCCTTGGAAACTATGGGACTGCTGCAAAACTGCGCTCAGGTTATCCTGCGCACGGCGGTGCATCCTACCGTTGCCGAGCTGGAAAAGCAAAACGTAAAATTTACCTCATGTGACGATTTATACGAAAAGGCTGCTTCCTTTGAGGAGGTATATAACAGTGTTGTCGAGCGTGTGCTGGCAGCAGCGCACAGCGGTGATGTTGTTTATGCCGTACCAGGCAGCCCGTTGGTTGCGGAAAAAACCGTTGTTTTGATGCGCACCGCTGCGAAGGCACAGGGCATTAAGCTGGTTATTAAGCCTTCTATGAGCTTTTTGGACCTGGCTTACGTTGAACTGGGTATCGACCCGATTGCCGGCCTGCAGATTATTGACGCGCAGGATTTTGCGGAGATTGCCAGTGCCGGACAGCATCCGCTGATGATTACTCAGGTTTACAGCCAGATGGTAGCAAGCGATTTGAAAATTGCCCTGATGGACGTACTGCCTGACGAATACGAAATTTATTTCCTGCGTAATTTGGGTTTGCCTGATGAGGAATGCCGTCCGATTAAGCTGTTCGAGCTGGACAGACAGCCGAATATCGACCATCTTACAAGCGCTTATATTCCGCCGATGGCTGAGGGAGCAGAGGATACCGTATTTGAAAAGGTTGACGATGCGGAAGCTGTTCCCGGTATTATTACCTTTGGCGAGGATGATGACGATTTTGCCGAGGAAGGCGAAGAAGAAGGCTATGCGGAGGACTTTTTGCCGGAAGCAGGTTTTGATGATTTTGACATCCAGCCTTTGGCTGATGTTATGCGTACTCTGCGTGAGCCTGGCGGCTGCCCCTGGGACAGAGAGCAGACACATAAATCCATTCGCAGCAACATGATTGAAGAGGTTTACGAATATCTGGAGGCTGTGGATGATGATGACGTTGATGGCATGCGTGAGGAGCTTGGCGACGTGCTCATGCAGGTTGTTTTCCATGCCCGCATGGCACAGGAGGCAGGCCGCTTTGATCTGCAGGACGTTATCGACGAGGTTGTAGATAAGCTTATCCGCCGTCATCCGCATGTTTTCGGCGATACCCATGTTGACAACAGCGATGAGGTGCTGGTAAATTGGGAAGCTATCAAGAAACAGGAAAAGCAGGAACGCAAGCATGTATTAGATGGCGTATCTCAGGGACTGCCGGCGCTGCTGCGTGCCTATAAGCTGCAGAGCAAGGCTGCCAAGGTAGGCTTTGACTGGCAGGACAGCGCATCCGTATGGGCTAAGGTACAGGAGGAGCTGGGCGAGCTGCAGGAGGCTTTGCAGGCAGGCGATAAGGCTGCTGCCGAGAGTGAGCTTGGCGATGTATTGTTTGCCGTGGTAAATTATGCGCGCCATAACGGTATCGAGCCGGAGGTTGCTTTGGACGGAACTAATAACCGTTTCGCTTCCCGCTTTAATTACGTGGAAAAGCAGGTGGAAGCCAGCGGCAAAACATGGCAGGATTTCACTTTGACTGAGCTGGATAAATTTTGGAATCAGGCTAAGGATTTGGAACGAAAGAACGATTTATAAGGTGAATTTACAATAAAGTTACTAAAATAACGCTATTTTCCCCGTAATTTATAAATATTTTCGGAAAAGGCTTGCAGGAAAACGTTTGACAGTGTAGAATACTATTGCTAGTTAAATTTGAGTTACGTTACGAAGTTACGAAGTTACGTGCTCCGCAAGCATTTGCAATAATAACTAAAGTCATAATTAAGGAGGAATTTTTGATGAACAAGACTGAGTTAATCGCTGCTGTTGCTGAAAAAGCCGGCTTAACCAAAAAAGACGTTGAAAAAACTATCACCGCTACCCTGGAAACCGTTAAAGAGGTAGTTGCTAAGGGTGACAAAGTACAAGTAGTAGGCTTTGGTACTTTTGAAGCACGTGCTCGTAAAGAACGTGAAGGTAAAAATCCGCAAAATGGTGAGAAGGTAGTTATTCCTGCTGCAACCATCCCTGCTTTCAAAGCCGGCAAAGCTTTCAAGGATGCTGTTAACGTAAAATAATAAGCTGTTTTAGTGCTTTAGGCCCGGCAGCTGCTGCCGGGCTTTTCTAAAAATATACTGCGGAATACTCAATGCTGGGGGGCTTTGATATGGTAAGACGTCGTGTAAGACATAAATCTAAAGCTTTTAATGTCTTTATGATGCTGCTGTTTGTTGCCTGCCTGTTCGTTATCGGCAAGCAGGAGTATTCTATTTATCAGATTAAACAGGAACAGGCTGCTACACAGCAACGTATTGCTGCTTTACAAAAACAGAAGACTGAGCTGGAGGCAGAGCGTAAACGTCTGGATGACCCGCGTTATATTGAAAAGCTCGCCCGTGAGGATTACAACATGGTGGGTAAAGACGAGGTGCCGCTGTTTATAGTTGATGAGAAAAAATAAGGCAGAACAAGAAATGATAGCTTTTGTTCTGCTTTTTTTATTGACACCATGAAAAATTAAAGAGTATAATACAAGAGTATTAAGAATTTTTAAGGGGGATTTTTTTCTCGATGTCACTTGAAGTAGGTGCAATTGTAGAGGGTGAAGTTACAGGTATCACCAATTTTGGCGCATTTGTCCAACTGCCTGAGGGCAAGGTTGGCCTGATTCACATTTCTGAGGTTTCTAATGTTTATGTAAAAGACGTGCATGACTTTTTAAAGGAGCACGACAAGGTTAAGGTTAAGGTATTATCTGTAGATGATCGCGGCAAAATTGGTCTGTCTATAAAACAGCTTACTCCGCCGCCTGCAAATCCGCAGCCGAGACCGCAGCGTCCGCAAAACGATAACCGCGAGCGCCGCAACAACAATGGTATGCGTCCGCAAGGCGACAATCGTGAACGCCGTGGCGGTATGCGCCCGCAAAGCGCAAGACCTATGGCGCCCGTTTCCTTTGAGGATAAATTATCCAAATTCCTGAAAGACAGCGATGACCGTATGCTGGATTTAAAACGTAATACTGAGTCCAAACGCGGTGGTCGTGGTGCCAGACGTGATAAATAAGCAAGCTGGTAATTAATGAAATGGCACTCCTGAGAGTGCCTTTTCTTTTATAGCATAGAAAAATGCGATACGACACGTTTAAACCGCTGCTGAAGGAGATATGCTATGAGGCAGATTGCACCTGCAGTCTACAAGCTGCGCAAAACAATTAAAAATTTGCTGCAGCCGGATGCTCATTACCTGCTGGCTGTTAGCGGCGGTGCCGATTCTCTGGCTTTGGCACATGCCTGTGCTGCTTTGGCAGCCCAGGGATGGGGAAGCTACAGCGTCTGTCACGTAGAACACGGACTTCGTGGTGAAGAGGCTTTGCGCGACATGCAGGCTGTGCAGCGTGCATGCGAAGCATGGGGACTGCCCTGCTTTACGGAGCACGTGCAGGCTGCAGCATATGCGGCGCAGAACCGGCTTTCTACAGAAGATGCTGCGCGCCGCCTGCGCTATGCGGCGCTTAGGCGCATAGCGGCGCAGCAGGGTGCTGTGGCGATTGTTACGGCGCATCACGAGGGTGACCAGGCGGAAACGCTGCTCTTAAGGCTGTTGCGCGGCGCAGGGCTGCAGGGACTTGCCGGAATGCGGGCGCAGCAGGGCGATATCATCAGACCGCTGCTGACTTTACCGAAAAGCCTGCTGGAGGAATACTGCAGCGCAGAAGGCATTGAAGTATGCTTTGACAGCACTAACGCAGATACAGCGTATACTCGTAACCGCGTGCGGCTGGAGCTGCTGCCTTATCTGGAGCGCAGCTTTAACCCTGCTGTGGTGCCGACGTTGGCGCGTACTGCCGCCTTGCTGGCGCAGGATGCGGAATGTCTGGAGCAAATGGCTGACGATGCTTACAGGCAGCTGGTGCGCAGGCAGGATGATGCTGTCAGTTTTCCGGTGACGCAGCTTACGGCGCTGCACAGTGCCGTAAGGCTGAGAGTATTGCGACGCGCGTATTTCGAGCTGGGCGGCGAGGAGCTGTCCTTCGAGCGTAGTCAGGCGATTGACTCTCTGCTGTTCCGACGCAGCGGTGGCAAGATCATCCAGCTGCCGCAGGGAATAAACGTAGTCTACAAAAATAAACAGCTTATTTTTGTTAAAATAATATAATATAAAGTATAAGGAGAATGAAAAAATGCATGACGATATTAAGACAGTTTTGCTGACCAAAGAAGAAATTGATGCTCGCGTACAGGAAATGGGTAAGCAGATTGCAGCTGATTATGCAGACAAGGAGCTTGTTGTCATTGTGCTGCTGAAGGGTGCTGCCTGGTTCGCTACCGACCTGACCCGCGCTATTGATATGCCGCTGCGCGTAGACTTCATGGTTGCTTCTTCCTATGGCAACGGAACCAGCACCAGCGGCAGTGTTAAGGTTAAGCTGGATGTCAGCGAGGATATCAAGGGTAAGGATGTGCTGGTAATCGATGATATCATTGACAGCGGCGTTACCTTCGCTTCTATTACCGACATGCTGCGTCACTATAAGCCCGCAACATTGAAAACCGCTGCTCTTTGCGACAAGGCCGAGCGTCGTGTAAACGGTCTGGAGGCTGATTATGTAGGTTTTAAAATTCCTGACGAATTCGTTGTAGGCTACGGTCTGGACTATGCGGGGGATTACCGCAATCTGCCGTTTATCGGTATCCTGAAGCCTGCTGTATACGCACGCAAATAAAAGCCTGTAAATTGCATAAAACAGTTGCTAGTTTTTCCTATCTATAATATAATAAAATATTATGAGCTAAGTGGAAGGAGGCTACGTGCTTGAATAAATTTTTTAAGAACGTACTTTTTTATCTGCTGATTATCATGGTAATTATCTGGATGTTTGACCTTTACGGTGAAAAGAATTCTAAGCCTGCCGATATAAGCTATACCAGCTTTATGCAGCATGTACAGCAGGACGAAATCAAACAGGTAACTATTGTTGATAATGTTATCAGCGGTAAATTAAAGGATGGCAAGGAATTTTCTACCGTTGCGCCTAATGACAGCAAGCTGGTAGAAAAGCTGGAAGCAAAGAAAGTAGATATTAAGGCAGAGCTGCCGCCGCAGCCACCTTGGTGGATGAGCATTCTCAGCTCTATTTTGCCGATGCTGATTATCGTAGGCCTGTGGTTCATGCTGATGAATCAGGGCGGTGCCGGTGGCGGCAAGGTGATGAACTTTGGCAAGAGCCGTGCGCGTCGCTACGATGAGGAAAAACTGAAGATAACCTTTAAGGATGTTGCCGGTGCCGAGGAAGCCAAGCAGGAGCTGGAAGAGGTTGTCGAATTCTTGAAGCATCCGCAGAAGTATAATGACTTGGGAGCTAAGATTCCTAAAGGTGTTTTGCTCTATGGCCCTCCGGGTACAGGCAAAACATTGTTGGCGAAGGCAGTTGCCGGTGAAGCGGGCGTTCCGTTCTTCAGCATTTCCGGTTCTGACTTCGTAGAAATGTTTGTCGGTGTCGGCGCATCCCGTGTACGTGATTTGTTCGACCAAGCAAAGAAAAGTGCACCATGCATCGTATTCATCGATGAGATTGATGCTGTAGGCCGTCAGCGCGGCGCCGGTCTTGGCGGTGGCCATGACGAGCGCGAGCAGACTCTGAACCAATTGCTGGTTGAGATGGACGGTTTCAGTGCTAACGAAGGCATCATTATGATTGCTGCAACCAACCGTCCGGACATTCTGGACCCGGCGCTGTTGCGTCCCGGCCGTTTCGACCGTCAGATTGTAGTAGACCGTCCTGATATCAAGGGACGTACCGAAATCCTGAAGGTACATGTTAAGGGCAAACCTATAGGACAGGATGTAAATCTGGACGTAATTGCTCAGCGTACCCCCGGCTTTACCGGTGCTGATTTATCCAATCTGGTTAATGAAGCAGCGCTGCTGACTGCCCGTAAGGACAAGAAGGCTATCAATATGCCGGAAATGGAAGAGGCTGCCGAGCGTGTTATCATGGGACCGGAGCGCAAGAGCCGTGTCATCAGCGATAAGGAAAAACGCCTGACTGCTTACCATGAAGGCGGTCATACTATCGTCGGTATGCTGCTTGAGCACACTGACCCTGTACATAAGGTTACCATCATTCCGCGTGGCCGTGCAGGTGGTTATACCCTGAGCCTGCCTAAGGAAGATAAGTATTATGCAACCCGCAGCGAAATGCTCGATGAGCTGAAGGTGCTGTTGGGCGGCCGTGTTGCCGAAGCTCTAGTGCTGAAGGAAATTTCCAGCGGCGCCAGCAATGATCTGCAGCGTGCAACTCAACTGGCACGTCAGATGATTTGCGAATATGGTATGAGCGAAAACATCGGACCTGTAACCTTTGGTCATCGTCAGGATCAGGTATTCCTGGGTCGCGACATTGCCCGCGACAAGGATTACAGTGAAGAAGTGGCAGCCGAAATTGATAAAGAGGTACGCTCCTTTATGGAAGATGCCTATGCTGCTACTGAAAAGCTGCTGTCCGACAATATCGACAAGCTGCATGTGATTGCTAAAGCTCTGATGGAGAAGGAAACTTTGGAAGAGGAAGAAATCAACCAGCTGGTAAAATACGGTCATATCCTTACCGCAGAAGAAAAGCTGCAATTAGTACAGCAATCTGTTGTGGATGAGGAAATAGCTGCTGCTCCCGTTGCCGAAGCTGACGCAAAGGCTGAAGCGCCTACCGCCGAAGCAGATGCACCGAAAGCTGCTGCGAATGCAGACGAAGAAGCACCCAAAGAATAAAAGCAAAAAATTAACGCTCGCGTTCTGAAGAACGCGGGCGTTTTTTGTGCTTCGCATATATAATTTTCCCTCCGCATGTTCCACACACTTCAAGCCGCGCCCGACAGGAACGGATGCTGGCCACAGTCGAGCATCTTTGTTCGTACAGCCTGCGCTGTTTTGGGAACTTCTCCTTCGTTTGACGCTCAACCGACATTGCTCTCTTTTATAGCACACCAACGTAACTTCGGTTCGCGGCAAACGTATGGCGAAAAGCACCGGAATCCTGCGCGCGGCCAAAGGAACTTTTGGTTACTTTTCCTTCCGTGGAAAAGTAACATAACCAGCTTATCTCTTATATCATCCTAACGGATGCACGCAACATGCCTTGCGCACGTCTAAAGGAACTTTTGGTTACTTTTCCTTCCGTGGAAAAGTAACATTATTAGCGTATCTTGCGGAAAAACTCCAAAAACCCCTCCGCCGCAGGCGATAATTTATATCCCTTACTCCAATACAACGTCTGATCAAAATGCAGCTTCTCATCAACAAGCTGCCGCCGCACCATCCCCTGCGGTACAGCATCACCATCCAACGCCGCAACAACCGCAACTCCCAGTCCGCTTGTCGCAAAGGTAAGCGCACTCTCCGCTGTAGTAGCAATAAAGGCAACACTCGGCTTAACAGCATAATCCTTAAACACATTGCGCAAAAGCGCATAACTGCCATAATTACAGCACAAGGGCACACATGCCAAATCCTCCGGCGAAAGCATACTTTTATTTGCCCACGGAACCGAAAATTCAGCATTATAGAAAGCATAAAAACTCTCCCGCTGCACCTTAATAGTAGCAAAATTGTGCGCTGCAGGCAGTGGTGCATTGGCAAAAGCAAAGTCAATACTGCCTGCCTCCAACTGCTGCTGCTGCTGCTCTACCGTAGCATCGTGAAACTGATAGCTGATGCCGGGATTTTCCTTGGCAAAGGGAATAAGATAGCTGCGCAGGAAATAGTCGGTACGCACGTGCGACACGCTGAAGCGCAGCGTACCTGCGGCACGCCTGCCGAAGGCCTGCATACGCAGGCTGATATCGTCTTCCGTATTGCACAGCTGACGCGACTGCTGCAAAAAGGTTTCGCCTGCTTCCGTCAGTTCAATGTGGCGCTTACCGCGCTGCATTTTGAAAAGCTGCACGCCGTAGTTTCTTTCGATAGCCTTCATCTGCGCACTTAGCGCCGGCTGTACGATGCCCAGACGTTTCGCCGCGGCGCTAAGATTACCTGTTTCGGCAACAGTGATAAAGTTTCTGTAAAAAGCGAAATCCATAGCAGTATCTCCTTAAAATATCAAAAAATATGATTATAATAATCAAAATAAAGTCTTTTACTTAATTATAGAACGGGAGTAGAATTAAGTAAATGCAAAAATAGAAGGCAAACTTCTATTTAACTCGGAGAGGAAGCTGTTATTATGAAAAAACACCGTTCGTTGAATGTTTTGTCAGGACCGTTACTTTTTCTGCTTGTCCTGCTTATACTGGCACCTGTTATTGAATTTAAGCAGGCGGCCGCTATTGCCACGATTTTCTGGATGGGCCTTTGGTGGGTGCTGCGTCCGGTAAATATTGCCGTAACCTCGTTGCTGCCGATTCCGCTGAACGCTATCTTCGGCATGGTGCCGATGGAGGGGATTATCAGCAAATACTTTTCGGAAATTGTCGTGCTGCTTGTCGGCAGTGACCTTATCAGTCTGGTGTGGGAAAAAACACATCTTGATAAGCGTCTGGCGATTAAAAGCCTTTGCGGCTTGGGAACATCGATGCGCGAGCAGATTTGCGTCTGGCTGGTAGCTTCAACGTTGCTGTCCATCTTTTTGCCTAACGTTGTTGTAGTTATGATTCTGTTGCCGGTGGCTGTAAGCATGCTGCGCTTTTTGGGGCAGCAGCAGATTACCGACAATCCCGTAGCAACACCGATTTTGCTGGCCATCGTCTGGGGCGCAGGCTTCGGCGGTTTCGGCTCACCTTTGGGCAGCAGCTCTAATCTGGTAGCAATCAGTTATCTGGAAAAGCTCACGGGACACGAATTCATGTATGTGGATTGGATTATCCGCTTTCTGCCGCTGCTGTTCATCATCATGCTGCTCATTCTGGCTTATCTGCTGCATCTGCCGCTGCCTGTTAAACGTCTTGACGGCGGCAATGAATACTTTCGTGCTGCTTATGCCAAGCTCGGCCCGATGAGCCGCGGCGAAAAATTAGGCCTGTGGCTTTTTATTCTCGCAACAGGCTTGGCCTTCGTCCGTCCGCTTTATGTGCAGTATCTGCCGCTGATGAAACCTGCCTATGTTTTCTTCACCTTCGGCATGCTCACTTTTATGCTTCGTAACGAAACAGGCCAGCTGCTTTTGACCTGGCGTGAGGCTGAAAAGGGCATCATGTGGGGAATGATTTTCCTTTTTTCCGGCGGTCTGGCGTTGGGCCAGCTGATTACAAAGACCGGTGCGGCAACGCAGATTGCCAAGGTAATTACGCTGCTGCCGTTGAGCGGAGGCTGGGAAACGATGTTCAGCCTGACGCTCTTTGCTACCTTCCTGACGGAAATCAGCAGCAATACCGCGGCGGCCTCCATCTCGATTCCTGTAGTACAAAGTATTTCGCAGCAGCTGGGGCTAAATCCTATTCCTTATATCCTGACCTCAATCGTTGCCGTAAACTGTGCCTTTATCCTGCCGGTCAGCACGCGTGCCGTGGGTGTAACCTACGGTCTGAATCCTGACGATTTACTGAAAAACGGTATCAAGCTTTCGGTAATCTGCATGTTGCTCGTCAGTGCGCTTGGCTGTATCTGCATGCATTGCTGGAGTCTTTTCAACCATCTTTAAAGGAGCCTTCTTTGTTTACTCCCTTGTCATTGCTGGGATGGCGGGGGAGTATTTTTTGCATAGAATTGTGGAGAAGTACGCTTGAAAATGATGCAAAATAGCGGAAAAATGAGGAAAATAGATTTTTTTTGTAAAATCGCTGATTTTAGTGCATTTTTTGCTATACAAACGCGGTTTTTTGTAGTAAAATCATATCACAAGAATTAAGGCGGAACGGAAGGTTCCACACATATGCTCAAGAAAGGTTGTGTTATTAAGGTAATGAACGAGCAATCCATGAATAGAAGTTTAAAGAACAGACACTTACAGATGATTTCTTTAGGTGGCATTATCGGCAGCTGTTATTTTTTAGGTGCCGGATATGCGATTGAGCAGGCCGGACCTGCTATTATTCTTTCTTATCTTTTTGGCGGTGCAATCGTCTTATGCGTTATGCTGTGCCTGGCGGAGCTGGCTGTAGCTAAGCCTATTTCCGGTTCCTTTGTTACCTATGCACGTGAGAATATATCCTCAACCTGGGCTTGCGGCGTTGGCTGGGCCTATTGGCTGAACTGGATGGCTTACGTGCCGTCTGAAATGATTGCTGCGGGTATCATTATGAATAATTTTGTACCTGCCGTCAGTCAACTGTGGTGGGCAATTCTTTTTGGCCTGCTGGTGACTGTAATTAACCTTTTTCATGTTGATAATTTTGGCGAAAGCGAATTCTGGCTTTCCATTATCAAAATTGCTGCCCTTGTGGGCTTTTGCGGCGTTGCCGGTCTGATCGTTTGCGGTCTTGTCGGTGACCAGGGCTATTTAGGCGCTAAGGTGCTGCTGAGCCAGGGCGGTTTTGCTCCTCAGGGATATTGGCCGATTGTGCTGACCATGGTTATTATTCTGGTTAACTTCCAGGGTACCGAAATTATCGGTCTGGCTGCGGGCGAATGCAAGGATCCTGCTAAAAGCATTCCTATTGCGGTTCGTAATGTTTCCTGGCGTGTCATTGCTTTATATATCATTCCTATTACATTACTGCTGTCCATTATGCCGTGGGATAAGGCCAGCCTGAAGGAGAGCGTATTTGCCGCTGCTTTGGCGGAATACGGCTTTGACGGCTTAGCCTCTGCGATTGCCTTTGTTGTACTGGTTGCTGGCGTTTCCTGCGCCAACTCCGGCTTGTACGGCGGTGCTCGTGCTCTGCATGCACTGGCTCGCATGGATATGGCACCGGCGTTTTTGGGCAAGCTCAATAAAAACGGTATGCCGCAGAATTCCATTATCGTTTCTGTGTGCGCCTGCTGGGCAGTTATCGTTTTCTATACCTTTAATCCCGATTCTACACTGTATACTTATTTGCTGGCAGTATCCGGCTTTACCGGAGCAATGGCTTGGATTTCCATTTGCTGGAGCCAATATAATTTCCGCCGCCGTCTGATTGCCGAAGGCAAGGAGGATACTCTGAAGTATAAAACACCGTTCTTCCCGTATGTTACGCATTTCGGTATCTGGTCGCAGGTTTTCTGCCTGGCAGTAATTGCTTTGACACCGGATTTGCGTCAGACGCTGTATGCAGGTGTACCGATGTTGGTGGTGCCGATGCTGTGCTATCGTTGGCGCAAGCATCACAAGAGCTTGCTCCAGACTAAAACTCAGGTAGCAATGGCACATAAATCTTAAAAGTATATGGAGGTTGCCGCAGATGCGGCAGCCTCTTTTTATGTAATGCACGAAAATATAAGAATATAGCAGAGCCTTTTGAGTATAATGCCGGAAGGTGTTATAATAGGTGTTAAAAGGAGAATGGTTATGCAATTAGTAGTAGATAAAATCGCCAAAGCATTTGGCATTCATGAAATATTTAAAGATGTAAGCTTTATGGTGGAGCAGGGAGAGCATGTCGGTCTTGTAGGCGTCAACGGCAGCGGCAAGACGACGCTGCTGCGTTGCCTGTTGCAGCCTGAATGGGTTGACAGCGGTGCGGTAAAATTCGAGCCCGGTATCAGTGTGGGCTATGTACAGCAGGGCTTTACCGATATCAGAGGTACTATCTGGCAGTTTATGCAGACAGCCTGTCCGGAAATCAGCAGCCTGCGCCAAAAGCTGGCACAGCTGGAGGCTGATTCCGGCAAGCTGCAGGGCGAAAAGCTGGACAGCTGCCTGGAGGAATACGGACGCGTACTTAAACGTTATGAGTTTATCGATGGTTATAATTACGAAAACCGCATTAAGCGTGTGCTTATCGGTTTGGGCTATACCGAGGATTGGTGGCAGCATGATGCGGCAACGCTGAGCGGCGGTCAGAAAACACGTCTGATGCTGGCGGCGGCACTGGTGCGTAATCCCGACTTCATGATTCTGGACGAACCGACAAACCATCTGGATATTGTTATGACGCAGTGGCTGGAAAAGTATCTGCAGGAATTTAAGGGCGGTCTGCTCGTTGTCAGCCATGACCGTGCCTTCCTTGATAATGTTGCTATGCGCATTCTGGAGATGGAGGGCGGCAAGCTGCAATCCTTTAAGGGCAATTACAGCCGCTATCTGGAGCAGAAGGCGATTCAGAGCAGTACGCTGACTGCTGCCTACAATGCACAGCAGGATTATATTGCGCGCACTGAGGCGTATATCCGTCGCTTCAAGGCAGGCATCAAGAGTAAAATGGCGCGTGGCCGTCAATCACAGCTCGACCGTCTGGAGCGCATTGATGCGCCGGTGCAGCACGAGGAGTTTGAACTGCGTTTGCCGCCGGCTGCCGAATGTGCGGACAGAGTGCTGATTATGGAGGACCTCACCATAGGCTACGGGGAGAAGGTGTTGGCCAAGGGTATTAACCTGACACTGCGCCGCGGCGAAAAGGCTGCGCTTTTGGGTGCCAACGGCACCGGTAAGACGACGCTGCTGCGTACTATCTTAGGTGAAATCACACCGCTGAAGGGCAAGGCAAAGATTGGCAGCAGAGTGCAGATCGGTTATTTTTCGCAGAGCTATGAGCGATTAAACCCGGAGCAGACGCTGCTGGAAAACTTTGTTGTTGAATACGGCTTTACGGAAGAGCATACACGCTCGATGCTTGGCGGTATGCTGTTCCACGGTGACGATGTGTTCAAAAAAATCGGTGAGCTGAGCGGCGGTCAGAAGGCACGTCTGGTGCTGCTGAAACTGGTGCTGGACGGTGCCAACTGTCTGGTGCTTGACGAACCGACAAACCATCTGGATATTATGGCACGCGAAGCCGTAGAGGCTGCGCTGGAGGCCTTTGACGGCACAGTGCTGGTAGTAAGCCATGACCGTTATTTCGTCAATGAGGTTGCGGACCGCATCTGGGAGATTGAGGATTTAGAGGTTAAGGACTACAAGGGCAATTACGATTTTTACCTCGAAGAGAAGCAGAAAAAGGCTGCGGCTTTGGCGCAGGCACAGGAGGAAGCGGAAAAGGCTGCGGCCTATGCGGAGGCACAGGCTAAAAAGCAGCAACAGCAGGTTGCTGCTGCGCCGGCGAAAGCGAAAAAGCAGGATGATAAAAAGCGCCGTTACAGTCCTGACGAGGCTGCGCGACTGCTGCCCAAGGTAGAGCTGCAGATTCGTGAGCAGGAGGCTATGATGGGCCTTTTGGAAAAGCAGATGGCGGACCCGGCAAATCACACCAGTCCTGAGCATAGCGCAGCTATGGCAGCAGAGCATGAGGAATACGAGCAAACCATTGCCGAGCTGATGGAAAAATGGGAGCTGCTGATGGAAGCGGCGGAGGATGCCTGATGGACGATAAAAAGTATATGCAGCTGGCGCTGGCTGAAGCACGCAAGGCCGCAGAGCTTGGTGAAATTCCTATCGGTGCGGTACTGGCGGACATGACAACGGGCGAGGTTATCGCCGCTGCGCACAATATGCGTGAAACGTGGCATGACGCAACGGCGCACGCTGAGGTCATCGTCATCCGCAAGGCCTGCGAGCGCCTGGGGCGTTGGCGTCTGAGCGGCTGTGCGCTTTACGTTACCGTTGAGCCCTGCCCGATGTGCAGCGGTGCCATTGTCAACGGCCGTGTCGACCGCGTTGTTTATGGCTGTCCTGATGTGAAGGCCGGCGGTGCGGAATCCATTTTCAATATTATTACGAATCCTAATCTTAATCACTGCGCGGAGGTTGTCAGCGGCATCTGTGAGGAGGAATGCGCGCAGGTGATGCGCGACTTTTTCCACCGTCGCCGTCAGGAAAACAAGGCGAAGCGCAGGAGTGAAGCTGGTGTGTCGCAGGAATAATTTCAGTATGCGGTTGCCAAGACGGGATTTTTCCTATATAATATTAATGTTAACCTGATGCGAATATATTCGCGCCAACAGAATAATGGAGACGTAGCGAAGTGGTCATAACGCGGCTGACTCGAAATCAGTTTGCCGTTTGCGCGGCACGTGGGTTCGAATCCCACCGTCTCCGCCAACGAAATTCAATCCCGCAGCTTATTTGGTTGCGGGATTTTTAGTGTGTAACATATTTATCATTTTGGTAGGTTTTATCGCCTATTAGTTAATTTCTTCTGCTTTTTGTTTGCCAAAGATGTCGCTAACTGTTAAAATGTCATACGAATGCTTTTGATTTTGGGGGATTATTATGACATCGGAAAAAATAATTGATATCTTAAAAAACGGTAAAATTCATCTGTCGTGCGAGCTGTTTCCGCCTAAGCAGGGCGCAGAACTGCAAAACAGTCTGGAGATTGTCAACAAAATTGCAGCCAGCAAGCCGTCCTATATGAGCGTCACCTATGGCGCAGGCGGCAGCACGGTAGGCTATTCGGCAGCACTGGCCAAAAAAGTAGAGGATAACGGCATGCCGGCTCTGGCTCATCTGACTTGTGTAAAGGCTGATGAAGCAAAGCTGGCAGAGGTACTTGGACAGCTGCAGGGCTTTGGCGTAAAAAATATTCTGGCGCTGCGCGGCGATATCCCGGCAGATATGCAGGGCGAGGCAATCGGCAGCTTTGCCCATGCCAGTGAGCTGATGCGCTTTGTGAAGCAGCAGGGCGATTTCTGCGTCGGCGGTGCTGCTTATCCCGAAGGCCATCCCGAATCCGGTTCCTTGGAACAGGATATAGAAAACACCAAGTACAAGGTAGATGCCGGCGTTGACTTTTTAGTGACGCAGATGTTTTTTGATAATACGATTTTATATAACTATATGTTCCGCCTGCTGCGTGCAGGCATCAATGTGCCGGTAGTGCCGGGTATTATGCCGGTGACAAATGCCAAGCAGATTATCCGTATCTGCCAGCTGAGCGGTACTAAGCTGCCGCCGCAGTTCCGTGCGATGGTAGAAAAATTTGCCGATAAGCCGGATGCACTGAAGCAGGCAGGTATCGCCTATGCTACCGGTCAAATTATTGATTTGATTGCCAATGGTTTTGACAATGTACACATCTATACGATGAACAAGCCGGAAATTTTTGCCGGTATTATGAATAATCTCGGAGAGATTGTAGATAAATAGTCCTGCGCTATGGCGCAAAAGTCAGGTTGTTGTTATGGAATTTAAGCAAAAGGAAGCGCTGCGCTATCTGCGGGCCAAGCCGGGAGATAAGGCAGCAGAAATTTTAGTGGATACGGTTTATCTGAAGCTGCGCAATGAGGTGCAGGCGCGTTATATCCTGCAAAAGCATGCGATAACGGCAGATGAGGCAGGCGTAACGCTGGACTGCGGCGTACGCTTTCATTCGCGTGCGTTGGCGCGTCATTTAAAGGGTTGCGACACTGTGCTGCTTATGGGTGCAACACTCGGCAGCAGGGTGGACGCAGCCATCCGCCGCCTTGCGCTCATCAGCGTTGCTGAAGGTGCGGCGGCTCAGGCTGTGGCAGCGGCGCTGATTGAAAGCTATTGCGATGAAGTGCAGGCGCAGGCTGAAACCGGCGGTCTGCTGCAGCGTCCGCGCTTTTCGCCTGGTTACGGAGATTGGCCGCTGGAGGAGCAGCGTCAGCTGTTCGCAGTGCTGAACTGCGCCAAACGCATCGGCCTGACGCTGACGGACGGACTGATGATGGCTCCGTCCAAGTCGGTGACGGCAATCATCGGCTTATCGGAAGATGCTGCCTGCGTGCAGAATAAATGTATGACCTGCAGTAATATAAACTGTCCTTACAGAGATACTGATATTAAGAAAGTTTGAGGAGAAGATTTAATTTATGAATTTTAAGGAATTGTTAGGCAAGCAAATGCTGTTCTTTGATGGTGCCACCGGCACACAGCTGCAGGCACGCGGTCTGCAGCCGGGTGAGCTGCCCGAAAGCTGGAATTTTACACACCCCGATATTGTAGAGGCTGTGCATCGCAGTTATCTTGATGTAGGCTCCAATATCGTAAAATCCAATACCTTCGGCGCTAATCCGTTGAAGCTGGCAGGCTCCGGCCTGGATTGCAAGGAAACCATCGAAGCGGCTGTGGCGATTGCCAAGAAGGCCTGCGGTGGCAGGGAAAATAAATTTGTTGCGCTGAATTTGGGACCGACAGGCAAGCTGTTGGCTCCTTATGGCGATTTGCCTTTTGAAAAGGCAGTAGAAGCCTACGGCGAAATGGTACGTTACGGTGCTGCTGCCGGTGCGGATCTTATTCTTATCGAAACGATGAGCGACACCTATGAAATCAAAGCTGCGGTTTTGGCGTCTAAGGAAAACTGTGATTTGCCGATTTGCGTGACCATGACCTTTGACGAGGATGGCAAGCTGTTGACCGGTGCTACGGTAGAGGCTGCCGCTCTGATGTGCGAAGGCCTGGGCGTAGATGCCATCGGCTTTAACTGCGGTCTGGGACCGGTGCAGGTGGGTAAGCTGTTCCAGCAGATGCTGGCGGCAACTAGCCTGCCATTGATTATCAATCCGAATGCCGGACTGCCGGTACAGCGTGACGGCAAGACCTGCTTTGATGTCGGCCCGGAGGAATATGCGGAGCTGATGTACGAGCTTGCAGGCAAGGGAGCAAGCATCGTCGGCGGCTGCTGCGGTACAACGCCGGAGCATATTGCGCAGATGATTGCCAAATGCAAAACTCTGCAGCCCGGAGGTACGCGTGATTGCCGTCTGACGGCGGTATCCTCCTACGGCAAGGCAGTGCATCTTGGCGAAGGTCCTATAATTATCGGCGAACGCATCAATCCTACAGGCAAAAAGCGTTTGAAGGAAGCATTGGTCAACAGTGACCTTGATTATGTGTGCCGCCTCGGTCTGGAGCAGATTGGCGTAGGCGCGCAGATTCTGGACGTTAACGTTGGAACGCCGGGCATTGACGAAGCGGCAATGGCCGCAAAGGCTGTGCCGGCGCTGCAGGCGATTACCGATACCCCGCTGCAGATTGATACATCTAATTACGAAGCAATGGAAAAAGCACTGCGCCTTTATAACGGCAAGCCGATGCTCAATTCCGTCAACGGCAAGGAGGACAGCCTGCAGCATGTGCTGCCGCTGGCTAAAAAATACGGCGCTGTGCTGGTTGCACTGTGTCTTGATGACAGCGGTATTCCCGCTACTGCAGCAGGACGTATCGCTGTGGCCGAAAAAATTATCGCCCGTGCGGCCGAATACGGCATTGAAAGCCGCAATATAGTTGTGGACCCGCTGGCACTGACGATTTCCACCGGTGCCGATAACGCGGCGATTGCCTGTGAGGTTATCCGCACGATGAAGGCACGCGGCATCAACACTGTTATGGGTGTTTCCAATATTTCCTTCGGTCTTCCCGGCCGTGATGCCGTCAACAGCACCTTCTTCAGCATGGCGATGGCAGCAGGCCTTTCCTGTGGCATTATCAATCCGCAGAGCAAGCCGATGATGGATGCTTATTACGGTTATCGTGCGCTGGCAGGCTATGACGAGGGTTGCAAGGAATACGTGCAGCATTATGCAGATGCACCGAAGGCTGCAGCAACAACAGTAAGCGAAATGGGTCTTTACGATGCCATTGTCAAAGGACTGCAGGGACCTGCGCGTCAGGCCGCAGCCAAGGCTCTGGAAAGCGAAAAGCCTTTGGATATCATTAACAAGTATATGATTCCTGCGCTTGATTTTGTCGGTCATGGCTTTGAAAAGAAAACTCTCTTCCTGCCGCAGCTTCTGATGAGCGCTGATGCGGCGAAGGCAGCCTTTGAGGTTATCCGTGAGGCTGTCGGCGTGGGTGAAACACAGGGAGAAACAGTGATTATTGCTACCGTCCACGGTGATATCCATGATATCGGCAAAAACATCGTTAAGGTACTGTTGGAAAACTATGGTTATCGCGTGCTTGACTTGGGCAAGGATGTGCCTGTGGAAGCAGTTGTGGAGGCAGCCAAGAAAACTGACGCCAAGGTTGTCGGTTTATCTGCATTGATGACAACGACAGTAGGCGCAATGGAAGAAACTATTGCTGCGTTGCATAATGAATGTGACTGTCAGGTTGTTGTCGGCGG
Organism: Phascolarctobacterium succinatutens; assembly: GCF_958453765.1. Taxonomy (GTDB): domain Bacteria; phylum Bacillota; class Negativicutes; order Acidaminococcales; family Acidaminococcaceae; genus Phascolarctobacterium_A; species Phascolarctobacterium_A succinatutens_B. Next base: position 40,855 of record NZ_CAUDZA010000007.1, on the reverse strand, counting down.
TGCGGTGCTCACGCAGGAATACGCTGATACCATCGGTGCCGAGCATTATGCACCGAACGCTGTCAGTGCGGTAAACTACGTCAACGAAATCCTGGGCAAATAATTTATATACAGATAATTTGAGGACTATCATGCTTAGCGTGGTAGTCCTTTTTTACGTTGTTTCGACTTTGGGGTCTTTCAGCAGGAAAAACTGCTCCCTCCCAAGAATTAAACAAATATCACCATGAACGGAGGGATGCTGCATGAACATTTACGTTTGGCGACACAACAAAACATATCACAGTCACAGTATGATTGATGAGCCCTGCGTCAACAGCGAATTTTATCTTGATGCGATTGCTGTTGTGCTCGCACATGATTTGGAAGAAGCACTGACCAAGCTGGCGGAAGAAAACAAAGGCTGGCGCACGGAGGATCTGCGGCAGCTGCCGTGCAGCGTATATCCTGCAGATAAGGCGGCAGTAATTTTTTCCGAGCTGCGCGGGATTATTCCGCATCTCTAAAAACAAAAAAAGCCCGAATTCCCACATGAAATGTATGTGAGAATTTGGGCTTTTGCTTTATCTGCTTACCAGATGCTTTTTAAAATCGGCAGTAAAATCGGTGCCAGGATAGAGGTGCTGATGCCGGTAAGGGCAATCGCTACACCGCCGATAGCCAGCTGAACGGGGCTGACATTGGCGCAGACGCTGGTGCCGAGGCCGTGGCTGGAGGCGCCGATAGCGAGGCCGGCAGCCAAATGGCTTTTGATTCCCAGAAGACGCAGCAGCTTGTGATTAAAGGTTGAACCCAGCATGCCGGTAAAGATAACAGCAGCCGTAGTCAATGCCGGAATGCCGCCGATGGTTTTGGAAACGTCAATGGCGATTGGCGTGGTAATGGATTTGGGGATGAGCGAAAGCAGAACCTGCTCGCTGGTACCCATGGCCTTGCCACAGAAGTAAACCACTATGATAGCCGAAAGCGTTGCCAATGTAACGCCGCCGGCAATAGCACCGGCCTTGGCCATGATGAGTTCACGATTCTTGTACAGGGGCAGGGCCAGAGCGATGGTTGCCGGTCCTAAAAGAAAGTTAATGAATTCCGCACCTGCCTCGTACTGTTTGTACTCTACGCCGGGCGCCAGAACGATGACAGCAATGACCAGAGGGCAGGCGATAACGAAGGGCGGAATGATGTTCAGGCTGAAGCGGTCGATGATGATTTCGCTGATAACGTACAGGATAACTGTCAGACCGATGCCAAAGAGCGGTGAGTTAAGTAAAACGTCAGGAAAAAGCATCATTGACTCTCCTTTCCTTTAAGCATTGCTTCGATAAAGAAGGCTGTAATGCTCAGAACGACAATGCTGCAGACAACAATGGTAACAGTAATGGGCAGCAGCTCAGCTTTGATAACATCTACATATAATATAACGCTGACGCCTGCCGGTAAAAACAGCATGCCCATTTTGGAAATCAGGATATCGCAGATGCCCTCGATGGAGCTTGCCGGAATAACGTTGCCGCAGAGAAGTGCCGTTAAAATCAGCATTCCCAAAAGAGCGGGCGGAAATGGTACGCCGAGGGCGTTGATGATAAGCGTGGATACCCATTGCAAAAGCAGCAAAAAGGCAATACCGCGCAATAAGCTGGTGGGTGACATTTTGTTTCCTCCTCATAAAACATGACAAATAATATAATTATAGACCTGTTGGTGGAAGTACGCATAAAGGTCAAAACGGCCGGGGTTAGCCGATGGTCTTTGGGGTTAAGGGTACTTGGCCGACAGAACGACATGCTATTAATATTGCCACAAAGCTAACAATATGTCAACAAAATGATGGTAATTTTTCACTGAATTAACACAGAAAACTATTTGACTTTTTGACTTTTGCTGATATAATAGCAATTAGAAAGTGAATAGTGGTCCGGAAATGGAAAAGAGTCCATTCGGTTATTGACTGCTATTGAACCTGATAGAAGGAGGTGCAGCGTGATGAATGAACGCTACAGTGAAGAGGTAAAGGCTATATTGGAGGCTGCTCAGCAGCAGGCAGTTATGAACTATCACCAGGAGCTGACAACGGCACATGTTCTGGCAGCATTGTGCGGCAGCGACGGCTTCTTTAAATATTTGCTGCAGAGCCTGCACATTGATGAAAATGCTTTCAGCAAGGATGCTAAGGCTTTAGTAAAGAAAATCCCCGGAGTTAAAGGTCAGGACCGTCAGCTGATGATGGGTACCGGCTTTGCCAGAGTAATGGCTATTTTGGGACAAAGTAAGGAAGAAATCGGCATCGGCCAGCTGGTTGCGGCTATGGCAAGTGACGGTGACAGCGATGTAGTATCGCTCTTCCGTAAATATGGTATAGACAAGAAAAAAGTTGAGGCGGCATTTATGCAGTATCAAAATAGCGAAGCAAATGATGAAACTAAAAAGACGCTGGAAAAATACGGCCAGGATTTGACGGCAAAAGCTAAAGAAGGCAAGCTGGATCCGGTAATCGGCCGTGATGAGGAAATCCGTCGTACGATTGAAATCCTTTCGCGTCGTAAGAAAAATAATCCGGTGCTTATCGGTGAGCCTGGCGTTGGTAAAACTGCCATCGTCGAAGGTCTGGCAAGACGTATTATTGCCGGCGATGTACCGGAGAGCCTGAAGAATAAAACCCTGTATGCTCTGGACCTGGCAGCTCTGGTTGCCGGTGCCAAATACCGTGGTGAGTTCGAAGAGCGTCTGAAAAAAGTATTGAAGGCTGTCAGCGAAAGCGCCGGTCAGATTATCATGTTTATTGATGAGCTGCATACCGTTGTCGGTGCTGGTGCTGCTGAAGGTGCTATGGATGCAGGCAATATCCTGAAACCGATGCTGGCACGTGGCGAGCTGCGCTGCATCGGTGCAACTACGCTGAACGAATACCGTAAGTATATTGAAAAGGACAGTGCACTGGAGCGTCGTTTCCAGCCGGTAATGGTTAAGGAGCCAAGCGTTGAAGATACAATTTCCATCCTGCGTGGCCTGCGTGAGCGCTATGAGGTACATCATGGCGTGCGCATTAAAGACGCTGCCCTGGTGGCTGCTGCTGTGCTTTCTAACCGTTATATCAATGACCGTTTCTTACCTGATAAGGCTATTGACCTGGTAGATGAGGCTGCTGCCCGTCTGCGTACCGAAATTGATTCGCTGCCGACCGAGCTTGATGAAAGCAAACGTCGTATCCTGCAGCTGGAAATCGAAGCTCAGGCTTTGGGCAAAGAGGAGGATGCTCAGTCCAAGGATCGTTTGGCTAAGCTGAATGAGGAGCTGGCAAAGCTGCGTAAGGAAAATGACGAGCTTGTTAAACGCTGGGATGCAGAAAAGGCTTCTATTGCCCGCGTGCGTGAGGTAAAGAAGGAAATCGATGCTGTGAAAAACCAGATGGAGCAGGCTGAGCGCGACTATGACCTGAATAAAATGGCTGAATTGAAATACGGCCGTCTGCCTGAGCTGCAGAAGGAATTGGCTGCTTTGTCCAAGAAGGATGAAAACGGCAATGACAATGTTATGCTCAAGGAAGAGGTTGACGAAGAGGATATCGCCAAAGTTGTCAGCACCTGGACCGGCATTCCTGTTGCTCGCTTAGGCACCGGTGAACGTGCTAAACTTGTTCACCTGGAGGAAATCCTGCACGAGCATGTTATCGGTCAGGATGAAGCAGTCAAGGCTGTCAGCGAGGCTGTTATCCGTGCACGTGCCGGTATCAAGGATCCTAACCGTCCGATTGGTTCCTTTATCTTCCTTGGTCCTACCGGTGTCGGCAAGACTGAGCTGGCTAAGACCTTGGCCGAGGTGCTCTTTGATGATGAACGCAACATGGTTCGTATCGATATGAGCGAATACATGGAGAAGCATACCGTATCTCGTCTGATCGGTGCGCCTCCCGGATACGTCGGCTATGACGAAGGCGGTCAGCTGACCGAGGCTGTACGCCGTCATCCGTACAGCGTAATCCTGTTGGACGAAATCGAAAAGGCACATGCAGATGTCTTTAACGTATTGCTGCAGGTTCTGGACGATGGCCGTTTGACTGATGGTAAAGGCCGTATCGTTGACTTCAAGAATACTTTGATTATCATGACCAGTAACCTTGGCAGTAGCGAGATTATGAAGGCGCAGGGCTCTATGGACAGAGAAAAGATTCAGCAGATGCTGATGAACTTCTTCCGTCCGGAATTCCTGAACCGTGTTGATGACATCGTTGTGTTTAAACCGCTGCAGGCAGAACAGATTAAGGAAATCGTTAAACTGGTACTGCATGAACTGGGCGACCGTCTGAACAAGCAGCTTGAGTTGACGCTTACTTATACTGACGAGGCTGTTGCTTTCCTGGCAAAGGCCGGCTTTGATCCTGCCTTCGGTGCCCGTCCGTTGAAACGTCTGATTGTCCACACTGTTGAAAACATCCTGGGCAAGAAGATTGTTGCAGGCGAAATTAAAAATGGCGACAAGGTTGAGGTTGTGCTTGCTGATGATGCCATCGACGTTGTTGTAAAATAAAATATGCTGTGAGACTTGGCGCACTCTCTGCTGCCGTGAAAACGGCGGCAGGGGGTGCGCTTTTTGTGTGCGTGGACATATCTAAAGTAAGTTTAGCATTTTTGCCTTGTTTATTCTAAGATGGATATTGATGAGAAACCTAAAAGTGTTTGACTATTTTAGTATCTATAGTTGATAATAACAATAGATGTTAAAAACATTTGACTCTAGGGAGGGGAGAATGATATACTTTCTATAGATCAATTTGGAAAGGTGTGATATTTGTGGATGAGTATTCAAAGGATAATTGGGAATCAGTATTTTACACTACATATAATAGCATTGTAAATGGAGAGATAGCTCGACATAAAGCTGCTAAGAATTTAAAAAAATGTGTTTTGATGTCATTTAAGTTAATAGAAAATGATTATGGTATAGATAGAACGTTAGCTATTACTGATATAGTGAACAAGTGTGAAAATTATGCTGAAAAGGAATTTTCTATCTTGAAAGGGGAAAAACTTAAAACAGATAAAGTTAATGTTGAAATTAAATTGGAGATGTTAGATCTTTGTGATTTGATGAAGTCGTTAGGAGATGAGTTAGAACTTAAATTTAAATATGTGGATTCTATTGATGAGTATATTGGAAAGTGTCGTAGATTTGATAATGAAAAAAGAGTAGAGATAGAAAAATTATATCCTGATTTATTTAAAAGTACCAAATGGGTTGCATTAACAGTATATGCAATTTTTGGTGTAATTATGTTTTTGTTAGTGAAATTTGTTCCTTGTACAACTAGTGTAGAAAATAAAAAGATAGAAAATCAAACTAGTGAAAATAGAGTTGTGGACGTAACAAAAAATAAAACGCCAGAAATAGAAGAGGAAAAGAAAAAAATTGTTGATGCAGCAGTATTAAAAGAATTAATAGAATCATATGATAAAGTCCTTAGTAATACTCTAAATGGCCTATATGATGGATGCAGATTTAGAGGGCAATATTTTGTTGTTGTTTATGTAAATTCTAATTGGTATTATTTGAATAAGGGGCAAAAAGAAATAGTTGTGGAGAGAGTGGTAAAGACATATGCTGGAATGAATGGTGCAAGAGGATTAGAATTTGATATTGATAAGTTACATGTATATATTAAAAGTCCAACGTCTGAAAGAACTTTGGCTGATTGGGGACCTATCATGGGGATTGAGATAGAGGAGTGAGAATATTCAATGTGTAATACATAAATGTACTAAACATAGCGAAGTACATAACTGTCATGGAAGCGTATGGCTTTGGGGGCAGGCTTAACAGCGAAGCGACGTGCGTAGCAGAGCTGATGAAAATGTATAAGGTGTTGGTGGAGAAGTAGGGAAAGAAAAATTTGACAAGTTCAGTTATGTATAGTAAGATATGAATAGAGAACTGGCAACGGAGTGTGTCAGTATAAGTGGTGATGCCAAGAAGCGTGTCAGGATGCGGGACTTGGAGGAGCTTTATGTAGGGTTTTGCTATAGAAACCTCAACCTGACTTATGTACGTTCGTGTGCAGACATAAAAATAGCAAAATGCAGATGGACACTATTTTCTCGGTAGTGTCCATTTTGCTTATTTAAGAAAGGGGATTTATGGGACGAGATATTTTATTGATGGCGGCTCAGGCATATAAAAATTTGATAGCAGTTGAGTATCATATTGTTTTGGGTAGAAAGGGTAATACTTTTGATTTGAATATCGTTTTTATGCCAGAAAACTTTTATCATTTAGCTGGCTTTCATAAACTAAAGCAAAGATACTCGTTTCAGCAACGGACTAGTACGTGGATATTAGAGCATATTCTCAACGGAACAGTTACAAGTGATGTGATTGCAAGTGATAAAAATTTTTCGATATTAGAAGAACGCTTATATTCCTTGAAAATTTTAGAACAGGTTATAGATGCTCAGGAAACGAAATTTTATTCTTATGATAAGAACAGGGTTGCATTTGCTACAAGAATAACAGCTGATTATTTAGCAAAAGGGATGCTTGCCAATGAACCCATAGTATTTTCTTTCTTTGTGAGAACAGACAAGAAATATTGTATGAATTCTATATTTCAAGAAACTGCGTATGATTACAGCACGAGACAGACTCAATATACTGTGTTGTTGAAAGAGAAGAAAGTTGTTAGTAAAGGTTTAGTTAGCAGCGTCGAATTATATAGGCATAATAAGTACGCTGGAATATAGAGATTTTCGCGCACTCTCTGCTGCCGTGAAAGCGGCGGCGGAGGGTGCTTTTCCTTTGCTCTGAAGTTTTTCCGAACGATTTTCTAAAAAACTGTTAAAAAGTTCACAGTTTATTTGACGTTTACGCGTTGGATTGGTATAATTAAAGTGAATTATTTAAGTGATTGAGAACCCGGGTTAGATTTTGCACAGGATTTCGAAACTGAACAGCTTTCTGCTTGGGTTTTATTGTTTCTACAAGTAATTTTTGGGAGGTAGATTTCAATGAAAGTTGCAATTATCATGGGTAGTAATTCTGACTGGCCTGTACTTGAGGCTGCAGAAAAAACTCTGAAGGAGTTTGGCGTTGAAACTGAAGTAGTAGTTGCTTCCGCTCACCGTACTCCGGACGTAGTACAGAACTTTGCTAAGGGTGCCCGTGACCGTGGCGTAGAGGTAATTATTGCCGCAGCCGGCGCAGCTGCTCATCTGGGTGGTTTCATCGCTGCCTTTACTACTGTTCCTGTCATCGGTATTCCTATTAACGCAACACCGTTGGCCGGTATGGATGCACTGCTGAGCTTTGTACAGATGCCTTCCGGTGTACCTGTTGCAACGATGGCTATCAATGGTGCTAAGAATGCTGCATTGTTCGCGATTCAGATTCTTTCCGTCAAATATCCGGAGCTGGTAGAAAAACTGGCAGAGCATCGTGCAACAATGCGTGAAGAAGTAAGAGCTAAGGGTGAAAAACTGGCTTCCATGCGTGGCGTTCCTGCGCAGGAGTTCAAGGACTTACACCTGTAATAGTGAATAGTGAGTAGTGGATAGTGAATAGAAACTGACTGCTAAACATTAATAACTAATTACTGATCACTTATAACTAACCACTAATAACTGACAATTGATAACTAAAAACTAAAATTAAGGAGAAAAATTGTGGAGCAGATTTTCGAGGAGCAAAATTTTAGCGAGGACAAGCTGCATGAGGAGTGCGGTGTCTTTGGTATCTTCAGCCATAATGAGGATGTAGCACTCAACACCTATTGGGGACTGTATGCGCTGCAGCATCGTGGCCAGGAAAGTACCGGTATTGTTGTAACTGATGGCGAGCGCATGAAAATTAAAAAGGGCATGGGTCTGGTTGCCGATGTCTTTAAAGATGGCGTTGCTGATTTGCAGGGCTATGCGGCTATCGGCCACGTACGTTATTCCACCACCGGTGCCAGCATGCCGTATAACATTCAGCCGCTGAAGGTTTATTTTGACGGCGGTAACCTTGCGCTGAGCCACAACGGTAACCTGACTAATGCCGGTCAGCTGCGTGCTAACCTGGCTAAGGAAGGCGCAGTATTTAATACTACTGTTGACAGTGAGGTTGTATTGAACTTGATTGCCTACAGTGCACGTCCGACTATTGAAGAGCGTGTAGCAGAGGCTGTTAACCAGATTAAGGGCGCTTTTGCTATTCTGCTGTTGACTGATAACAAAATTATCGCAGTACGCGATCCATACGGCTTCCGTCCGCTGGTACTCGGCAAGATGGAAAACGGCTGGTGCGTTGCTTCCGAATCCTGTGCCTTTGACCTGGTTGGTGCAGAGCTGGTACGCGATGTTAAGCCCGGCGAAATGATTATTATCGACAGCGATAACTCCGAGCCGCGCAGCATGATGTGGGCTGAAAACAAACCGGCAAAGCCTGCGCACTGCATTTTTGAATATGTTTACTTTGCTCGTAATGACAGTATCATCGACAACCAGTCTGTATATGATGCACGTATCCAGATGGGACGCGAGCTGGCTAAGGAAACGCCTGATATTCATCCGGATATCGTTATATCCGTTCCTGACAGCGGTACTCCGGCGGCAATCGGCTATGCTATGGAGGCCGGTGTCCCCTTCCTGGAAGGTCTTACCAAAAACCGTTATGTAGGCCGTACCTTTATTCAGCCGACGCAAAAGCAACGTGCTAATGCAGTACGTCTGAAGCTGAATCCGGTACGCAGCGTTGTAGAAGGCAAATCTGTTGTCATGGTCGATGACTCCATCGTTCGCGGCACTACCAGCGGCAAGATTGTTAAACTGCTGAAGGAGGCAGGCGCACGTGAGGTGCATGTATGCATTTCTTCTCCCCCGGTAACAGACAGCTGCTACTATGGTATTGATACCTCCGAGCGCAAGGAGCTGATTGCGGCACGTTGCACGGAAAATGAAATCTGCCGTTATATTGGGGCAGACAGTCTGCATTATATTTCTCTGGATGGCATGAAACGTGCTATTGATAAAATTGATCCAGATGGTTTGTGCTGTGCCTGCTTCAGCGCTAAATATCCCGATAACGCAGATAGTGTAATAAAAGCAGAACCTGAAAGCATTATTGAATAACAGGAGGAAGGCTCATGAGCGAGGAAAAGAAACAACTTACTTATGCTGATGCCGGTGTAGATATTGATGCTGGTAATAAAGCAGTAGAATTAATGAAGGACAGCGTGCGTGCTACCTACAGACCTGAGGTTATCGGTGATCTGGGCGGTTTCGGCGGCCTGTTTGCTTTAAACAGCGGCAAATACAAGGAGCCTGTGCTTGTCAGCGGTACTGACGGCGTAGGCACTAAGCTGAAGCTGGCTTTCATGGCTGATAAGCATGATACTATCGGCCAGGACGCTGTAGCAATGTGCGTTAACGATATTCTGGTACAAGGCGCAGAGCCCTTGTTCTTCCTGGATTATATTGCAGTAGATAAGGTTGATTCCCAAAAGGTTGCCAACATTGTTAAGGGTGTTGCCAATGCCTGCAAGGAAAGCGGCTGCGCTTTAATCGGCGGCGAAACTGCCGAAATGGCCGGCTTCTACTCCAAAGGCGAATACGATATTGCAGGCTTCTGTGTTGGCGTTGTTGATAAGAGCAAGATGATTACCGGCGATAAGGTTAAGGCCGGTGACGTGCTTTTGGGCCTGCCCTCCAGCGGTGTGCATTCCAACGGCTTCTCCCTCGTGCGTAAAATCTGCTTCGAGGCTATGGGTTATACTATGGATACCGAAGTACCGGAATTTGGCTGTACCTTGGGCGAAAAGCTGCTGACTCCGACTCGTCTGTATCCGAAAACCTGCCTGCCGCTGATTGAGAAATTCGACCTGCACGGCATGGTGCACATCACCGGCGGCGGCTTCTATGATAATATTCCCCGCATTCTGCCCGAAGATTGCGATGCTGAGGTAAATGCCGAGGCTTGGGAAGTTCCTGTTGTCTTCAAAAAGCTGCAGGAATGGGGCAATGTACCTTGGGCTGAAATGTACCGCACCTTCAACATGGGCGTAGGCATGGTATTGGTTGTTGACCCGTCTGAGGCTGACGCTGTACGCGCTCACCTGAAGGCTGAGGGCGAAACCTTCTATGAGCTGGGCAAGGTTGTTCCCGGACACAAAGAAACGATTATGAAAGGCGGCGTTTTCGGTGCATAAAATCGGCGTACTTGTAAGCGGTCGCGGCAGTAATCTGCAGGCAATTATGGACCGTATCGCTGATGGCTATCTGCCGCTGGAAATCGCGGTTGTAATCAGCGATAAGCCTGATGCTTTTGCTTTGGAACGTGCGCAAAAGGCCGATATCAAAACCGTTGCCGTAGAGCGTAAGGCTTGCGCTTCCAAAGAAGAATTTGAAGCAAAAATCAACGCTGCTCTGGAGGCAGAGGGCTGTGAGCTGGTAGTTCTCGCAGGCTTCATGCGTATTCTGAGCGCTGATTTCGTAAATAAATGGCAGCATAAAATTATTAACATTCATCCGGCGCTGCTCCCGAGCTTCCCCGGTCTGCACGGCCAGAAGCAGGCTGTGGACTACGGTGTAAAATTCAGCGGCTGCACCGTTCATTTTGTCGATGCAGGCACTGACAGCGGCCCGATTATCCTGCAGAAGGTTGTTCCTGTTATGGACGACGACACCGAGGATACTTTGGCTGACCGTATTCTGGTGCAGGAGCATATCGCAATGCCGGAGGCTTTAAAGCTTTGGGCAGAAGGAAAGCTGACAATCGAAGGCAGAAAGGTAAAGGTTAAAGCATGAAAATTAAAAGAGCATTATTAAGCGTTAGTGATAAAACCGGCATTGTAGAGCTGGCAAAATTCCTGAGTGACAACGGTGTAGAAATTATTTCTACCGGCGGCACTATGAAGGCTATTAAGGAAGCAGGCATTCCTGTAACCTATGTAAGTGATGTAACCGGCTTCCCGGAAATCATGGATGGCCGTGTAAAAACTCTGAATCCGAAAATTCATGGCGCAATCCTGGCTGTACGCAGCAATCCGGAGCATATGAAGGCTTTGGCTGAGCATGACATCACTCCGATTGACCTGGTTGTTGTTAACCTCTATCCCTTCCGTGAAACTGTTGCCAAACCCGGCGTAACCGAGGATGAGGCAATTGAAAACATTGATATCGGCGGTCCGGCAATGGTACGTGCCAGCGCTAAAAACTTCAAGGACGTTGTTATCGTAACCTATCCTAGCCGTTATGCCGGCTTAATGGAAATGCTCGCTAAAGAAGGCGACGTTGATGCACGCACCCGTAAGGAGCTGGCATTGGAAGCCTTCACTCATACTGCTGAATACGATGCAATGATCAGCGAATATCTGAAGAAGCAACTGGAGAAATAACCATGAATATTTTATTAATCGGCGGCGGCGGCCGCGAGCACGCTTTAGCGTGGAAGCTGGCGCAAAGCCCTAAGGTTGAAAAAATTTATGCTGCTCCCGGCAACCCGGGCATGGCACTGCTGCCTAAATGCGAATGCATCGCTCTGGATGTTGAGAATCTGGAGGGCGTAGCAGATTACGCTGAGGAAAAAAGCATTGACCTGACTGTTGTAGGTCCGGAAGCACCGCTTGTTGCAGGTCTTGCGGACGTTTGCAAACGCCGCGGTCTGCCGGTGTTCGGTCCTTCTAAGGCTGCAGCGCAGCTGGAAGGTTCCAAGGCATTTTCCAAAGAGCTGATGGCAAAATACAATATTCCTACCGCTTTCTTCAAAATTTGCGAGGATATTGAAACCGCTAAGGCTTACGTTGAAGAAAAGGGCGCACCTATCGTAGTTAAGGCTGACGGTCTTGCTGCAGGCAAGGGTGTTGTCGTTGCTATGACTAAGCAGGAAGCACTTGACGCTATCGACGAAATGATGGCTGACCATAAATTCGGCAATGCAGGCGCACGCCTCGTTCTGGAAGAATACATGGAAGGCGAGGAGGCTTCTCTCCTGGCATTTACCGACGGCAAAACAATTGTGCCGATGATTGCTTCTCAGGACCACAAGCGCGTATTTGACGGTGACGAAGGTCCTAATACCGGCGGTATGGGCACCTATGCTCCTGCTCCAGTTATGACCGACGTGCTGCGTTTAAAAGCAACTGAGCTGATTCTGAAGCCCGTTATCGCTGCCATGGCAGCGGAAGGCATGCCTTATCAGGGCTGTCTCTATGCTGGCCTGATGATTAAGGGCGACAGCGTGAAGGTTGTAGAATTCAACTGCCGCTTTGGTGACCCCGAAACTCAGGTAGTACTGCCGCTGCTGGACGGTGATTTGGCTGAAATTATGCTGGCCTGCGCTACCGGTACTCTGGATCAGGTAGATTTCGGCTGGTACGACAAGGCTGCTGTATGCGTAGTAATGGCTTCCGGCGGTTATCCCGAAAGCTATGCTAAGGGCATGGAAATTACCGGTCTGGCTGACGCTGCTGCAGATAAAGACGTTGTTGTATTCCACGCAGGTACAAAGGCTGACGGCGCTAAGGTTCTTACCAACGGCGGACGTGTGCTTGGTGTAACTGCCGTAGACGCAAATATCAAGGCTGCACGTGACCGCGCATATACTGCTGTAGAAAAAATTAATTTTAATGGCGCTTTTTGCAGAAAAGATATTGCATGGAGAGCCTTAAAGAGGTAAAATAGATAAAATACCTACTCGGACCGCAGAAAGGCAATTTTTTCAAGTAATTATGTTACATGATTAACAGTTGCTTTGGCTGTGGTAAACAAAAAAATTATTAAGAAAAGGATGATGAAAGAATGGCTTTTTATTATGATGAACCTGCTCACACATTTAGTGAGTACCTGTTAGTTCCCGGTTATTCCTCCGAAAAATGTATCCCCGCCAATGTAGACCTGCGTACGCCGCTGGTTAAATACAAAAAAGGTGAAGAACCGGCAATTACTATGAACATCCCGATGGTTTCTGCTATCATGCAGGCTGTTTCCGGAGAAAAGCTGGCTGTAGCTCTTTCCAAAGAGGGCGGCGTTTCTTTCATCTATGGTTCTCAATCCGTAGAGGATGAAGCTGCTATGGTTGCTCGTGTTAAAGGCTATCGCGCAGGCTTTGTAAGCAGCGACTCCAATATCCGTCCGGACAGCACTCTGGCTGACATCCTGGCACTGAAGGAACGCACCGGTCACTCCACTGTTGCTGTTACCAGCGATGGTACCGCTAACGGCAAGCTGGAAGGCATTGTTACCAGCCGTGACTATCGTCCGAGCCGTATGTCTATGGATGCTAAGGTTCGTGACTTCATGACTCCGATTGACAAAATGGTTTACGCTCCGAAAGATACCACCCTGCAACAGGCTAACGATATCATCTGGGAGAAAAAACTCAACACTCTGCCTATCGTTGATGATGACGGCCGTATGCTGTACATGGTATTCCGTAAAGACTATGCAACTCATAAGGAATATCCGTTAGAGCTGCTGGACAGCAAAAAACGCCACATCGTCGGCGCAGGTATCAACACCCGCGACTATGCTGAGCGTGTTCCCGCATTAATTGATGCAGGCGTAGACGTGCTCTGCATTGACTCTTCCGAAGGCTACAGCGCATGGCAGAAAATCACTCTGGACTGGATCCGTGAGCACTACGGTGACAGCGTTAAGGTTGGTGCAGGCAACGTAGTAGACGCTGAAGGCTTCCGCTTCCTGGCTGAGGCTGGCGCTGACTTTATTAAAGTTGGTATCGGCGGCGGTTCTATCTGCATTACCCGTGAACAAAAAGGTATCGGCCGTGGCCAGGCAACTGCTCTGATTGATGTTTGCAAGGCTCGTGACGAATACTTCGAAGAAACCGGCGTATACATTCCTGTATGCTCCGACGGTGGTATCGTTTATGATTACCACATGACTCTGGCTCTGGCTATGGGCGCTGACTTCATGATGCTGGGCCGTTACTTCGCTCGTTTCGACGAAAGCCCGACCAACAAGGTTAACATTAACGGCACCTACATGAAGGAATACTGGGGCGAAGGTTCCAGCCGTGCACGTAACTGGCAACGTTATGACATGGGCGGCGCAGCTAAGCTGTCCTTCGAAGAAGGCGTTGACTCCTACGTTCCGTACGCAGGCAGCCTGAAGGATAACGTAAACCTGACTTTGGCAAAGGTTCGTTCCACCATGTGCAACTGTGGTGCTCTGAACATCCGCGAGCTGCAGGAGAAGGCTAAGCTGACTCTGGTTTCCGCAACCAGCTTGGTTGAAGGCGGCGCACATGACGTTATGCTGAAAGAAAACTCCAACAGCAACTATCCTAAATAATTAAATGAACGTAAATAGCAAGCTCTCGAAGAAATTCGAGGGCTTGTTTTTGTATACAAAAAGCTCCCCTGAACGATTCGTTCAGGGGAGCCTGTCTGTTTCTAAGCGGAGTTTCGCTGTTATATTACCTTGTAAAGCTGAAAGCCTTGCGTATCGCAGGAAACCAGCTTGTAGTTGATTCCTTCGCGCAATCCTTCAAAAACGGGAATGTGGTTTTCACCGTGAATGTGGCCGTAGACACAGTGCTGCACACCGTACCGCAGCATCAGATTAGTAAAGCAGGTATGCTCCGTGCGTGCAAAAAGCGGCGGATAGTGAAAGGCCGTAATTATCTGCTGTGCCTGCATTTTATGTGCCTGCTGCAGGGAAAGCTCCAGGCGTATACCTTCGCGATTGTAAATTTTTCTGTCGGCGTCACTGAAGCTTTCGGCTGAGGGCAGCAGCCAGCCGCGGGTGCCGCAGACAGCAATATCTTCTACCATAATGCAGTCGTTCTGCAGAAATTCAAAATGAGCACCGTAACGCTGCTGCATTTTGCTCAGGCTGCTCCACCAGTAGTCGTGGTTACCGCGCAGCAGCAGCTTGCGACCGGGAAGCTGTGCCAGCCAGTCTAAATCCTGTGCTGCTTCTTCCAAAGTCATGGCCCAGGAAATGTCACCGCAGACAATGACTGTATCCTGTGCGGTTACGGTGTTTTGCCAATTAGCGGCAACCTTTTCTTTATGGTTGCGCCAATGCTCGCCGAAAACCTCCATGGGCTTGCTCGCCGGTTCGCCTGATAAATGCAGGTCACCGATTGCGTAAATATGCATAATATTATCACCTTTGCGTGTTAAATTCGTTCTTACGCTTTGCTCAGCAGAAAGCGTGCTAAGGCCGGGACATCAGAAACATAGTAATCGGCACCTGCCTCCGACAATTCCTCGTAGCTGCCGAAGCCGAAGCCTGCGCCGATGCAGGCGATGCCGTTGGCGTGAGCTGCAAGAACATCTTCACGGCGGTCGCCGATAAGTGCTACAGTCTTTTTAGCTTCTGGTGTAGTAAGCTGCCATTTTTCCAGAGCGGCAGCAACTACTAAAGCTTTCTTATCGGTTTTGCCGTCCAGGCTGCAGCCGGTAATATCTTCCAGATAGGGGTTGAAGCCAAAGCGTTTGGCAATTCTCAGCGCAAAAACCTCCGGCTTGGCGGTAGCCATGCCGAGGCGGCGGCCATCCTGCTGCAAGTCAGCTAAGAGCTCCATGATACCGGGATAAACCTTGTTTTCCCAGATGCCTATATCAGTGTAGCGTTCACGATATTTTTCTACACCGGCCTCAGCCTCTTCTCTGGTCATGCCGTAGTATTTGATAAAGCTGTCGCGCAGAGGCGGACCGATGAAAACCTCCAGCTTTTTCAAATCAGGCTCTTCAATATTTTGAGCGCGCAGGGCATATTGTACGCATTTGGTGATACCCTCGGCGGAATTTGTCAGGGTACCGTCTAAATCAAAGAGTAAATTTTGAAACATTTATTGCTCCTTATTCGCTTCAATAGAATTTTTTTGGACTTGTATAACTGATTATAACACACTTTAGCAAATTAGTGATACAATAATGGTTATTAGAGACAGATAGATTTCATGAGGGGGAATAAAAAATGACAATTAAGCTTTTTGAAAATAATTCTTTGCTCAAACAGTGCGTGGCGAAGGTTACGGCCTGCACGCCTAAGGATGGCAAATATCTGGTTGAGCTTGACCAGACGGTTTTCTTTCCGGAGGGAGGCGGTCAGCTGAGCGACAGAGGCAAGCTGGCTGATGCGGTCGTAAGCCATGTAAGTGAAAAGGATGGTCACATTTACCATGAGTGCGACAAGCCGTTGGAGGTTGGTGCCGAGGCAGAGGCTGTGCTGGACTGGCCTGTGCGTCTGGACAGAATGCAGCAGCATTTGGGCGAGCATCTTTTGTCCTACGCCTGCTGGAAGCTGTTTAAGGCCAACAATATCGGCTTCCACATGAATGAGGATGATGTTTTCATTGACCTTGATAAGGAGCTGACGGACGAGGAGCTGCTGCAGGCAGAATTATATACGAATGAAATCATCTGGGAGAATCGCCCGGTACATATCAGCTATATGGACAGCACAGAGGCTGTCAAGCTGAAGGATAAAATGCGTAAGTTCAACAGCAAGCTGACAGGCACGTTGCGTATTGTTTCGGTTGAGGACGCCGATATCTGCACCTGCTGTGGTACGCATCCACCATTTACAGGGATGCTGGGCAGTGTTAAGGTCATCCGTCATGAAAAGCATAAGGGTGGTTGCCGCGTAGAGTTTGTCTGCGGCCGCAGAGCGCTATTGGATGCTGATGCCAAGAACAGCACATTACTTAGCGTCGCTGCAAGTCTTTCCGTAAAGCCCGAGCAGGTGCCTGCTGCCGTAAATAAGCAGAAAAATGATTTGCTTGCACAGCTTGACATTGCCAAGAGCAAGCTGCTGAAGATTGAAGAAGAAAAGCTGCAGGAAACGTTTGCTGCTGCACCGGTGAATGCTGATGGAGTAAAGGTTTTGGCTTTGCCTATGGAAGGTCACGATGCCAAGGATATCAAAGCCTTTCTGCCGAAGGTTACTGCCTTGAAAAACACGCTGAGCCTTTTGGTAGCAGTGCAGCCTGAGCGCATCAGCTACGCAGTTGCTTTGGGGGCTGATACTGCAGGCGATTGCCGTAGTGTTATTAAGCTGCTCAACGAAGCCTTTGGCGGCCGTGGCGGCGGCAAGAGCGATTGCGCGCAGGGCGGTGCGGATTATTGCGCCGACTGGCAGGAAAAGCTGCAGAGCGTTGTAGAAAAGTTGAAGTAAAAAGAGCAAAATAAAAAAGACGGTCGAGCAACCGTCTTTTTATTTTTGCGAACATATTGTCAACAAATAAGATAGCTGTTATAATAACACTAGAGATTCTGACAGGTCGGTTCCTCCGTAAGGAGGTGGGAGCATGAGAGTAGCCGAAGCGTTACAGATAATGTTAACATTTGGTTTGCTTGTTGCGACCATTATGTCTAAACGTAAGTAATTTTGCTTACAATATAACAAAAGACCGACATTAGAGGTCAATGTCAGCCTTTTGTCAAATAACAACAATCAACAGAGAGGGCTGACACGCGACTGTCAGAGTCTCTCTTTATTTTTATTATAGCAAATTTACGTTTTCTGTCAAGCTTACAGCTTGTTGATCATAGCAATGAGTCTGTCAACCTCTTCGTCCTTGGTTGCCCAGCTGGTGCAGATGCGCACGCTGTAATTGCCGTCCTCCAGATAAGCAATGTGGCTGAGAGCAAATTCCTCGCTCAGCTTTTCAAACTGTGCCGGAGTCATAATCACAAATTGCTGGTTGGTGGGGGATTCAGTAACGAACTTGAAGCCTTTGGCTAACAGTGCATCACGGATTTTCAGCGCCTGCAGTGTGCCCTTACCGCAGATTTTGCTGTAAAGGTCATCTTTCATAATTGCGCCAAACTGTACGCCGAGCAGACGTCCTTTGGCCATGATAGAACCGCATTGCTTAGCAATAGTGCGGAAGTCAGGCTTAAGTGCATCGTTCAAAATAACAACTGCTTCGCCGAAGAGCAGGCCGCATTTGGTGCCGCCGATATAGAAAACGTCGCAGTTTGCTGCTAAATCCGCAGCAGTCATATCGTTGTCGGGAGCGCCGAGAACATAGCCTAAGCGTGCGCCGTCAACAAAGAGGTAAAGACCGCAGTCCTTGCAGGCCTGGTATAAATCCTGCAGCTCTTTTTTGCTGTACATGCTGCCGATTTCAGTCGGTTGGGAGATATAAACCATTTTCGGCTGTGCCCAATGCTCACGGCTTGGATCAGTATCGTACATTTTCCATTCGTGGCGGATTTGCTCTGCGGTTAGCTTGCCGTCCTCGCTCGGAAGTGGCAGTACGCGGTGACCTACATGCTCAATCGCACCGGCCTCATGCGTATTAATATGGCTGGGAACAGCGCCGTAAACAGCCTGATGCGGACGCAAGGCGGCGCAGATAACCGTCAGGTTGGTTTGGGTGCCACCAACGAGAAAATGTACGTCAGCGTTCGGGCAGGCGAAGGATTCTCTAATCAATTTACGTGCTTCGTCGCAGTAGGGATCAAGGCCGTAGCCATCGGTCTGCTCCATGTTGGTTTGCACGAGTTTTTCAAGGACTGCAGGATGGCAGCCTTCGGTGTAATCACTGTTAAAACGATAAGTCATTTTAAATCACCCTCAATTTTTAAAATTTATATATGTACTTTGGAGTTTAACTGTGTAAAGGCTCTCCTTGGGGAGAGCCTGTTACCAAAATTCCAAGACCTTCTTATTTCTTGCCTAAAATTTTCTTGCCTACGAATTCATATAATACAGGCAGCAGGGAGAAGACGATGATGCCAAAAGTTACCAGCGTAAAATTATGCTTGATGGCAGGGATGTTACCGAAGAAGTAACCGCCGCCGACAAAGAGAAATACCCACACTACGGCACCGATGACATTGTAATGAGCAAAGGTCAGGTAGTGCATCTTGCCGATGCCGGCAACGAAGGGTGCAAAGGTGCGAACAATCGGCACGAAGCGGGCTAGGAAAATAGCCTTATGACCATGCTTGTCATAAAATGCGCTGGCCTTGTCGACATGCTCCTTCTTAATGATATTTTTCTTAATCATGTGCATACCGAGATGCTCGCCTATCATATAATTGCAGGCGTCGCCCAGCACAGCCGAAACTAAAAAGATGGGCACGATAATTTTTATATCCATGCCTTCGGGTGCGGCAGCGGCAAGGGCGCCACAGGCGAAAAGCAGCGAATCGCCCGGTAAAAACGGGGTGACTACCAGACCGGTTTCGCAGAACACTACCATGAATAGGATGGCGTAAATCAGATGACCATAGGCCATCATAATTTCCGGCAGATGCTTGTCCAGGTGCAGAATTAAATCGATAAAATACATTGCATATGCTTCCATAAAAATTTCCTTTCTTAACATTGAGTCATATAAAATAATTTTAACACAAAAAACCGAACGTTGTAAGAGAATTTTAAGCTAAAAATGTGATTTTTCCCTTAAATATGTGGTAAAATAGAAGTCATAAGGTTGTAATGTACAAGTTGTAACAATTATTTAGATAAGGAGTGTTTTCTTTGGACCAAGAATTATGTTGGTGTGGCAGCGGTAAAGCGTATGCAGATTGCCACAAAATGAATGATGCCAAAATTGCGTTGCTGCAGGCTCAGGGCTGCGAGGTTCCTGACCGCGATATGATTAAAACCCCGGAGCAGATTGCAGGTATCCGTGCAGCCTGCAAAATCAATACCGGTGTATTGGATGAGGTTGCCAAATATATTAAGGCAGGTATGACTACTGCTGATATCGACAGAATCGTTTACGAATATACAGTAGCGCATAACGCTATCCCTGCACCGTTGGGTTATGAGGGTTTCCCGAAGAGCGTGTGTACCTCTATCAATGACCAGGTTTGCCATGGCATTCCCAGCGAGCATGACGTGCTGCGCAGCGGTGACATTGTAAACGTAGACGTTTCTACTATTTACAATGGTTATTATGCTGACGCATCCCGTATGTTTATGATTGGCAAGGTTGCTAAGCCGGCTGCAGATTTGGTTGCAATCACCAAGCAATGTCTGCTGCGCGGTATTGAAGCAGCTCAGCCTTGGGGTTTTCTGGGAGATATCGGAGCTGCTGTTTCCAAGCTGGCACATAAGCACGGCTATTCCGTTGTCGAAGAATTCGGCGGCCACGGCGTTGGTGTAGAATTCCATGAGGATCCGTTCGTCTGCCATGTAGGCAAACGCAAAACCGGTATGGTGCTTGTACCGGGAATGATTTTTACTATTGAGCCGATGATTAACATGGGACACAGAGATATCTTTGTTGACGAAGCCAATAACTGGACTGTTTATACCTGTGACGGCAGTCTTTCCGCTCAATGGGAGCATCAGATTCTGATTACAGAAAACGGTCCGGAGATTTTAACATATTAATGGCTTGAAGGCTGTGCAGGCAGTCTTAATCTTTATTATTGTGCCCGGGCCCTGCAGCTTGGGCAAATAGATAGCATAGGAGGCTATAATAATGACAGACTTTTTGGAAAAAACATTTCGCCTGAAGGAACATCAGACGGATGTCCGCACAGAAATTCTTGCCGGTATCACCACCTTTATGACGATGGCTTATATTTTAGCTGTTAACCCCGGCATTTTAAGTGCTGCCGGTATGGATGCGGGCGCTGTATTTACCGCTACTGCTTTGGGTGCTTGCCTTGGTACTCTGCTCATGGCGCTGTTCTCTAACTATCCTTTTGCTCTTGCTCCCGGTATGGGCCTGAACGCCTTTTTTGCTTATACTGTTGTAGGACAGATGGGTTACAGCTGGCAGGTTGCGTTGGCAGCAGTTTTTGTTGAAGGTATTCTGTTCATTGTTCTGTCCCTGACTAAGGTGCGCGAAGCGTTGTTCAACTCCATTCCGCCTGCGCTGAAGTTCGGTGTTACCAGCGGTATCGGTCTGTTTATTACCTTTATCGGCCTGCAGAATTCCAAGCTCGTTGTTGCCGGACCGACTCTCGTTGGTCTGTATCCGTTTAAGGCTGCTTTGGCAGACGGCACCTTCTGGTCCACCGGTATCGGTGCTTTGCTGGCGCTTATCGGTATTCTGCTGACCGCTGTAATGATGACGAAAAAGGTTCCCGGCGGTATCCTCGTAGGTATTCTGGTTACCTGGGGCTTAGGCATGATTTGCGAGCTGACCGGTATTTATGTACCGAATCCGAAACTCGGCATGTTCTCCGTTATGCCCAGCTTTGCTAACGGCATTTCTGTTCCCAGCTTGGCACCGACATTCATGCAGTTGGACTTCAGTGCTATCTTCACCTTTAACTTCATTACAATCATGCTTTCCTTCATGTTTGTAGATTTGTTTGATACTCTCGGCACTTTGATTGGTGTTGCTTCCAAAGCTAAAATGCTGGACAAGGACGGCAAACTGCCGAAGATTGAAGGCGCTCTGCTGGCTGACTCCATCGCTACTACAGGTGGTGCACTGCTGGGTACCTCCACCGTTACTACCTTCGTAGAAAGCAGCGCCGGCGTTGCTGTTGGCGGCCGTACCGGTCTGACTGCAGTTACCGCAGCTGTTCTCTTCTTCCTCAGCTTGTTCTTCGCACCGATTTTCCTGGCAATTCCTGCCTTCGCTACCGCTCCGGCACTGGTAATTGTAGGCTTTTTGATGGTAAGCAGCCTGCTGAATGTAGACTTTGACGATATGACCGAAGCGATTCCTGCTTTTATCGCAGCAGTAGCAATGCCTTTCATGTATTCTATCTCCGAAGGTATTTCCATGGGCGTTATCTCCTATGTGGCAATTAACCTGCTCAGCGGTGAATACAAAAACAAAAAAACCAGCTGGATTGTATATGTGCTGGCAGTAATCTTTATCCTGAAATATATTTACGTGTAAAAGGATTGAGGTAAAAATATGATGGACCGTGTAAGAGCGGTCGCACTCGGTAACAGCCCTGCTGATATTCTTTTGAAGAACGGCAGGGTTGTTGATGTGCTGACCGAAACAATTTACGAAGCTGATGTTGCTATCGCCGAGGGCGTGATTGCCGGCGTCGGCAGCTATGACAAGGCAGAAAAAATCATTGACCTGAAAGGCGCCTATGTTGCCCCCGGTCTGATTAATGCGCATTGCCATGTGGAAAGCTCTATGGCTGTACCGGAGCATTACTGCGATGAGGAACTGCGCTGGGGCGTAACCACACTGATTACCGACCCGCACGAAATTGCCAACGTAGCGGGTGCGGCAGGCATTCACTATATGCTGGAGGCCGGCGGACAGATGCCGCTGAACTATTATGTGAATCTGCCCAGCTGCGTGCCTGCCACACGCTTCGAGCACAGCGGCTGTGTAATGGACGCGCGCGATATGATTAAGCTTGTCAATGAACCCGGCGTACTGGGCATGGGCGAGATGATGAATGTGCCGGGAGTTATTTATAATTCCGCCGAGGTACAGAAAAAGCTGGACCTGTTCCAAAGTTTGGGCCGTGTAATCGACGGCCACGCACCCTGCGTGCGTGGCAAGGAGCTGGCTGCCTATGTTGCCAGCGGCATTGATACCGACCACGAGAGCATCAGCTGGGACGAGGCGAAGGAAAAGCTGCGCAACGGTCTGGCAGTGCTGGTGCGCGAGGGCAGTGCTTCGCGTAATCTGACGACAATTTTGCGCGGCGTTATTGAAGAAGGTATTGATGTCAGCAGTTTGGCCTTCTGCACCGATGATAAGCATCTTGCCGATATCCGCCGCGAGGGCACTATCCGTCACTGCGTACAAATGGCGATAGAATTGGGCATGGAGCCGGTGCGTGCTTTGCGTCTGGCAACTATCAACGCTGCGCGTATTTACGGCCTGCGCCGCGTGGGTGCCGTTGCTCCCGGCTGGCAGGCGGATTTGGTAGTTTTTGACAACCTGCAAAGCCTTACGCCGCAGGCTGTTTTCCATAAGGGCGTGGATGCGCTCAAGGCCTGCGAAAAGATTACGCCTGTTACGCCCACTACCAGCCTGCAGGGCAGCGTGAAGCCTGCGGCATTTGATGCCGAAACATTCTCTTTATCGCATTTTGCCGACGACAGGGAATATCCTGTTATTACTATGCTTCCAGGTGAAATCTTTACCGAGAAGAGTACTATTATGGGCAAGGATATTGCCTCTGCCTTGGAAAAAGAAGATGTGTACCTGATTGCCGTACTGGAAAGACACCACGGCACCGGCAATGTAGGCTTAGGCCTCCTGCGCGGCTACGGACTGAAGGACGGCGCGGTAGCGACAACGGTAGCACACGATTCACATAACCTGATTGTTATCGGCACAAGTCCGGAAGCAATGAATGTTGCGGCTAAGGAGCTGGTACGCGTACAGGGCGGTTATACCTTGGTCAAGGGCACCGAGGTTATTGATACGCTGCCGCTGAATATCTGCGGCCTGATGAGCAGCGCGCCTGCCGAAGAGCTTATCGGCAGTCTTGATGAGATTGCGGCGAAGGCACATGCGCAGGGTGTATCGGACGGCATAGACCCGTTCATTAGCCTGAGCTTTATGGCGCTGCCGGTTATTCCCAAGCTGCGCATTACAGATATGGGCATGTTCGATACAGAGAAATTTGAATTTATAAAATAGAGATATTTGAGGGGAAAGATATGCATAAGCTTGTATCACAATTAGTTATTTACCGCAATCTGCCGGCGGACAATTTGCTGGAGCCGTTGGCAGAAATCTGCGCTGAATTTTCAGCAGGTGATTATAACCGCGAGGAGCTGACAGCGGAAATTTATGAGCAGGTACATAAGCTGCTTGATATTGGCACCGTTTATGGCTTTGACAAGAATCTTTGGCATAATTATCTGGCGTTTTTGCTCGTCAGCTGTGAAAATCCCTTTGCCATTACCTGTGAAAAGGTTGGTGCCTGCGATGGCAGCGTGAATCAGTTTGCCAAGCATGACTTCAAAATCTTTCAGCAGCTGTTTGCTTATGACTTCAGCGAGCTGGAGCGTGCACTGGGGATTAACTGCTTTTCGCTAATCAGCAATTATCAGGCTGTGGTAAAGCAGGAGCGTTGCTATAACAAAAATATCAGCGACAAGGTGCAGGCACTCAGCACTGCTTTGGAAGGTGCTGCCGATGCTGAGGAGCTTTTCGCCTGCGTTACCAAATTCTATCATGATTACGGCGTGGGCAAGCTTGGTCTGAACAAGGCCTTCCGCATAGCGGAGGCACAGCAGGGCGAGCCGGAGCTGGTGCCGATATCCAATACGGAGCAGATTACCTTTGCTGACCTTATCGGTTATGAGGACCAGAAGCAGCGCCTGCTGGAAAATACGGAGGCTTTTGTAGCAGGCCGCCCGGCAAATAACGTGCTGCTTTTCGGTGACAGTGGTACAGGCAAATCCAGCAGCATTAAGGCGCTTATCAACAAATATTATGATCAGGGCCTGCGGATGATAGAAATCTACAAGCATCAGTTCCGCGATTTATCGCAGGTGATTGCCCAAATTAAAAATCGCAACTACCGCTTCATTATTTATATGGATGATTTGTCATTTGAGGAATTTGAAATCGAATACAAATATCTGAAGGCTATCATCGAAGGCGGTCTGGAGGTGCGTCCGGATAATATTTTAATTTACGCTACCTCTAACCGCAGACATCTGATTAATGAAACGTGGAAGGACCGCAACGATGTAACACAGGAGGACGGTATATACAAGTCGGATACGATGCAGGAAAAGCTTTCTCTGGTTAACCGCTTCGGCTGCACGATTTATTATGGACAGCCTACGCAGAAGGAATACTACAAAATCGTCTGCGAGCTGGCTAAAAAGCAGGGACTGGAGCTTGACGAAGACTTCCTTTGTGCCGAAGCGCGTAAGTGGGAGCTGCATCACGGCGGCATTTCCGGACGTACAGCGCAGCAGTTTATTAATTATCTGCAGGGTGTTGCCGATTTTAGTAAAAAATAGCTTGCGTTTACTTGTAGGATATGTTACACTAATCTAGTGTTAATGCAAGCCGCTTTGCCAAGCAAGGCAGCTTCTAAATTATGAATATAATGTTCTTAGCAAAGAGAGGTGTAAAGAATGAAAGAAAAGATTCATCCGAATTACGGTGAAGTTACTGCTACCTGCGCATGTGGTGCAAGCTTCGTAACTGGTAGCACTAAGAAAGAATTACGCGTGGATGTTTGCTCTAAATGCCATCCATTCTTCACTGGTCAACAACGTAACGTAGCTGCTCGTGGTCGTATCGAGAAGTTCAACAAACGTTACAACAAAGAACAATAATCTATACAATAAGGCAGGGCTTGCACATGCGGGTTCTGCTTTATTTAGTTTTATGGAGTATATCTATGAGCACGAAAAAATTATCTGTAGGCGGACAAGCTGTAATTGAGGGCGTTATGATGCGCGGACCACATAAGGTGGCTGTTGCCGTGCGCCAACCTGACGGAGAAATTGCCGTGGATGTAAATCCTGTCAACAGTATCCGTGATAAATATCCTATTTTGAAAAAACCGCTGCTTCGCGGCGTTATTGCTTTATTTGAATCATTATATGACGGCATCAAGGCCTTGGCCTATTCGGCACAGGTTTCCGGCGAAGAGGACGAGCAGCTGACAGGCAAGGAGATGGCAATGACTATTGCTACATCTGTATTGCTGGCTGTAGGTCTGTTTATTGTTATTCCGACCTGGTCTATGCGTTTTCTGCATGAGCTGACTGAGGATCCGATGATGCTCAACCTGGCTGAGGGCGTGCTGCGTATGGTTATTTTCCTGGCCTATATTGCAGCGATTTCCTCTATGGAGGACATTCAGCGCGTCTTCCAATATCATGGCGCGGAGCATAAAACTATTTACACCTATGAGGCAGGCCTGCCCCTGCGTGTAGAAAATGTGCGTCCGTTCAGCACACTGCACCCGCGCTGCGGCACCAACTTTCTGATGATTGTCATGCTGATAAGCATGTTTATTTTTACCTTCCTGGGCTGGCCCAGCCTGCTGGAACGCATTGCTTCCCGTGTAGTGCTGATGCCGGTAATTGCGGGCGTCAGCTATGAGATTATTCGTTTTGCCGGTGCGCATAACGATAATAAGCTGGTGCATATGGCAATTATGCCGGGACTTTTGCTGCAGAAGCTGACTACGCGTCAGCCTGATGACAGCCAGATTGAGGTGGCGATTGCTTCGCTGAAGGCAGTGCTGCCGCCTGAAGAAATTATAGAGTAAAATACGTGAGAGGAGAATTTCTAATGCTCGACAAATTGCAGGCACTAGAAGATAGATATTTAGACTTAGAGGCAAAAATCAGCGACCCCGAGGTTATTGCCGACCAGACCAACTGGCTGAAGGCTACCAAAGCGCATGCCAAGCTTGAACCGATTGTTACCGCTTACCGTGAATACCGCGATATGATTAAGGCTCGTGATGAGGCAGAGGAGCTGCTTGCGGCAGGCGATGACGAAGAGCTGGTTGAAATGGCTAAAGAGGAACTGAAGGAGCTCAAACCGCAGATTGAAGAATATGAGGAGAAGCTCACGATTCTTTTGCTGCCTTCCGACCCGAATGATGATAAAAACGTTATCGTGGAAATCCGCGGCGGTGCCGGCGGTGATGAGGCTGCACTTTTTGCCGGTGTTCTCTTCCGTATGTATCTGCGTTATGCAGAAACCCGTGGCTGGCGCGTTGAGGTTATGGATTCCAACCCGACTGAGCTGGGCGGCTTTAAGGAGGTCGTTTTCCAAATCAGCGGTGACAGCGTTTACAGCCGTATGAAATTCGAAAGCGGCGTACACCGTGTACAGCGCGTGCCGGAAACCGAATCTCAGGGACGCGTACACACCTCTACCGTTACAGTGGCTGTACTGCCAGAGGCTGAAGAGGTTGATGTAGAGATTAACCCTGCAGACTTGCGTGTCGATACCTATCGTGCAGGTGGTGCCGGCGGCCAGTACGTAAACAAAACCGAATCTGCAGTTCGTATTACCCATATTCCGACAGGCATTGTAGCACAGTGCCAGGATGAAAAATCTCAGCTGAAGAACCGTGAAAAATGTATGCGCGTATTGCGTGCGCGTATTTTGGAGCAGGCGCAGGAAGAGCAGCGTGCCGCTACTGCCGAGGACCGCAAGAGCCAGGTAGGCACCGGCGACCGCAGCGAGCGTATCCGCACCTACAATTATCCGCAGGGACGCGTTACCGACCACCGCATCGGTCTGACCTTGCATAAGCTGGACAGCATTGTCAACGGTGATCTGGACGAGCTGCTGAGTGCGCTGATTACTGCTAAGCAAAGCGAACAATTACGGCAGGTGAAATAAAATGGTTAAGCCGGTTTGGACAATTATGGAAATCTTAAACTGGACTAAGCAGCACTTTGAGGCGAAAGGCGTGGAAAATCCGCGCCTTGATGCCGAAGTGCTGCTTTGTGCTGTCTTGAAATGTGAACGCATCAAGCTGTATACCGAGTTTGACAAACCTCTCAGTGAGGAGGAGCGCGACAAGATGCGCTCATATGTAGAGCGCCGCGCTAAGCATGAGCCGCTGGCCTACATTATCGGTGAGCGTGCTTTTATGCGCAACAACTTTAAGGTTACGCCTGCTACCCTGGTGCCGCGCCCGGAAACGGAGCTGTTGGTGGAAAGCCTGGTGAAGGCAGCGCCGATGCTGCGTGCAGACGGTGCCGTAAAGGCTTTGGATATCGGTACCGGCAGCGGTGCTATTATCGTTTCGCTGCTTGATTATCTGCCTGCTGCCGTTGGCGTGGGCGTGGATATCAGCAATGATGCTTTGGCAGTAGCGAAAGAAAACGCTGCCGCTATCGGCGTGGATAAGCGTGTGGCCTTCCGTCAAAGCGATTTGTTCAGCAACGTACCTGTAGAGAAAAAATTTGATATCATCGTTTCCAATCCGCCGTATATTCCTGCTGCCGATATTGCAACGCTGGCGCAGGATGTACAGCAGGAGCCACGCACTGCACTTGACGGCGGTGCGGACGGACTGGATTTTTACCGCCGCATCTGTGCCGAGGCTGCGGAGCATCTGGCCGAAGATGGTTTGCTGGCGTTTGAAATCGGCATCGACCAAAGCGAGGCGGTACAAAAGCTGTGCTTGGAGCATGGCTTTGCCAAAACTGCCGTGCGCTTGGACTATGCAGGCATACCGCGCATGGTTTTTGCTTTAAAAGAAAAAGAGGGTGAGGATAAATATGAAAACATCCTACTGGAAATTACAAAAGAACTCTGATAATCAAGAGATTATGCAGGATGCAGCGGCACTGATTCGTGCGGGTGAGGTTGTATCGTTTCCGACGGAAACAGTTTACGGCCTGGGTGCGGATGGATTGAATCCTGAGGCTGTAGCCAAGATTTTTGCTGCCAAGGGCAGACCTAACGATAATCCGCTGATTCTGCACATTGCTAAAAAGGAAGATATTGCGCAGCTGACTACCGGCCTGAATGCTAATGCCAAAAAGCTCATGGAGCATTTTTGGCCGGGACCACTGACACTGATTGTCAATAAATCTGCTATTGTGCCTGACGCTGTAAGCGCAGGACTGGAAACTGTCGCTGTACGCTTCCCATCTAATAAATTCGCTCAGGATTTTATCCGTGCCTGCGGTTGTCCGATCGCGGCGCCGTCGGCTAATATTTCCGGTCGCCCGAGCCCGACGAATGCACAGGATGTGCTGGAGGATATGCAGGGTAAAATTGCCGGTATGCTTGATGGCGGCAACTGCGGCATCGGTCTGGAATCCACCGTGGTGGATACAACGAGCGCTGTTCCCACTATCCTGCGACCGGGCGCCATTACCTATGAAATGCTGACGGAGGTTATGGGTGCGGTAGAAATCGACCCGGCGCTGCAGGGAGATAAAAACTTTAAGCCCAAGGCACCGGGAATGAAGTACCGTCATTATGCGCCAAAGGCACCTGTGTACCTGTTTGAAGGCGAGGCTTGCAAATGTTTGCCGCAGGTTATTGCCAAAGCTTTGGCTGAGGGCAAAACCGTCGGCGTGCTTTGCGGACGTGAGCTGGAGAGCGAGCTGGCAGCGCTTGTCGAAAAGCAGCAGCTGCAGCTTTCCTGCTGGGGCGACAGCCGTGAGCAGCTGGCAGCGGATTTGTTCTACCTGCTGCGCGATTTTGACCGTACCTGTCCGGACGTCATCCTCGCCGAAGGCGTAGAGGAGGACGGCTTGGGACTGGCAATCATGAACCGCCTGCGTAAGGCTGCGGGCTATCAGATCATAACGCTGGAAAACGGCAGCCTGCATTTAAAAAATAATGTAAATTTACCGTCATTTATGTTACAATAAAGGTTAAAGATAATCCCGGCATTAAAAAGCAGGAGAGGAGAAGATTATTTATGAAAATTGCAATGGCTTGTGATCATGGCGGCTTCCATCTGAAGGAGCATATCAAAAAATATTTAGAGGATAAAGGCATCGAGGTTGTTGACCATGGTACCTACAGCGAAGATTCCGTAGATTATCCCGACTATGCTGCAAAGCTGTGCGAGGATATTACCAGCGGTGCCAGCGGTGCGCAAAAGGGCATCCTGATTTGCGGTACCGGTATCGGTATTTCTATCGCTGCCAATAAATGCAAGGGCATTCGCGCTGCTCTGTGCGGTGATGTTTTCTCCGCTAAAATGTGCCGTGAGCATAACAATGCCAACGTGCTCTGCATGGGCGAGCGTGTTCTGGGCGTAGGTTTGGCAGAAATGATTACCGACGCTTGGCTGGAAACCGAATTTGCCGGTGGTCGTCATGAACGCCGTGTAAATAAAATCATGGATTTGGAAGCAAAATAATCGTCTTTGCGTTGCAGCCTAAACGATTCTTGCGTTTCTGAAAATAAACAGAAAAGAAGTAAAGCAACAATGGAAACAAATATGCAAATAGCTAAGGAGCTTGCAGCAGCTGCTGAAGAGCTCATTAGTATAGCAAAGCCTAAAAAGGGACAGATTTTCGTGCTTGGCTGCAGTACCAGCGAAGTACTCGGCAACAAAATCGGCACCGGCGGCAGCAGTGAAACAGCTGTTGCTATGTTCAAGGCGCTGAAGGCAGTGTGCGATGCACACGAGCTTTATCTTGCCGTACAATGCTGCGAGCATCTCAACCGTTCCTTAGTAGTAGAGGCAGAAACAGCCGAACGCTACAATCTTGAGGAGGTTACCGTGCGTCCGGTGGCTCATGCCGGCGGCGCTATGGCAACTGCTGCCTACGAAAATTTTGCTGAACCTGTAGTGGTAGAAAAGATTTCTGCCCATCTTGGTATTGATATTGGCCAGACGCTCATCGGCATGCATCTCAAACGAGTTGCTGTTCCTGTACGCCTGCAATATAAAAAAATCGGCGAAGCAGTGCTGACTGCCGCTAAAACCCGTCCGCCATTGGTTGGAGGACCGCGTGCCCAATACCTGGAAAATCGTCCATAAGGCACCGTCTGCGTCTTTTAGTAGAGCAGAATTTCTGAGCGCTTATCCACAGCCTGTGGATAAAACTGGTTGATATTTAATGTTTTATTTTTAGGAGGGACTTAAAATGAATCTGGAAAAACTTAGCGTAGTTGATCCTGAGCTGAAAGGTTACATTGATGCGGAGCTGAACCGCCAACGTGACAAAATAGAACTGATTGCATCCGAAAACATCGTTACTCCCGCAGTAATGGAGGCTATGGGCAGCGTACTGACCAATAAGTATGCTGAAGGCTATCCCGGTCATCGTTATTATGGCGGCTGTGAATATGTTGATAAGGTTGAAACTTTGGCAATCGAACGTGCCAAAAAATTATTCCATGCCGAATATGCTAACGTACAGGCTCACTGCGGTGCCAGCACCAATCTGACCGTGTACTTTGCTTTCCTGAAACCCGGCGACACCATCATGGGTATGGACCTGTCTCAAGGCGGTCATCTGAGCCATGGATCCCCGGTAAATATTTCCGGTACTTATTTCAACGTTGTTCATTATGGCGTTGATCCGGAAACCGAGCTGATTGATTATGAAGCTATGGACAAGCTGGCTAAAGAGCATCATCCGAAGCTGATTGTTGCCGGTGCCAGCGCTTATCCGCGTATTATCGATTTCAAACGCATCGCTGATATTGCTCATGCTAACGGTGCTTTGCTGCTGGTTGATATGGCACACATCGCTGGTCTGGTTGCAGCAGGTCTGCATCCGTCTCCGGTTCCGTATGCTGATATCGTAACCACTACCACCCACAAAACTCTGCGTGGTCCTCGCGGCGGTCTGATTCTGACCAATAACGAGGAATATGCCAAGAAAATCAACAAGGCTATTTTCCCCGGCATCCAGGGTGGCCCGCTGATGCATGTTATTGCTGCTAAGGCTGTTGCTTTCGGCGAAGCTCTGAAGCCTGAATTCAGAGAGTACGCAGAAAACATTGTCAAGAATGCCAAGGCTTTTGCCGAAGGCCTGAAGGCTGAGGGCTTCCGTCTGGTTTCCGGCGGTACTGACAACCATCTGATTCTGGTTGATGTACGCAACAAAAACCTGACCGGTAAGGAAGCAGAGAAGCTGCTGGATAATATTGGCATTACCTGCAATAAAAACACTATTCCGTTTGATCCTGCCAGCCCGTTTGTAACCAGTGGCATCCGTCTGGGTACTCCGGCTGCTACTACCCGCGGCTTCAAAGAAGAGGACTTCAAAGAGGTTGCGGCTATCATGGGCCTGGTGCTCAATAACCCTGAAGATACTGATAAGCATGCAGAGGCTGCAAAACGTGTTGCTGCACTGTGCGCTAAGTATCCGTTATATACTAATTTATAATTAAGACGACCGATAAAGCTTTATCCGCTTCGTCTTAATCAGAAAAGGAGCGATATATCCAATGCAAATCAATGTAGTAAACCATCCTTTGCTGCAAGCAAAAATGACTATCCTGCGTGACAAGGATACTAAGAGCGTAACTTTCCGCCACATCATCAGTGAGGTTGCAGCGCTGCTGACCTTTGAAACTACCAGAGATTTACCTGTGGAAGAAGTAAAGGTTACAACTCCGCTGTGCGAAACCACCGGCTGCCGTATTAAAGGCAGTGTCACTGTTGTGCCTATCCTGCGTGCAGGCCTGGGCTTTATGGAGGGCGTACTCAGTGTTATTCCCGAAGCCAATGTTGGTCATATCGGCATGAGCCGTAACGAAGAAACTTTGCTGCCGATGGAGTATTACTGCAAGCTGCCTGCGGATATGGACGCTTATACTATCGTTGTTGACCCGATGCTGGCAACCGGTGGCAGTGCTATTGCTGCTATTGACCAGCTCAAAAAGCGTGGTATGAAAAACCTGCGCTTCATGTGCCTCGTTGCTGCTCCCGAGGGTGTAGAAAAGCTGAATGCAGCGCATCCCGACGTGCCTATCTACACTGTCGTGCTCGATGACCATCTCAATGAGCATGGCTACATCGTTCCGGGCTTGGGCGATGCAGGCGACAGAATTTTTGGTACGGTATAAAAAATTATGGAACGCAAAACAAGACCCGGCTGGGATGATTACTTTATGGAGATTGCCAGAGTAGTTAGCAGCCGTTCAACCTGTATGCGCCGCAGTGTCGGCGCGGTAATCGTCAAAAATAAACAGATTGTAGCAACTGGCTATAACGGTACGCCTAAGGATTTGCCTCACTGTGAGGTTACGGGCTGCCTGCGCGAGCAGCTGCATGTGCCTTCGGGGCAGATGCATGAGCTGTGCCGCGGTATTCACGCAGAGCAGAATGCTGTTGTGCAGGCTGCCTATCATGGTGTGTCTGTCAACGGCGGTACAATTTATTGTACGCATCAGCCCTGTGTGGTCTGCACCAAGATTTTGATTAACGCAGGCATTAAGCGCATTGTTTATGCTAATCCTTATCCGGATAAGCTGGCGGAGGATATGATGGCTGCATCGGGAATTGAAATCTGCGTACTGGATAAGAAGTAAATATGCTGTAAAAAAGCACTGCTCACATTTCCTTATGGGAGAAGCGGAGCAGTGCTTTGCTTTTTATGTTTATTATTTTACTTTGACATAGGTAACGCCTGCGGCGTAGCAGTCAAGCTCGTAGGGCTGGTACATCAGATAAAGATGACCGTCCTCGGTGATGATATAATCCTTGCTTACTTTGAAGTTGTCGATGTTGTCAATAAACGGCGCTTCGCTGACAGTTTTCAAATCTGCACCGTATACAGGCAGCTTCTTGGCCTTGATATCCTGCTTCAGCTGCTCGGCATTCAGCTTTTCCATGAAGCGGGTGTAGGGAACACGCTTGCCGGTATCCTTGTCGTAAACGATGCCGTGTGTATAGTACATACCATGAGCAGCCTTATCATAATAGTACCAGGTGTTGAAGGTGAGGCAGACAAACTGGTCATTTTCGTAAATCACCTCATAATTGCTGCCGACAGCACGCATATCCGGCTGGCGCAAATCCTTACGCGACTTGCTGACCATTTTTTGGATATCGCGGTTCATGCGCTGTGCGGCCTGCGGATTTTCCTGCGTGAAAACAGGATATTTATAGTCAAAGCGGTCGCCCTTGTCGACTTCGGTTTGCTGCGCAGCCGACGCACCTGCTGCTACTGCCATCGCCAAAAATAACGTGAGAAGAGTTTTTTTCATTCGTATTAGCCTCCTTTGTAGGAATTGTATTTGGTACTATAATAGTATAAAATAAAAGAGTATCTGTAAAGATGCCTGAGCGGGGGAAGTGTAAAATCTTTGTAGCCTGCGCAGGAAGTATTTGTAAACTTGAGGGGATATTGAAAATGTTAGGAACAATCGTTAATGTAAGTGCAATTTTAACCGGCTCTGTAATCGGCAGCTTTCTCAGCAGAGGTGTTAACGAACGCTATAAAACAGCGCTTTTCGACGGCCTTGGTCTGGCAACCGTGGGCCTGGGAGCGAATGCCTTTGTCAGCAATATGCCGAAAACAACCTACCCGGTATTATTCATCGCCAGCATTGCCATTGGTACGGTGATAGGAACCTGGCTGGATATAGACGGCCGTTTTCACAAGCTTTTGGCAAGCGCCAAGGGTGGCAGCAAGCTGGCGGAAGGACTTTCAACCGCTATTTTGCTTTTCTGCATCGGCACGCTTTCTATTTTGGGGCCGATTGAAAGCAGGCTCAATGGCAATAACACTTATCTGTATACCAACGCGACGCTTGATTTTGTTTCGTCGATTATTCTTGGCTCTGCCTATGGCATTGGCATTGCCGCGGCAGCCTTGGTGCTGCTTTTGTGGCAGGGGAGCATTTTTCTTTTCGCCGGAGTGATTGCGCCTTATATGACGCCGGCGCTGATGGGAGAAATTTCTGTTTTGGGCGGCATTTTTCTGATGAGCAGCGGCTTGGGAATTTTGCAGCTGCGTGACTGCAAAACGCTGAATATGCTGCCGGCGCTTGTCGTGCCGCCGCTTTTTTACGCACTGATGGCAGCAGTAAGATGATTTTTTAGAGTTCATCAAAACGATGCAAAGTTCACAGATTATCCATTGACTAATCAGTCAGTTCGCCTTATAATAAGCTCATCAGTTAGCAATCCCACTGACTGATACATAATACCCCTTTTCTTTTTATACATCCTTTCACAACATCAACCCTCTGAAAGCAGCAGTGCCGAACGCATGGCACTGCTGCTTTTTTTATGCAGGGAGCGGGCTTGCGGTTTTTGCTATTATTCTTAATAGGAATAAATATTATTCTGTTAAAAATTTTCTGAAAAAATCTCTTGACTAGGCAGTCACCCGCAATTATAATATAAGTATGATTTAGATTAGAGTAAGTCAAAAAAATGAAATACTCCAATCTATAATTTCACCCCTTGATTATGAAATCCTTGACACAGGCGAAGCTCGTGCATGGTAGAGGAAACAAGGCAACTCTTACCGGACTTGCAAGCGGGGACTTGCGAAGGATTTTGTAATAAATAAAAATCTCTTAAGATAAGAGGAGGAAATTACAATGAAAAAATCCTTAGTACTCGCAATGGCAATGGCTCTTGGTGTAACCGCATCCGCTTACGCTGCTAACCCGTTCTCTGACGTTCCTGCTGGCCACTGGGCTTATGACAGCATCAACAAACTGGCTGCTGCTGGCGTAATCGAAGGCTATGGCGACTCCACCTTCGGTGGCGACAAACTGATGACCCGTTATGAAATGGCTCAAATCGTTGCTAAAGCAATGGCTAAAGGCGCTAACGTTGATAAACTGGCTGCTGAATTCGCTGACGAGCTGGATAACCTGGGCGTTCGCGTTGCTAGCCTGGAGAAAAAAGCTGACAATGTAAAGATTACCGGCGAACTGCGTTATCACTACAAAGATGATGGTGCAGATATCAATGGCTACGCAACTAAACTGCGTTCCCGTATTTGGATTAAAGGTGCAATCAATGATGACTGGACTTATACCGGCATGCTGCAAAACGAACAAGACCTGAAAGACAACGCTGGCAACGAAAATACTGATTTCCAACGTGCTTACGTAAATGGTAAACTGGGTGGCTTGAAAGTTCAGGCTGGTCGTTACAACAACAAACTGGCTGAAGGCAATGTTTATGATAACCGTTTTGATGGCGTTCAAGTTGCTTATGGCAAAGACGTTAAATTAGTAGCTGGTTATGGTAAAGCTGACCCTGGCAGCAGTGAGAAAATTAAAGCTGACGAAGCTTACTATGCAGAGTTGTCCGGTAAAGCTGACAAACTGTCCTTAGCTGCTGGCTATTATGACTTCAAAGATATTGATCGTCAAAAAGCTACTGCTAAAGCAACTGGAAAAGATCAAAGCATTTGGGCTGTAGCTGCTAACTATGCATTTGATAAAAACTTCAAACTGGGTGCTATGTATCTGAATGGTGATGAAGATGGTTACAAGGGCGACGATGACGGCTTTGTAGTAACTGCTTCCTACAAAGGTGCAAAAGCTGCTAAAGCTGGTTCCTGGGGCTTAGTTGCTAAATACTATGATCAAGGTCTTGCTACCTATGTTGATCATACTATGAACGGCTATGCTGATAGCTATAAAGCTGCTGATCAAGGCTTCAAAGGTTATAGCGTAACTGCTAACTACACCTTTGCTAAGAACATTGTTGGCCAGGTTGAATGGTATGATCTGGAAGCTAAGGAAGGCACTAAAGACGCACAAACCCTGTGGTCTCAAGTTGTATTCACTTTCTAATTCCAACCACATACAACAACTTAACATTTAACACGCGCGTATAAGAAGACGGCCGCCCGGAAGGGCGGTCGTTTTTTGAATTATAATTTACAATAAAAAGCAATGACTACCAAGTCAGAAAATTTTAAGCAAACACTGTATTTTTCCCTAAATTTATGCTAAAATATACTTATATTCTGCATTACTTTAATGCGTTTGGAGGAATAAGAATGAAAAAAGTTTTACGTTATTTATTGATGACCGTTATGGCTATCTGCTTCAGCATCCCCTGCTTTGGTGCAGCTGAAGCTGCAAGCGTTGCCCTGCTGCCCTTAATCAACAATGTTGAAGGCGGAGATGAGTTGGCAAGTCAGGTTTTCTACAAAAACGCTCTGTCTGTTCTGAACAGCAAAAAAGGCTTTGTAGTAGTAGAAAACGACAAGCTGACCGCTGTTATTGATGCTGCTAAGATTGGCAACAAGGTTCCCAGTGCTGCAACTCTGGAAAAGATTGCTAAAGATGGCGATGTTGACATCGTTATCGCTGTTCAACTGGACAAGCTGGATGACAAAGCTATTGATTCCAGCGAAGAGCGCAGACTGCAAATCGACCTGCAAGGCTATGCAGTTGCTTACAACAAGCTCACCGGTAAAGCTTACGAGCATCGCATTTACAGCGACAAAACAATCCCTGAAGCTCTGACTAGCCGTTGGGATTGGACTCATGAAGAATTTGGCCGTGCAGTACGCATCGAAGTAGACCGTGCTCTGCGTGTTAAATAATTCTTATACTGAGTTAGTTTAAACATCGAACC
This sequence comes from Phascolarctobacterium succinatutens, assembly GCF_958453765.1. GTDB lineage: Bacteria > Bacillota > Negativicutes > Acidaminococcales > Acidaminococcaceae > Phascolarctobacterium_A > Phascolarctobacterium_A succinatutens_B. The sequence goes on along the minus strand of NZ_CAUDZA010000007.1, from coordinate 4,032 downwards.
GCCTCGGCAACTATTGCAGAGGCGGTTTTTATTGCGAGCAAATAGCTTCAAAGAAAACCTATTATATAAATGATTATTTGAGAAGGAGAGTTTCTTTATTTGGTGAATTTAAGAAAAATTTGTGAAACCCTTGTAGGATAGTTATAAACGTGGTACAATAAGCTTATGAAAAATTTGCTTTTGCTAACTGCTGAGGGCTGAGAAAAATGCAGACTGCAAAGAGTATGGTAGAGGAAACAAGGCAACTCTTACTGAAAGCTGCGGCGAGCCGAGTATCAAAGCCAAGGCGAAGAAGCATAGCAGAATTTTTCAAATGTATTTTCCTAAAGGAGGAAATAAAAATGAAAAAATCTTTAGTATTAGCTATGGCTATGGCTCTGGGCGTAACTGCTTCCGCATACGCTGCTAACCCGTTCTCTGACGTTCCTGCTGGTCACTGGGCTTATGACAGCATCAACAAACTGGCTGCTGCCGGCGTAATCGAAGGCTACGGCGACTCCACCTTCGGTGGCGACAAACTGATGACCCGTTATGAAATGGCTCAAATCGTTGCTAAAGCAATGGCTAAAGGCGCTAACGTTGATAAACTGGCTGCTGAATTCGCTGACGAACTGGACACCCTGGGCGTTCGCGTTGCTAACCTGGAGAAAAAAGCTGACAATGTAAAAGTAACCGGCGAACTGCGTTACAAATACATGAGCAAACAAGGTGATGCTAACGAAGGCCAATCCTTTGAAAATGATCTGCGTTCCCGTATTTGGGTAACCGGTCAAATCAATGATGACTGGTCCTACACCGGCATGATTGAAAACACTCAAGATTTCTATGGCGAAAGCGCTAACAAAGGCGATGAAGATACTTCCTTTGCTCGTGCTTATGTTGAAGGTAAAATCGGTGGTCTGAATGTAACTGCTGGCCGTTACAATGCATTCCTGGCTAACGGCAACATTTATGATGATAAAGTTGATGGCGCTGAAGTTTCCTACGGCGACAAAGTAAAAGTAACCGGCTTTGCTGGTAAAGCTACCGAAGTTGACGGCGGCAACTATGCTGGCGGCGAACTGAGCACTTCCTTCGGTGACATGAATGTTGCTGCTGGTTATGTAAACTACAAAGACCTTGCAAAAGATAGCATTGGTAAAGGCTTAGATAACGCTATCTGGTATGTTGGTGCTGATTACACCATGGGCGATGTAAACCTGTCCGGTATGTACCTGAAAGGCGACATGAGCTACAATGATGTTGATGAAAAAGTTCTTGATGATGATGGTTGGACTGTAGGTCTTGCTTATAAAGGCGCTGAAGCTACCGAAGCTGGTTCCTGGGGCCTGTTCGCTAACTACTATGATCTCGGTGGTCAAACCTACATTGCACACACCACTGATGCAAACACCTTTGATGGCGTCGGCTTCAAAGGCTATGGCGTTGGCGCTAACTATACCTTCGCTAAAAACATCGTTGGTACTGTAGCTTACTACGATACCGAAAACAAACTGAACAGCAAGGTTGATGACCAACGCGTTTGGGCTGACCTGACCTTCACTTTCTAATTTAACGATTAGCAAGTAACACAAAATAATACACGCGCGTATAAAGGCCCCATCGCCGAAAGGTGAGGGGGCTTTGTGTTGCAAGAAAGATAAAAAAACTACCGCCCTCGCAGCTTTGCTGCGCAGGACGGTAGTTTTGCTTTGTAAAATTACAGGCCGGCCTGCTCAATACCGCTGAACAGGAAGCCTAAATGATTGGTGGAGTTCAGCAGCACTACGCGCCAAACACCTTCATTATATTCCAGTACATTAATGCAGGTGTTATCCTGCTTAATCTGCCAGAAGTGCGACATATCAAGTCCAAGCAAATCGCAGATGATCGCCTTGTTCACTGCGTCATGCGCAGCAACCAGCACTGTTTTGCCGGCATATTTTTCTGCATAGTCGTCAAAGGCAGCGCGCGCACGCTTGCGCACATCCTCCAGGCTTTCACCGCCGTCAGGCATTTGTACCAGGTGCGGCTGGGTGTGCCACAGGGCGAACTCTTGCGGAAATTGCTTGGCAATTTCCGGCGCCAACACGCCTTCCCAGCTGCCGTGATTGATTTCCAGCAGACGTTCATCTGTGGCCACCGGCAGCTTGTGCAAATCAGCACAAAGCTTGCAGGTCCGGTAGGAGCGCTGCAGCGGGCTGGAGATGCACACATCGATAGGGATGTGGTGCAAGCCTTCGGCCAGCAGGTGGCCTTGGCGCAGACCGCGCTCGCTCAGCGGCGTATCCTCCTGACCTTGGTAACGGCCTTCTATATTCCAGGTTGTTTCACCATGTCGGACTAAAATTATTCTCATAAAATTTCCTCACTGTAATTTATTTAGATAAAAGTCTTAGCCTTCGCAGTTGATGAGCTTAACGTCAATAATGCCTTCCACACCGCGCAGCTGCAGCATGATATCGTTCGGAATGTCGTCGCCGACAGCAATTGCCATAATGTTGGTGTCGGATTTAGGAGTGCTGCCAACCTGCATGCCGTTGATGTTTATGCCGGCGCTGCCCAAAATAGTTGCCATTTGACCGATCATATTAGGCTTGTTGACGTGCGGTGCCAGCAGCAGGTAGCCTTCTGGATTGAAGTCAACATGATATTGGTCGATTTGTACAATCTTAGGCTGCTTGCCGTCGAACAGGGTGCCTTCGATTTTATGTGTGCCCTTGGCAGTAGCAATTTTTACATTGATAGCAGTAGTGAAGTAACCGGGCTTGTTGGCCTTAACTTCTTTAACCTCCAGGTTACGTTTTTTAGCAATGCCGGGAGCATTGACAAAGTTAACGCTTTCCTGCAGAATCGGGTTCAGCAGGCCTTTGAGGAAGGCGGTAGTGAGTGCCTGTGTTTCAGTTTCAGCAAGTGCGCCGGTGTATTCAACTTCCACGCTCTTAATGGGGCCGTCTGCTAAATAGATGCCCACGGTACCCATGCGCTCTGCCAGCTTGAAGTAAGGTTGGATAACTGTTGCCACGCTTTTCGGAATGGGAGCCATATTAACGGCGGTCATAACCGGACGGCCTTCAAGTGCATCAATTACGCCGTAAGCAACGTCAACAGCTACGCCGATTTGCGCTTCGATGGTGGAAGCGCCGAGGTGCGGAGTTTGTACAACGTTGAACAGGCCCAGGAAGGGGTTGTTTTCTTTGGTAAGCGGTTCAGTCGGATAAACGTCGATAGCGGCGCCGGCAATTTTACCGGATTTTACGCCTTCGGCAATAGCTTCGGGGTCCATGCAGCCGCCACGGGCGCAGTTGACAATGCGCACGCCGTCCTTCATTTTGGCAATAGCGTCAGCGTTCAGCATCTTTTCGGTTTCCTTGGTGAGCGGAGTGTGAATGGTGATATAATCGGATTTAGCCAGCAGAGTGTCAAAATCAACCAGCTCAACGCCAACCTGATGCGCACGTTCTTCGGTAATATACGGGTCATAACCAATGGTAGTCATTTCCATAGCCTGCATACGTTTGGCAACGCGGCTGCCGATACGGCCTACGCCGATGATACCTAAGGTTTTGCCCTGTACCTGAATGCCGTCGAAGGATTTGCGGTCCCATTTGCCTTCCTGAATGGATTGATGAGCCTGCGGAATGTGGCGTGTCATAGCCATCATCATAGCAACGGTGTGCTCGGTAGCAGCCATAGTGTTGCCTTCCGGGGTGTTGAGTACGACAATGCCTTTAGCGGTAGCGGCGGGGATATCAATGTTGTCAACGCCAACACCGGCGCGCCCGATAACCTTCAGACGGGTAGAAGCTTCGATAACCTCTTTGGTTACCTTGGTCATGCTGCGGGTTACCAGGCCATCGTAATTGTTAATAACCTTGATAAGCTCCTCCGGCTTCATGTTGGGCATTACATCTACATCAAAGTGTTCGCGCAGCAGAGCTACGCCTTTTTCGCTGATATCGTTGCTGACAAAAATTTTCATGGTGATTTATCTCCTTTATGTATAATTTGTAGGTTATTTGGATTGAAGTAAGTAACTGATTATGAAGTAAG
>NZ_CAUDZA010000006.1:0-90231 GCF_958453765.1 Phascolarctobacterium succinatutens | reverse complement strand
AGCGATTTTGGCTTTTGTTTTGTTGCCGTATCGCGTCGACTTGTATATAATACCATGTGACCCGCATTATGTCAACACCTTTTTTGTTACTTTTTTAACATTTTTTCGTGACACACTAGGATTCGTGGAAAAGCAACCATGCTTGTTCATCGCTTTTATCAGCCTCATAATTTCTTCAAAAAATCTCAAAAAAAGTTAAATTTCCTGCCGAAAAACGGTAAAATCTGCGTAAAAAAATCACGTTTTACCGAAAAATTTTCCGGATTTTTTTATTTCTCCGGTGCAGATTTCTTTCTCATTTCTCCGCTCCATTTTGCACAATTGGGTGAAGCAAATTAAAAAATGCGCTCTGCTTTCGCAGAGCGCACTAGTAAAAAGCTATTATTTTTCGTAAGTGAAATTGTTGATATGCGGACGCAGGTCCTCGCCTTCCTGTGCTTCGGCAGACAGAACAGCCTGAACAATGATAGCATTCTCCAGACGTTTCTTTTGCAGACGACAGCCATACTCATACGGCTTGGTAATATCGCCGTTAATTAAATCCGCATTGGCGTGGCAGCCACCGCTGCAGAAGAAGCGTGCCCAGCATTTGCTGCACTCCGGCTTAGTAAGAACATGGGTATGACGGAACTTCTGCACCATTTCAGGTGTAACAATACCGGTATCCAGGGTACCCATCTTATATTGTTCACGGCCTACAAACTGATGGCACGGATAAATATCGCCATCAGCAGTAATGCAATAGTATTCATGACCGGCGCCGCAGCCAGCCAGACGCTTAGCAACACACGGACCATTATCAAGTGCTACATTGAAATGGAAAAAGTCAAAGGGATTGCCTTCACGACGACGCTCCAGATATGCACGAGCCAGCTTATCGTATTCATCGAAAATTACCGGCAGATCTTCCTCGGTCAATACCCAGGGTTCATCAATGCCTACTACGGGCTCTACGGAAATCTCCTTGCCAACCTTGGTCATATCCAGCACATCCTCACAGAAGTGGGTGCTGAAATGGGTATAGGTTCCGCGCAGATAGTAGTTTTTACCCTCGCGGCTGTCGATTACCTTCTTAAAGCCACGCACTGCTGCATCATAGCTGCCGGCTTTATTCGGGAACGGACGCATAGCGTCATGAGTTTCCTTCTTGCCATCCAGGCTCAGAACCAGCATAACACGGTTATCGTTAAGGAATTTAATATTATCATCATTTAAAAGAGTACCGTTAGTAGTCAGCGTCAGCTTGATATTCTTGCCGGTTTCTTTTTCACGACGGCGTACATATTCGGTGATATGCACAACAACCGGCCAGTTCATCAGCGGTTCACCGCCGAACATATCCAGCTCCAGGTTATGGCGCTTCTTACTGCCTTCAATAGCAAACTCGATAGCCTTTTCTGCAGTCTCCTTGCTCATGAGCTGACGGCAGCCACCAAAAGAACCGGTGTCAGCAAAACAGTAACCGCAACGCAGATTGCAGTCATGAGTTACAAGCAGGCACAGGGATTTTACAATCGGCTTTTCTGCAAAAGTCGACGGTACATCAAAGGAAGGGCTGAAAAGCAGACCTTCATCCTGCAGGCCGTGCATTTCTTCCAATGCATCGCGCAAATCCTCTTCGCTGTATTTATCCTTCAAAGCAGCCATAGCCTCAGCATCGTTGCTGCCATCATAATAATCGAGTAAATCGTAAATAACATCGTCTACAAGATGAACGGCACCGCTGTTGATATCCAGCACAGCCATATTATCATCAAGACGCATTTTATGTATCAGCATGTATTCCAACCTTTCTTTTTGCATAGATAGTAAAACAGCCCCCTGCACCAGACAGGGAGCTGCATTAAGCTCAGATATTATTTGCAGTGTTCGCAAACCTGGTTGCCAACGGTGCAGGAAGTTTTGCAAGCGGATTGGCAGGAAGCCGGGCACTCGCCGCAGCCACCGGTACGCAGAGTTTTGTTCAGCATTGCTTTATTAACAGTTTTGATGTGTTTACGCATAACGATTACCTCCAAAAAAATATATTATTACTTGTTTTATTTTACCTTGTTTTTGCCTATTTTGCAAGGATTTTTTTAAATTGCTCATTTACAAATACTATTTCGCGACCTATATTCTTCCATTGCATTATCTGTTTTTATTATAGCCTATTCATACGCTTTTATCCATACAACACCAGTCAGAAAATCATTGCAACACGCGGATAGAAATAATTTAATATTATTTTCTGCTATTTGCTACCCAACCTCAATAATGTATAGTCATGCATTCATAGTAAAATTTCATTGTATATGCTAGAATATTCTTAGTACTTATATAGGAGGTCTGCTTGCTATGAAAATAACACGTATTTTAATCCTTCTGAGCGCTGCCGCCATGCTGACGTATGGTATCTGCAACAGAGAATATCTTGCCGTCTGGCGCAAGGCAGCGACAATTTGTCTGGAGTGTATCGGCATTGGTTAAACGTAAGCTTGTACAAATTTGCACCGCCCTCCTATATAACGGCAATTTTGCAGGCTTTACCACCGGCAATATCTGGAAGGGCAGCAGCAAGAATATCTGTCTGCCAGGTTTAAACTGCTATTCCTGCCCCGGAGCCTTGGGCGCCTGCCCGCTTGGTTCGCTGCAAAGCTCGCTCAGCGGTGTATTTTTGCGCATTCCCTTCTATGTGCTGGGCTTCATTCTGCTCTTTGCATTAATCTTTGCGCGTCTTATCTGCGGCTGGGGCTGTCCCTTCGGCCTCGTGCAGGAATTGCTCTACAAAATTCCTACGCCTAAGCTGCAGCGCAACCGTTTTACCTATCTGCTCAGCTACCTGAAATATTTTATCGCGCTGATTTTTCTCATCATTTTACCCTTGGCCTTTTATCAGTTCACCGGCAGCGGCGTACCGGCCTTCTGTAAATTTATCTGCCCAGCAGGTACTTTGGAGGCTGCTCTGCCTCTGGCATTTTTCAAGCCGCAGATTCGTGAGCTTTTGGGCCAGCTGTTTATCTGGAAGTTGACACTGCTGTGTCTTACCGTACTGGCAGCCATCTTCATCTATCGCCCCTTCTGCCGCTTCATCTGCCCTTTAGGCGCTATTTACGGACTGTTTAATAAAATCTCCCTCTTTGGCATGAAGGTTAACCACGTCAAGTGCATCAACTGCAACCTCTGTATGGAGCATTGCAAGATGGATTGCCGTCATGTAGGCGACAGCGAATGCATTGCCTGCGGTGAATGCCGCAAGGTCTGCCCGGTAAAGGCAATTTCTCTCGGCAAAAAATTTTAATTTATATACACTTTTTTCTCTTATTCTTATAAGGAGGTCAACATGAAAAAAATCCTGCTCACCTTATCTATGACTGCGCTACTATTATTTACCGCAGGCTGCAGCTGTCCTTTCTCCGATAAAACTGCCGACAGCAAACCGCAGATGAACACCGCTGCTGCCTCAGCTGCCGAAACCGCACCCGATTTCAGCTACAAAGAGTTAGGCAGCGGCAAAACCATGCGCCTGAGTGACTTAAAGGGCAAGCCTGTCTTTATCAATTTCTGGGCGACCTGGTGCCCTCCCTGTGTCGGCGAGCTGCCGCATATTGAAAAGAAATACGCCGAATACAAAGACAAAATGCATTTTGTTATTCTCAGCGTAGATGATAACGAACAGGATCCTGCACGTTTCATACAAAGCAAGGGCTACACCTTCCCCGCTGCCTACGGCGATCATCAGGAACTCGGACGAGCCTACGGCATTGACGCTATTCCGGCATCCTACATCATCAGCGCCGACGGACATATAATTACACGCATCGTCGGCAGCATGAACGAGTCTTCCCTAGATGCCTTCCTGCAGAAGGCCTTCTAAAAGCATATTAAAAGCGAAAAGCAGTCCCGCAACCTTTTTATAAGATTGCAAGGACTGCTTTTTTATGCCTTCAGCCAGATACCGGCCTTATACCCGCGCACACCCAGCATTGCCGCACCAATGCAGAGCACAACATCAGGAATAACCTGCAGAATACCGCAGTACCAGATAACTGCCCACACGGAAATCGGTGCATTGATTATATAATTGGATACTACATAGAACCACACGAGTCCAAACAAATAAACAATTACCATACCAACAAGATTTGCTTCCAACAGGCTACGGAAATTAATTTGCTTAGCCTTGCGTGCCCAGGCTCCGTTTACCCAAGCCTGCACGATAAAGCCAAGCAGATATCCGAAAGTCGGCTGCGCTATATATCCCGGGCCGCCGCCTGATGCAAAAACAGGAATGCCGACCAGACCCATGACAACATAAGTGCTGACGGCAATCGCACCCAGACGCGGTCCGAGCAGCAACCCGGCCAATAAAGTAAACAAGAACTGCAGTGTATAGACATCGGTGCCTACCGGAATTTTAATAAATGTTCCCACATTAATAAGCGCAATAAACAATGCGCATAAAATCAGTTCCTTAGTACTCAAATGCATATTTTACGCCTCCAAAGCTTCTGTAACCTCTGTTACAGTTCATAGTTTATAGGATACGCCAGTTTTTATTTATTGTCAACCTATTTTATTTTTACGGTTAACATTACTTGCAAAAGAAAAGGGAGACAACCGCCTCCCTAAATATTCCTTAGCGCACAAATATGTCGCGTACAATATTGATATCAATGCCCTTGGTCTGCAAAAAGCCAAAGAAATATGCATGCTCCAGGCGTTTCTTAAAGCCTTCAAGTCCGTTACCGTCATCGGCAACGGTTACGCGGTACATTTCGAAAGGTGCCTTTTGATACGTAGCCGCCGTATTGACACCTACATGACCAGTCAGCGCCCTGTAAAAGCCATATTTTTTCGCTGCGGCGATAACCCTGTCATTATAGCTGCCGTTAGGATAAGCCAAAGTACGCACAATATATCCGTCGAATTTCTTCTTCAGCCAATAACGTGACGTATCCGTTTCCCACACCAAATATTTTTCATCGATAGCAGCCAACGGATTATGGCTGTAGGTATGCGAACCAAGCTCCATACCGGCAGCAATAAGCTCCTTGATTTCCTGCTCATTCATATGCAGCTCATCGCCGATGTCTCTATTGATGACAAAGAAAGAACCTTTGGCATCATATTTCTGCAATAACGGCAGCACTACACTGTGATTATTCTTATAGCCATCATCAAAGCTCAAGGCAACATACTTATCTACACTTTTTCCCTGCTGCAGACGCTCTGCCAGCTCTGCTACCGTCACAATCGTGTAGCCCTGCTCCTTCAGGTACTGCAAATGTGCTTCAAACAGCTCCGGCTTCATAATCAGCGTTTTAGGCCAGTCTGCGCCTTCTTCCGTACCGACAGCGTGATACATCAGTACCGGTGCACCAGTTTTCCTAAAGGCAGCATATTCCTGCTGCCAACGCTCGCCGTTAAGCTTCCATGCAACACCTGCAGCCGCCAAAAGTACGACAACCAGCGCCAGGAATACTAAGCATACTTTCTTAATCATTTATCTGCTTTCTCCAATTCCATACCTAAACCGACTGCAATATCCTGCAGCTTCTTCAAACGGTGGTTGATGCCTGATTTACCCAAACCACCGGAGTATTCCACCAAATCATTTAACGATACATCCGGATACTGCAGCCGCAGACGCGCCGTATCCTGCAATCCCTGAGGCAGCTCGCTCAAGCCCATATGCTCATCAATATAATGAATGCAGCTTACCTGACGCACAGCAGCCTTAACTACCTTGTTCAGGTTCGCAGTTTCGCAATTAACTGCTCTGTTGACATTATTGCGCATTTCCTTGACAATGCGGACATTTTCCAGCTCCATCATCGCATTATGCGCACCGATAACACTCAGGAAATTGATAATGCTTTCGCCATCCTTCAGATAAACAATATACTCGTTTTTTCTGTCGGTCAGCTTGGCCTTCAAGGAAAAGCTCTGCATAACCTTAATAATCGTATGAGCAAAATCCTCGTTGCCTGTCACCATCTCCAGATGGTAATCGCTGGCCGGACGACTGATACTGCCGCCACCCAAAAAAGCTCCGCGCAAAAAGGTGCGCTTGCCTTCGTGATGCGAAAGCAGCGGATTTTTCAAATCGCCCTCTACACTCAGCAGCTGCAGCTCGTTCAACGCCTTGCTTACCTGCGGTGCCGGCACTACATGTACCTGATAACGGTTATTCTTCTTCAAACGGCGTGAACGGGTAATAACTACCTCCGTCTGCACCTGATAATTGCTCTTCAGCAGCTGCAGTACACGTCTGGCCAAAGCAGCATTTTCAGTAGAAAAATGAATACCTATATTCATACCGCGGATGACAATCGCACCGCTCATACGCAAAAGACCGAGCAGCTCTGCTTTATCACCGGTCGCATCATTAGTTTCTATACGAGATAATTCATTTTTTACATCATTGGAAAAAGACAAGCAGACTCCTCCCTTCTCAGCCGACAAGGCTGCAGCGTCTGTTTTTATTTCTGTTTATACAGCTTCTTCATGCCCGCACGCATAAAGAAATAATCGAAAAACTGCATACCGCGCCCAAAAAGACGCAGACGATAAATCAAAGCAATAAGTACACGCGCTAATTTACGCGGATCATGACGCACCAAATCATCCTTGCTTATCAAGCGTGCCGGCACAACCGTAATTCCCAGACTGCGGATTTTATCAATATCCGGCGTAATAGGACGCGAGCCTTCAGCATCATACTGACGCAGCTGCTCCGACGTAACATCCTGAGAATTTACAATAGCGTAATCCAAGAACTGTGTACCGACATGCTCAACCAACGCCTGCACATGGTCATAAGCACCGTAGCCGTCGGTTTCGCCGGGCTGTGTCATAACATTGCAGATGTAAATTTTAACTGCCTTCGAGCGTACAACAGCATCACGGATTCCCTCAACCAGCAGGTTAGGAATAACACTGGTATACAGGCTGCCCGGTCCGAAAATAAGCACATCGGCATTTAAAATAGCATCAATAGCGCCGTTGGCTGCCTGTGCATCCGACGGCAGCATCATCATCTTCTTAATATGCTTGCGCACCTTGGGAATCTCTGATTCGCCTGTCACAACACTGCCGTCAGTCATCCGCGCCTGCAGACGGATATCCTCCAGCGTAGACGGAATAACCCTGCCGCGTACCTTCAGAATCTGGCTCGTAGCATTGAGTCCGGCCTCCATGCCACCTTCAGCCTGTGCCATCGCCGCAATAAACAGATTGCCGAAGCAATGCCCTGCAAGCGGGGAATCGCCCTGAAAGCGGTACTGCATCAAACGTTCCATCAATGGCTCGCGGTCAGCCAGAGCCGTCAGGCAGTTACGCAAATCACCGGGCGGAATAATACCCAGCTCCTTGCGCAGACGTCCGGAAGAACCGCCGTCATCAGCAGTTGTTACTACGGCCGTACAGTTATTAGTAATATACTTCATGCCGCGCAGCAGCGTCGACAAACCGGTACCGCCGCCGACAACGGTAATGGCAGGGCCACGTGTCAGCTTGCGCTGCATAAAAATCGTTTCCATCAATGAACCGTTTTTGTCGGGCACTACAACAGATACTACCGAACTGATTAAGCGGCGTGTTCCGTACACCATAATAGCAAAGCCCACGATAAGAAAGCCCACGCCCATCGTCATAATCAGGCCGTTTGAATAGCGTCCTGTTGTCAGATAGGTCATCTGGAAGAGCAGTTCTTCTGCCTTGCCCATCAGCTGATAATTAAAAAACAAAGCCAGTCCCAAAGCACATAAAAGTACACCTACCGCAAAAAGCAGCAGCCAGCGCTTCAAATTAATGCCGGGACACAGCCAACTAATCCAACCCATTAGGCTCCTCCCTTACTTTCTGTGAGGAATATCACGATGTGTCACATCAACGCTGTAACCCTTTTCGCGCAGATATTCGTACAATTTATTGGCAATGAAAACGCTGCGGTGCTGTCCGCCTGTGCAGCCTACGCTGATAACAAGCTGTGCCTTGCCTTCGTTAATATATTGCGGTACAAGAAAATCAAGCAGCTGCTCCTCCAGCTTAAGATACTGGAAGGTCTGCGGATAGCGGCAGATAAAATCCGCTACCGGGCGGTCATTGCCAGTCATATTGCGCAGCTCTTCAACATAAAACGGATTCGGCAAAAAGCGTACATCAAGCACCAAGTCACTGTCCAGCGGCAGACCATGCTTGAAGCCGAACGAACGCACAACAATGCCCATACGCTCTTTAGAAGAGCCCTCGCCAAACATTTCCGTTACCTTAGCCTTCAGCTGTGCCGTTGTCAGCGTCGAGGTATCAATAATATGCGTAGCCTTTTCGCGCAGCGGATCAAGCAATTCACGCTCACAGGTAATATTCTTCAGCAAGGTATTGCGCTCACCCAAGGGATGACGACGACGCGTTTCCTTGTAACGGCGCACCAGTGTCGCATCGGAAGCATCCAAAAACAGCAGCTCATATTTTTGGCCGCTGGCCTCCATCTCATCCAAAACCTGCAGCAGCTTATCAAAAAAGCGTCCGCCACGGATATCAACAACAAGAGCTACTTTTTCTTCCGAGGTCTGACGGCACAGCTCCGCAAACTTAGGAATCAAGGTTGCCGGCAAATTGTCAATGCAAAAGAAATTTAAATCCTCCAGGGTACGCACAACCTGCGTTTTGCCTGCACCGGACATACCGGTAATAATAAGAAAGTGTGACTGCATTTTGCTTCACCTCTTGAAAGTCATTAGTAAATTATATTATATCATAAAATTTGCCGTAGAGGGCAGTGCGTCCGCAAATAAATGATGGATTGATGATGCGGAAGACGGTGCGTTATCACGCACGCATAAAAAAATAAGCAGACTGGTCGCAACTCCAGTCTGCTTATCTTTTTGAGATTTTAAGGTGTAAGATTTATATTAAAAATTCATGGAAAACTAATTAATCAAGATTCGGCATGCTGCGCGGACGATCAAGATCCTTGAGCATCTGCATATCGCGGTCAGTACCGCGACCGGCAGTAGTCAGATAACCGCCGATCATAATGCCGCTTGCACCGCCATTGAGTGCCAGTGCCTGCAGGTCACGCAGGTTTACTTCGCGACCGCCTGCGGTACGGATTTGTGCCTTCGGCAGAACAAAACGGAAAACAGCAAACGCACGCAGGATTTCCAGCGGCGGCAGCGGTTTGTTGTTTTCAAACGGAGTGCCCGGAATCGGAGTCAGCATATTCAGAGGTACACTGTCAATACCAAGCTCCTTCAGAGTGAAGGCCCATTCAACACGCTGCTCGCGTGTTTCGCCAAGGCCTAAAATGCCACCGCTGCAAACACGCAGGCCGGCAGCCTGTGCATTTTTGATGGTAACAAATTTATCAGCATAGGTATGAGTGCTGCAGATATTCGGGAAATTGCTGCCTGCGGTTTCCAGATTGGAATGATAGCGGGTTACACCTGCTTTGCGCAGCTCTTTTGCCTGCTCTACAGTCAAAATGCCCAAAGAAGCGCAAACTTCAATGTGCAGTTCTTCTTTAATACGTTTCAGGGTACGGCAGATATTTTCAAAGTCATCGGCCTTGCTCTGTCCGCGACCGCTGGTAACGATGGAGAAGCGTACAGCGCCTGCTTCCTTAGCTTTTTTTGCTGCATTGAAGATTTCCTCTTCGCTCAGCAGACCGTATTCCTTAACACCGGTATGATAATGTGCGGATTGTGCGCAGAACTTGCAGTTCTCGCTGCATTTACCGCTGCGGCCGTTGATGATTGCACAGCAGTCAACAGCATCGCCGGCATATTTTTGGCGAATCTTATCAGCCATGGCCAAAAGCAGCATGGTGTCGTCATCGCTCACGTTAATCAAAAATTCAGCTTCTTCTTTAGTAATATCCTGACCGTTTAAAACCTTCTCGGCCAGTGCAATAATCTTTTGCATTGTAATTCACATCCCTAACCTTAGTAGTTAACTGACGTTATTCGTTGGTTAACTGTATCTATTATATAGCAGAATTCCGCTTGCGTCAACCGTTAATTTGCAGAAGTTAACTTCAATATAACAAAAAGCACGCCATGCCGCGAGCCAAAGCTCACAGCGCAGCGCGCTACTAAAGCAAATATCAGCGGATACCGGCTATACCCAAAATCAAGCCCAAAACACCGCTCATGCACAGTGTACGGATAACGCTTACCTTATGACGGATACACCACAGGGAAATCGGCAGCACGATACAGCCAAGCAAATCCACCTTGGTAAAATCCTTCGGCAGTGTTTCAGTATTCCACAGCGCCAGCATTACAAAGCTCAATCCGGCAGAGCAGATGAGTGCCACAACCGCAGGACGCAGGCCGTTCAGAATACCGCGAATCGGACCGATATCGCCATATTTAAAGAATAATTTTGCGAGTGCCAGTACAATGAACACCGACGGAAAAACAAACCCCACAGTTGCAGCAATAGCACCGGGCAAGCCTGCAACCTTTGTACCGACGAACGTCGCTGCATTGATACCGATAGGACCCGGTGTCATCTGCGAAATAGTAAAAATATCAATAAACTGCGGCATAGTCATCCAAGCATGATTTTCAATAACCTCCGCCTGAATCAACGGCATAGAAGCATAACCGCCGCCGACGCAGAAGGCACCAACCTTGACAAAGCTCCAGAAAAGCTCCCAATAAATATACATCTTGCTACCTCCTTACGCGTACTTTTTGTCACGCAGCAGGAAGAAGCCGATAATAGCATCCACAACGACTGCATACATCAGATTTACATTAAAGAAATAATTGGCAATAAAGGTACCGACAATAATCAAAAGCGGTAGTGCAAATTTTTTCTTCAGCTCTTTTTTGAGCAGGTCGATTGCAACGTTAATAATAATAGCCGTCGCACCGCACTGCATGCCCTTCAAAACCAGCTGAATATATTGGTTATGCGCAAAGACATCATAAGCATAGGAAATAACGCTCAGGGTAATCAGCGGCGGCAGAATAGTTGCCAGCAAAGCAGTAAGCGTACCGCGGATACCGCCAAGCTTGTAGCCCATGCTGATTGCCGCATTGGCTGCCACAACACCCGGCGCAGACTGCGCAATCGCCACAAGGTTCAGTGCTTCCTTATCATCCATCCATTTATACTCATCAACAAATTTGGCCTTCAACAGCGGAATGATTACAAAACCACCGCCAATAGTAAAGGCACTAATTATAAAGGTTGATTTGAACAGCTTCCAGTAAAAATCTTTTTCGGCTGCAGCTTCACCCATTATCAACAGCTCCTTCTGTCTATAGAATGAAACTATTATAGCATATTTGCCAGTAAAAAAACATAATTAGAATACACTAATGCCAGTAAAATTTTTTACTGCAGCTTTTATGTAACAAAAAAAGCACACCCTGCTACCAAATCAGTAACAGAGTGTGCTATCTATAGCCTACTCAAGCTATATTATACAGTTTTGACATCCGGTCTGCAGCTTACATCATACCGGGCATGCCGCCGCCCATCGGAGGCATTGCCGGCATAGCAGCGCCTTCCTTAGCAGGTTTGTCAGCTACGATGGATTCAGTGGTCAGAACCATAGAAGCGATGCTTGCAGCATTTTGCAGTGCGCTTCTGGTAACCTTAGTCGGGTCAACGATACCAGCTTCAATCATGTCAACATACTCTTCGGTCAGAGCATTGAAGCCATAGCCTTTGCGGCTGCGTTTGATTGTATCAACGATAACAGCGCCTTCCAAGCCAGCGTTGTAAGCGATTTGACGAACAGGCTCTTCAATAGCGCGTTTAACGATTTCTACGCCGGTCTTCTCATCGCCGGTAGCTTTGATTTTTGCCAGAGCAGGCTGTACTTGCAGCAGAGCAGTACCGCCGCCGGCAACAATACCTTCGGCAACAGCAGCGCGGGTAGCGTTCAGAGCATCTTCAATGCGCAGTTTTTTATCTTTCAGCTCAACTTCGGTAGCAGCGCCGACTTTGATAACAGCTACGCCACCGGCCAGTTTAGCCAGACGTTCTTGCAGTTTCTCTTTATCGAAATCAGAAGTGGTTTCCGGAATTTGTGCACGGATTTGAGCAACACGTGCAGCAATAGCATCTTTATCACCCAGGCCATCAACGATAGTAGTCAATTCTTTGGTTACACGAACCTGACCTGCGCGGCCAAGGTCTGCCATGCTTGCGCTGTCCAGTTTACGGCCAACTTCTTCACTGATAACGGTTGCACCGGTCAGAGTAGCGATATCCTGCAGCATTGCTTTACGACGGTCGCCGAAGCCAGGAGCTTTAACAGCAACAGCCTTGAAGGTGCCACGCAGTTTGTTAACAACCAGGGTTGCCAGTGCTTCGCCTTCAACATCTTCAGCGATGATTAAGAGTTCGCCGCCGTTTTGAACAACTTTTTCCAGAACCGGCATAATGTCGGCAATCATGGTGATTTTTCTATCAGTAATGAATACGTACGGATTGCTCAGTACAGCTTCCATTTTATCAGCATCGGTTGCCATATACGGGGAAATGTAGCCACGGTCGAACTGCATGCCTTCAACAGTTTCCAGATGAGTTTCCATGGTCTTGGATTCTTCAACAGTGATAACACCGTCGTCGCCAACTTTTTCCATAGCGTCGGCAATCAGGTTACCGATTTCATCATCAGCTGCGGAGATAGAAGCAACTTGTGCTTTTGCAGCCTTGGTTTCAACCTTTTGGGAAACATTTTTCAGTTCGTC
Source organism: Phascolarctobacterium succinatutens (assembly GCF_958453765.1). Lineage (GTDB taxonomy): Bacteria > Bacillota > Negativicutes > Acidaminococcales > Acidaminococcaceae > Phascolarctobacterium_A > Phascolarctobacterium_A succinatutens_B. The sequence continues at coordinate 77,530 of NZ_CAUDZA010000006.1, read as the reverse complement.
AACCAGTACGTCAACTGCTTTTTTGATACCTTTTTTCAGAACCATCGGGTTAGCGCCGGCAGCAACGTTGCGCATGCCTTCGTTAATCATAGCCTGTGCCAGAACGGTAGCAGTGGTGGTGCCGTCGCCAGCAACATCGTTGGTTTTGATGGATACTTCTTTAACCAGCTGTGCGCCCATGTTTTCAAACGGATCTTCCAGTTCGATATCGCGGGCAATGGTTACACCGTCATTGGTGATGGTCGGTGCGCCGAATTTCTTTTCCAGAACAACGTTACGGCCTTTAGGACCGAGGGTTACTTTTACAGCGTCAGCCAGAGCATTTACGCCACGCTCCAGACTACGACGAGCTTCTTCATTAAAGAGAATTTGTTTAGCCATTTTATATCGCTCCTTTGAAAATTCAATTACAAATTAATTACAGTTTTTATGTTACTTTTCAATTGTAGCTAAGATATCGCGTTCGCTGAGAATCAGGTAATCCTTACCTTGATGTTTAACAGGAGTTCCGCTGTATTTTGCGAAGATAACTTCATCGCCAACTTTTACTTCGGGTTTAATCAGAGTGCCGTTGTCGCTGTATTTGCCTCTGCCTACAGCCAGAACCTTGCCCTGTTGCGGTTTTTCTTTTACTGCGGTATCCGGCAGGAAAATGCCGCTGGCAGTTTTTTCTTCTACTTCTACAACCTCTACAATTACGTGATCAGCTAATGGTTTTAACATTTTTATAACCCCTTTCGAGTATTCTTACTTACGTGAGAGTAATTTGCTTCTTGGTTATTAGCACTCATTTACCCTGAGTGCTAACCACAATTCTTATTATATCCATATTAGGAAAAATTGCAAGTACTTTTTCACTGTTTTTTACAAATTTGTCGCAATTTCTGTTTCACGTCCTCAAAAATCGGCTTCAGCACTCCATTTTTTTGCTTCGCAGGCCCAAATTTTTGCTTGAGCACAAAAAAAGAGCAGTTTCCACTGCCCTTTCAGTTCATTGTTGTCTTTTGGCCGCAGCTGCAATAATGCTTTCCGCCAGCTCCTTTAAGCTTATGCGTTTTGCCATACTGAACTGCTGCATCTTACGATATGCTTCCTGCTCTGTCATTCCGTGCGCTGCCATGAGGATACCCTTGGCACGATCCAGCAGCTTACGGTTCTCCAGGCTTTCCTTCAGCTTATCAAGCTCCAAATTAAGCTTATGCATTTCCTGAAAGCGTTTGGCCGCAATCTCCATCGCCGGGAAAAGCTGTTCCTCACGTACAGGCTTAACAAGATAAGCAATAACGCCTGCATCCGATGCCTGCTCAACAATATCCTGCTGACTGTAAGCTGTAAGCAGCAATACCGGCGCAATATTATCGGCAGCAATAATTTTTGCCGCCGTAATGCCGTCCATAATCGGCATTTTAACATCCATAATAATAAAATCAGGCTTTAATTCTTTAGCCAGCTTTACTGCTTCCTGTCCGTTGGCAGCCTCGCCTACTATGTCATGACCGGCATCTGCCAGCATTTCGCGTAAATCAAGACGCAAAATAGCTTCGTCATCTGCCAATAATATTCTCAGTTTATTTAACATCTTCCAGTCCCCCCTTTGGAATTGTTACTAAAGCAAGTGTACCGCCATCATCACGATTCGTCAAGCTAAAGCTTCCCTGCAGGTCTGCTTCCGCCATGGTCTTGATAATTTTCAATCCTAAGCTTTGACGGCTGCTGTTTAAAGAAAATCCTTCCGGAAGACCTACACCGTCATCGGCAATCGATAAAACATAACGCTTGCTTTCTTCCGCAAAGCGCACCTTAAGGCTGCCACTCATGCGTCCTTCGTAAGCATGTTCTATAGTATTCTGCAATAATTCGTTGAGAATCAAAGCGATGCTTGTTGCCTTATCAGACGGCAGCTGTACAGGATCTGCTTTAAAATCGGCATGCAGGATAAATTCCGGATGCAGCATACTGCTGATAATTGCCTGATAAATTCCCTTGGCCACCTTACCGACATCTATCAGACCGGTATCCTGCTGCGAAAGATACTCATGCACAATAGCAATGCTGTTGACTCTGTTGACGCAGTCACGCAAAACTATTTTTGTTTCTTCACACTGCGCGCGACGCTCCTGCAGACGCAGCAGACTGGCGATGGTCTGCAAATTGTTCTTTACACGATGATGAATCTCTTTAATTACAACAGATTTTATCAGCAGCTCCTCGTCCTTTTTGCGCAGCTCGGTAATATCTTGCAAAATGACAATAGCACAACCGGCCTTAGGCCTAGGAATTACCGGCAGAATACGTATGGAAAGCAAAATGCCATGCATCGTAAATTCCTTGCTTTCCGCCGTACCTGTTTCCATAACCATCCCGACCAACGGCCAATTGATAGCAACATCATTAGTACGGCAGCCGACAAGATGAGAAATATCCATAACATCAAACATATGACGCGCACGATTGTTGGCAGCAACAATCACTCTGTTGGCATCCACCACCATAATGCCGTCGGAAGGCAACAGTCGCCGATAGTTGCTGTTATTGCTCACATCCTGGCGCAGATTGCACAAAAGCTCCAGCGACTGCGCAATAATAATATCATCGGGAGCAGCGCTTTCAAAGCTGACGGCACCGTAGCAATGTCCGCGGCTGTCACGCAGCGGAAAAACCTTCAGACTGTTGAACATGCCCAAAGCCCATTCACGCTTGCCGTTAACAGGCACGTTTTTCTGCAGCACACGCGCAACGAGCGGCTCTTCAACCGCACGTACACGTCGGCCAGTCATATCCGGGCGCACATTTCCTACCTGTGTCATCGGCTGCTCCTGCTTATAAACATTAAAAAACTTTTTGTTCTCTCCCGGCAGATAAATCGTCACAGCAGCATGTGCTATATCTGCCGCCAGACCGAGTACCTGTGGCATAGCTTGTAAACTGTTTCTTTGTTCTGCTGTTAAATTACTCAGCATGTTTCCCCTCTTCTTCCTGCTGTTGTCCTTTCCACAGCTTTATCTGATTAATCCACTATTTTATCCACTATATCCACAGGCTTTTCCACACCAGCAATGCGCTTATATGTGGATATTTCCCGTTTATCCACAATATCCACAGGCTTATGCACCATAAAAGACACTTGTTTAGCCTAATTTCAATGATGGATTAGCGTTCAAGTCCAATGGACTGAAGCTACCGGCCTGATACATAAAATAACCGCGGCAGGCAATCATTACAGCATTATCGGTACACAAAATCGGTGTCGGATGCACCAACTGGGCACCAATCTCCTCCATAGCCTTTGCCAGTGTGTTTTGCAAAGTTTTATTGGCAGAAACGCCGCCGGCCAGCACAATTTTATTGTAGCCTGTATGCTGCATTGCATGCACCGCTTCCTTAACCAATGCATCAACAACCGCACGCTGGAAGGATGCCGCAACATCGCTACGGTTCACCTCACGGCCTGCCTGCTGCTGGTTATGCAGATAATTGATTACGGCAGATTTTAAACCACTGAAGCTGAATTCGTAAGGCTTATCCAGACGTGCTACCGGAAAATCAATAGCATGGTCATTGCCTCCCAATGCCAAGCGCTCAATTTCAGGACCGCCGGGATAAGGCAGCCCCATAACGCGGGCAATCTTATCAAAGGCTTCACCTGCTGCGTCATCACGTGTTTGCCCCAAAAGCTCAAAGCTGTTATAGCCGGTAACCTTCAGCAGCGCCGTATGACCGCCGCTGACAACCAGCGCCATGAACGGCGGCTTCAGCTCGCTGTCTGCCAAAAAGTTGGCAAATACATGGCCTTCAAGATGGTTGACACCTATCAACGGTTTGTCCGTTGCCCAGGCCAACGCCTTGGCAGCCGAAAGACCGACAAGCAGCGCGCCGACCAGACCAGGTCCGTAGGTAACAGCAACAGCATCTATCTGCTCCATGCCGACGCCAGCCTGAGATAAAGCCTCGTCAATAACAGGCATAATATTCTCGATATGCTTACGCGAAGCAATTTCTGGCACAACACCGCCGAATTTGCGGTGAATAACGATTTGGGAGGAGATAATGTTGCTCAGTACCTCACGCCCGTTCTTTACTACGGCAGCCGCAGTTTCATCACAGCTGCTTTCAATACCTAAAATATATACATCCTTCTGCTCTTTATTCATGGCCTGCTCCTTCTTTATACAGCCACATTATAACTGCATTTTCATGATTGTCTTCGTAATAATTCGGACGAATGCCTTCGCTGGCAAAGCCACAGGTCAGATAAACTTTCTGCGCGGCAATATTTCCCTCGCGCACCTCCAGCGTCATAGCCGTAGCGCCCAGCTCCCAGGCCTTGTTTACTAAGGCTGCCGTCAGGCGCGTACCATAGCCCTGCCCACGTTCTTCATCAGCGACAGCAACCCGGGTAATCTGCGCTTCGCCTGCCACCAGCCAGAAGCCTGCATAACCGACAAGCTTGCCGGCACATTCCATTACCAGATAGGTAGTCAGCTCGTTGGCTATTTCATTACGCAGCATATTTTCATTCCAGGCATCATAAAAGGATTGTGCCTCTATGGCAACTAAAGCCGGAATATCTGCTTCCGTCATTGCTCTGAAGCTTATTGTTGCTTGTGCTTCTTCTCCCACAATTCCTCAGCCTCCGATCTTCTGATATAGTATGGCTCCAGGCCAAAAATTTTCTTATCGTTTTCTGCATCAAATTCTGCCAAGGCAGCCAAAGCAACAGAGCTGCCTTTAGGCATACGCAATGCTTCGGGTGCCACGCTGATAAAATCAGGCAGACCGTTTTTCGCAAGCTTGGTGCACTCGCCCAAAAGCAACGCAGGGGTTCCCTGCAACGCAATTCTTTCTAATGCTTTTTCCGCACTGACAACCTCAACAGGTGCAAGCTCTACAAGCTCACCGCTACGCCATTCATATAAGGCCTGATAAAAATTGCCCTTTTGCGCATCCAGCACCGGTGACAGCACCCTGCCTTCAAGCTGAATATTATAAGCCATAGCCTTTAAAGTATCAACTCCGTGCAGACAGCACTGCCAGCTGTAGGCCATAGCCTCCGCAGTTGCCAGACCGATACGTAAACCTGTAAAGGACCCGGGGCCCATGCTGACAGCCAAAAGCTCGATGTCCTGCTTTTGTACACCGGTACGCTGCAGCAGCTGGTCTAATTGCGGCAGCAGGCCTTCACTATGTGTCATCCCCATATTTATCGTATATTCAGCTAAAATTTCCTTATCACGGCATAATGCAATCGTGCACACCTTGGTGGCCGTATCAATTGCCAAAGTCAGCATCTTCTTCTACCTCCCGCAGCAGTTTTTCATATCTTTCACCCTGAGCCTGCAGCACGGCACGACGGCCTTCACCATCATGCAGCAAAGTAATCTGCAGATATTCCTCCGGCAGCTCCTCCTTAAACAGCTCAGCCCATTCAATCAATGTTACTCCATCGCCTCCGGTATATTCCTCAAAGCCGATGTCCTCCAGCTCCTCCGGACGGTTGAGGCGATATAAATCAAAATGCCTTATTTCCAGCTCACGCCCCTGATAGACATTCATAATAGCAAAGGTTGGACTGTTGACATCCTCCGCATCTGCTCCCAAGGCCACAGCAACACCGCGGCTGAGCAGTGTTTTGCCTGCGCCCAGGTCACCGCTCAGGCAGAAAACGTCACCGCTTGCTGCATGCTTGCCCAAAAGTCTTCCCAAGGCTTCTGTTGCAGCGCTGTCCTGCAAATAAATTTCCATAACCAACTCTCCTCACATTTGGCAAAAACACTTGCCATAGTAATCAATAATTTGAAAAAGCGGCACCAGACTTACCAGTACCGCTTCTTTGTTTTTACAATAAAGTTGTATTACGCGTCAGCGGATCCTCAATATCCATATGACCACTCAAGGTAATAGCCTTTTTACCTTCTATCAGAATCTGTACCCGTTTAATTTCCGGAAACTCTGTCAAGGTATTGGTAATAGCGTAGCAAAGCATCATCTCACCATAGGAGCCTTGTCCCTTCTTTGCCAGCTCGCGCGTAAAATCAGCATAGGCAGTGCCATCCTGCTCAATTTTAAGACTGCGCACCTTAGTACCGATAGGTACAACATCATCCATCTTCGCGTCCTGCGGTTTAGTAGTCACCAAAGCAATCAAAGCATTTTCCGGCAAACTTTTGCCGTTATCCTTCATCGTAATTTTTTCCGGCAGCAGCTTTTCGCTGCCATCGGAAGCTGCACGATAAACAATAAAGCTGATATCCTTTTTTTCCTGCACTGCAGCAGTTGCCGCATTCTTAGCATCCTCTTTCGGCGGAACATTTTCACTGCAACCGCTTGCTATTACTGCACACAAAAGCAGCATCAATAAAATTAGCTTTCTCATTCTTGCCGCCTCCGTATTATGCAAAATATTTTTCAATGCCTTCAGCAATCAGACGAGCCGTCTTCTTTTGGAACCATTGTCCCTTCATCAAGGTCAGCTCCTTTTCATTACTGATGAAGCACATTTCTACCAAAACTGCCGGCATACTGATACGCTTGATAACATAAAAGTTTGCCTGACGTACACCCAAATCATCTACACCGAAATTAGCAGCCAGCTTATTTTGGATATTTTGGGCTAAGCGCAAATCATTATCGGTTTTCGGATAATAGTATGTAGAAAAACCGCCAACATTTTTATTGACCGAAGAATTAATATGCAGGCTGACGAACATATCCGAATTATATTTTTCGCCTACGTTTACACGTGCCTGCAGTTCCTCTGCATCACTGGCATTAGGTCCGAATACATCAACATCGGTAGTACGCGTCATATAAACCTTGGCACCCTTATCTTCCAAAATCTCCTTAACTATTTTTGTAATAGCCAGGGTGATATTTTTTTCTTTGGTACCATCACTGCCGATAGCGCCCGGGTCGCTGCCGCCATGACCTGCATCTAAGGTAATAATTTTACCGTCAATGCCGCCGCTTGTGCGGAACCTGCCGTTTCCTTTGATTACCGCAAACTTATCAGTATCAGATTTATTAACCGGTTTATTTACTGTTGTTTCTGTTTTGGCAGCAGCAGTATTTTTCTTATTATCGTTTTTCTTTTTACTGCTGCTCTTCTTTTTGTCCGCTTTCTTATCCGCTACGGTACTTGTTTTTATAACGGTATTTTTCTTGATACTACTGTTATTTTTTGTTGGACGGTTGCTTACTACCGGTCTGTTGCTTACAACGGTGGTTGCAGCACCGGAACCGCTGTAGGAAGCCTGGCGCGGCGTAACATCAAGCACTACACGGAAGGGACGGCCTGTTGCAGGATCCTTCTTTAAGACGAAAGCCTTATAGCTTTTTTCCAGCAGGCGCTGTTTCAGCGGTACACGCACCACCGTATAGCTGCCTTTATCCACAATTTTCAAGGAATCAGCCAAAGAGCTTTTTACAGCCTTACTATGCGGCACCTGCGCTCCCTTATCGGCATTCACTGTCAGATTAAGCGTATCGCCTTCCATATCAACAGCATAGCCTGCAGTATCCGTTACATCAACAACAATACGCAGAACGTCTGCTTTATTGACACCCCATTTTACATCTGTTATCTGCGCCGCCTGAGCAACTGCGCCTAAAAGCATACAGCAGGCCAGCAGCGTCAGCAGGAAAATCTTGCGCAATAGTTCCACCTCGCAAACTTACACACTCTTACCGAAGATTTTACTTCAACAATTTATTTTAACACTAATTACAGAAGTCTGTAAACAAAATTACCGGTAAAGCATTAATTACCCTTCAAAACCTCACAGCGAGCCTCCGGCAAAAACTGCGCCAGCTCACCTGCTGCCAGCCCGATATCAATGCCGCTGATATCTGCAGCCTTTCCGTGCAGGTAAACGCCGCAAACAGCAGCCTCCTGCAAAGTAATCTCCTGCGCTGCCAGACCGGCAATGATACCTGTCAGCACATCACCGCTGCCACCTGTAGCCAAAGCACTGGAGCCTGTGCTGTTGACATAAACAGTGCCATCTGGGCAGGCAATAACGGTCGGTGCTCCCTTGAGCACCAGCACAGCATTCCATTCCTGAGCATATTGTGCGGCAATATTGATACGGTCAGCATTAATTTCACTGATTTCCTTGCCGATAAGACGTGCCATCTCACCGGGATGCGGAGTCAGCACCTTTGCTGCCTGCATCTGTGTCAGAATTTCCGTATGTCCCTGTAATGCTGTCAATGCATCCGCATCAATAACAACAGGTACCTGCACCTGCAGCAGGATATCACGCACCACCTGCTGCGTACTTTCGCTTGTACCCAAGCCGGGGCCGATTGCCAGTACATCGGCAGCATTAGCATTTTTAACTACATCGCCTGTTGCGCCGCCTCCAAGGATACCGGGCATACGCTCCAGCAGTCCGTGTACCATAACCTCCGTGAGCTTGCCTGCAAGCACATCACGGCTGCTGAGTGGAGTATAAAGCGCTACCAAGCCTGCACCGGCCTTAACTGCGGCGTAGCTGCTCAAAGCAGCAGCACCTGTGAAGCCGGGGCTGCCGGCACAGATAACAGCACGTCCTGCATCGCCCTTATGCGCATCTGCTTTACGCAGCGGCAGCAGCTCGCGCACAATATCGTCTGTCAGACGATATTTTTTGCTGGCACATTCCTCTACCATTTTTGCAGGCATACCGATATCTGCCAGCTCAATGTCACCGCAATATTCACGGCCGGGATAGAGCAAAAGGCCGGTTTTCAACAAAGCCATCGTCACGGTTTTATCCGCACGTACAGCATTTTCAGAAACAGCACCATTGTCTGCATTTACACCTGTCGGTACGTCAACAGCAACAATATATTTTTCGCTGTCATTCATCAGTCTGCAGGCACGCAGCAAATCGCCCTCAAGCTCGCCATGAAAGCCGGTTCCTGTTAAAGCATCAACCAAAATATCAGCCTTCGCAGCAGCAAGCTCAGCTACTACCCAGTCATCCTCGCCGGCAACAGCCTCTACCTTAGCATCAGTTTTTTGCAGCATTGCAAGCTCTGCCGCAGCATCACCAGTCACAGCCTCGAGTGCCTTGCCTACGACAAAAACGCGCACTCTTGCACCGTAATTTTGTAGCCAACGGGCAGCACCGAAGCCATCGCCGCCATTATTGCCGCCACCGCAAAAAACAACTACGCTTTCTCCATCCAGCTCATCTAAGCTATCATTAACAGCATCGGCAACAGCCTGCGCTGCATTATCCATCAATAAGATTCCCGGTACAGCATATTCCGCTGTCGCCAGTTGATCAAACTGTTTCATTTCCTGTACATTTACTAATTTCATTTGTCATCCTCCATTATCACATAGGCCACAGCAAAATCTCTGCTATGGCTCAGGCTGATTTGTATATTTTTTACGCCAAGCTGTCTGGACAGCATTGCAAAGTGACCGCTAAGCTGCACCAAAGGCTTTCCCAGCCCATCGTTGTCTACGGCTATTTCCTGCAGAGAGCCTTCGCGCAGACCGGTTCCCAATGCTTTCAGCACTGCTTCTTTAGCAGCAAAGCGTGCTGCAAAGCTTGCTGCCGCTTGCTGTCCTCTTCTTTGACAATAGGCAGCTTCCTCAGCAGTAAACACTCGCCGGATAAAAGATTCGCTCTTTATTGCCCGGGCAATACGTTCTATTTCAATAATATCACAGCCTACGCCTACTATCATTTGCTTTCACTCCTTCACACAGCTTCGTAACTATTATTAATTCTTGCAAGTATATCCAAAATCCTTTTTTTATTTTTGTTTTTCACAAAGATATTGCAAAATTTTAAGAGCTTCTTCTTTTACCACAGATATCGGCAAGCTTAACTTCTTCAGCATTGCAAAAATCCCCGATATCGCGCAAATACGCAATACCGGGGAAATAGTTTTTTACTAAGCTGCACTAAAATCAGAAGCAGGCAATCTGTCCGTCTGTACGCTTTTCGGTTGCACCGCACAGCACGCCATCCTCATCACGGATAATAATCTGTCCGCGGCCCATATGATACGGGTCGGGCTGAACCACAACGTTATGGCCCATACGCTGCAGCTGACGGATAATGTGGTTAGGAGTATCCTGCTCCACTTCTACAGTTTTACCGCCAATCCATTGCCATCTCGGAGCATCCAGTGCCTGCTGCGGATTCAGGCCGAAATCAATCATGTTCATAGCAACCTGAACATGAGCCTGCGGCTGCATAAAGCCACCCATAATACCAAAGGCACTCACAGCCTGACCATCTTTGGTCATGAAAGCAGGAATAATGGTATGGTACGGACGCTTGCCACCCTGCAGTGCATTCGGATGATTTTCATCAAAGGAGAAGTTCTCGGCACGGTCATTAAAGGAAATAGAAGTGCCTGGTACAACGATACCGCTGCCGAAGCCACGATAGTTGCTCTGAATCATGCTGACCATATTACCTTCGGCATCAGCAGTGCAGAAGTAAACAGTGCTACTGTAGCGCGGGTCGCCTACAACCGGCTCCAGTGCTTTATCATTAATCAGAGCACGGCGGTCTGCGGCATAGCGCTCACTCAAAAGCTGCTCGGCAGTAACCTTCATGTAGGAAGGCTCGGCAACATATTCTTTAGTATCAACAAAGCTTAGCTTCATAGCTTCGATTTGCTTGTGCATTGTTTCTACAGTATCTCGTTCGGTAAAGTTATAGCCCTTGAGAATATTCAGCGCCATAAGTACAGTAATACCATGACCGTTAGGAGGCAGCTCCCAGATATCGTAGCCGCGATAGTTAACGCTCAGCGGTTCAACCCATTCCGGTTTGTAGGCTTCAAGGTCGCTCTTGCGCAGGAAGCCGTTATGTTCTTGCATAAAAGCGTCAATCTTATCTGCCAGCTCACCTTTATAGAAAGCATCGCCATAGGTTTCGGCAATCAGGCGCAGGCTTTTAGCCATATCGGGATTCTTGAATACTTCGCCCGGCTGCAGCCAATGTCCGTTAGGCTCAAAGGTATCAAACCAGCCTTTGAATTCCGGTCTGTCTTTATATTTAGTATAGAAGCCGTCAGCCTCTTCCCACAGACGGCTCATGTTCGGAGAAACAGGATAGCCGTTTTCCGCATAGTTGATGGATGGTTCCATAACAGTTTTGATAGGCAGCTTGCCAAACTTTTTGTGAATTTCCATCCACGCACCTACAGCACCCGGAACGTTAATCGGCTCAACACCATAGGGAGGAATTTTATCAAAGCCACGTTCCTTCAAAGCTGCGATAGAAGCAGCCATCGGAGCCGGACCGCTGCCGTTAATACCATACAGCTTACCCTTATACCAGATAAGTGCAAAGCAGTCACTGCCCAAGCCATTACCGGTAGGCTCAACTACAGGCTGACAGGTTGCAACGGTAATAGCAGCATCAATTGCGTTACCGCCCTTAAGCAAGGTTTGCAGACCTGCGGAAGCAGCGGTAGGATTACCTACGCATACCATACCGTTTTTAGCATAAACAACACTACGTTTAGAAGCATACGGATAATTTTGTGCATCAAATTTAAACATTACTATTCTCCTTTACCAACTTACAGGAATTTCTCCAAAATACCGGCAGTAATTACCGAGAAGGTAGTAACGGTAGCAAAACCGCCTACAAGATATTTCGGCATAATGGCATCGTTGACAACCTGCCTTTCCTCTTCCGTTTCACCTGTAGCAATCGCAATTTCGTTTGCTACCAGATAGGTTGCCGGGAAGCCCAAAAGCTGCATTACAGCTACACCCATAGCCAGGTTTCTATTGCCCAGGATTTTCCACAGCGGCAGAATATAGAAGAACAGGAAAAGTACAACAAATACTACGATAAATACCATAATGGTATTAAAGCTCAGTACAAGCAAATCGCTGACTTTAATTTTTGCCAGAGAAGGAATAATTACCGCAAATACACCAACGTTAAAGATACCAGAGGATTTTGCATGATCCAGGATTTTCGGTGGAACAAGGCCGGTGCTGCCCATTACGGCACCTAAAATCAAAGCCCAGATGGTAGCGCTCAGGCCGGTATATTTACCGATAACAAATGCCAGCCAGCTGAATAAGGCTGCAATAGTCAGTGAAGCAAAAGGACCGTAGAATTTTTTGTGTTTTTCAAAGAAGGTTTCTTTAGGAGCTGCACCGCCATGCACCTCTTCCTTCGGTGCATAAGGATTAACACCGGTACGACGGAACTCCGCCAATGCTTCCTTAGCAGCACGCAGTCCAAAGTAAGAAGCAACAGGAGTACCAAAGAATTTTTGCACAGCGTATAAAACAGTACCCAAAGCAGCAGCCATAGCAAAGCCTTTATCCATAGCAGCGCTGGTCATAATCTGGGTAGCAACGATACCGCCGTTAATAACAGGAATGCTGACAATAGTTTCCTGATAACCGATTACCGGAATCAGCACAACACTGCCGGCAATCAAAACAATCATGGATAAAACAGCAACTGCAACTGTGCGCCATTCAGCAATCAGCTGCTTAATATTCAGGCTGGTACCCATGCTGAATACTACGAAAATCAAAGACCATTTACCAATGTCGGTAAGACCGGCGAGCTTAATAATATCCGGCGGCAGAACACCTGTCATAAAACCAACAAGGAAAAGCATCAGGCTGACAAATACAGCAGATACCTTTGCCTTTGTCGCAACGCCTAAAACGTCACCAATGCCAAAAAGCAACAGGCAGATGAATAAATAAAAAAACATACTTGTAAACAAAACAATACCCCTTTCAAAACATATATACTATTTCAGTCCGAAAATAGACCGATTTATTATAGTATATATGTTTCATAGGTTTTTGACAAGCTAAAATTACATTTTTATATAATTTTAACCACGAGCATTTTTTTATGTAAACTTATTAACATTTGAACAAAGCACAATTCCAAAATATCTGATTATGCTGTTTGATGAGGCAACTTATATTCGTAAACCGTAAATTCCTTTGAAATACCGAAATTAAAGCATCATAATCTGTGCTATTCTCACCGGCTTTGATTGCAATAACAAAATGCCAGCCAAAACGGTGTTTCACAAATAGAACCCCCACCAACACAGACAATACAAAAACTCCGCAACTGCAATAGTTGCGGAGTAATTTGTGCGATTTGTGTTTGTGATTGGTGCTTGACAGTAAACCAAAAATTAACGTTTGGAGAACTGGCTAGCTTTACGAGCTTTCTTCAAGCCGTATTTACGACGTTCTTTTTCGCGCGGGTCGCGAGTCAGGAAGCCTGCTTTTTTCAGAGCAGGACGGAATTCAGCGTCAACCTTCAGCAGAGCGCGAGCAATGCCGTGACGGATAGCACCAGCTTGGCCGGAAATGCCGCCGCCGTTTACGTTAACGAGTACGTCATATTTGCCTTTGGTTTCGGTAACTTCGAGCGGTTGGTTAACAATCAGCTCTAAGGTTTTCAGACCAAAGTATTTGTTCAATTCACGGTCGTTGATAACGATGTTGCCTTCACCCGGAACCAGGCGAACGCGAGCAACAGAAGATTTACGACGACCAGTTGCGTTATAAGTAACTACTGCCATTTATTTGTTCCCTCCCGGATATTATCTAACGTTGATTTCCATTACTTCAGGTTTTTGAGCTGCATGCGGATGTTCGCTGCCAGCATATACATGAAGTTTGGAGAAAATTTGAGCGCCGAGGCTGTTGTGCGGAATCATGCCTTTAACAGCGAGCTCTACCATTCTTACAGGGTTTTTCTTCAGCATGTCGCCAGCTTTTACATAGCTGTCACCGCCGAGATAACCGGAATGACGGAAATAGATTTTGTGAGTCAGTTTTTTGCCGGTCAGAACAACCTTATCTGCATTGATAATGATTACGTGATCACCGGTGTCCATGTGCGGGGTAAAGGTCGGTTTGTGTTTACCGCGCAGGACTTTTGCAACCTCTGCAGCCAGGCGGCCCAGAGTTTTATCAGCTGCGTCAACAACGTACCATTTGTGTTCGATGTTAGACGGATTAGCCATAAAAGATTTCATCGCTTGTGTCCCTCCTAGATATTTTCCAAATATACAGTTCGTTGCGATCTTCTCACCGTATTTCGGGGCTAGTGAAATCAAGCGGAAAATCACGTAGATATATTATACGCAACTTAAGAGTTTAAGTCAAGTATTTTTGTTAAAATTTTAGCATTTTCCAAGAGTTTTTCCCTTAAAGCTGCGGATACTCCCGATAACCGACCTCCGCCAGATATAAACCCTGTGCCGGAGCAGGCTCGTTCAGGAATTCACAGCGCTGTGCCGTCAGCTCGGCGGCAAAATCCTGCACCGTACGCTTGCCCATTCCCACCTGTACCAGGGACCAGACTATGTTGCGTACCATGTGATACAAAAAGCCGTCACCGCTGATGCGGAAAAGAATCTCTTCTCCCTGCTGCTGCCACTTGGCAGCATAAATTGTTTTTATCGGCGAAGTATCAACACTGCCGCTGCTTCGGAAAGCACTGAAATCATGTGTTCCCAGCAGCAGCTCAGCCGCCTCGTTCATGGCCTTCAGATTAAGCTGCTGACGCAGCTGCCAGGCATAACGCACCATAAAGGGATTTACGTGCTCATTGACAAGCAGCTTGTAATAATACGTCTTCCACTGTGCACTGAAGCGTGCGTGAAAGCCTTCCGGCATCTCCTCGGCGCTCACAACCACGATATCCTCCGGCAGCAGGCTTGCCGCCGCACGCACCAGATTAGCACAGGGAATGCGTCCGTTCGTAGTAAAGGTCACTGTCTGCGCCAAAGCATGTACCCCGGCATCCGTGCGCCCACTGCCTGCGGTTACTACTTTTTCGCCGCACAGCATAGTCAACACTTCTTCCAGCACATTTTGCACCGTCTGCACGTTTTTCTGCTTCTGAAAGCCATGATAGGCACTGCCGTCATAGGCTACAACCAGCTTTATTGTACGCATACATTCCCCCAGCGCAGTACTGCGAGGCCAACCGCCAGTATAATAATCAAAGCAAAGGCCAGGTAATCGCGGCCGGCATATGCCAGCTCATGCATGCGCGTACGTCCTTCACCGCCGCGATAGCAGCGAGCTTCCATTGCAACAGCCAATTCATCGGCACGGCGGAAGGCACTGATAAACAGCGGTACCAGCAAAGGCAGCATATTTTTCATTCTCTGGAAAATATTACCGCTGGCAAAATCAGCGCCACGAGATGTCTGCGCCTTCATAATGCGGTCTGTTTCATCCAATAATGTAGGAATAAAGCGCAAAGCAATGGTCATCATCATAGCCAGCTCATGCGCCGGAACACCCAGCTTTTTGAACGGACGCAGCAGATTTTCAATACCGTCTGTCAGTACAATCGGCGATGTCGTAAAGGTCAGCACCGAAGAAAACAGCAGCAGCAGAATCAGGCGTACAGCCATCTTTACGCCCATGTCGATACCTTCGGCAGTTACGCTCAAAAACTTCCAGGAAAAGACAATATGCTCACCGGGAGCTGTAAACATATGAATCAGCATCGTAAGAATAACGATAATCCAGATAGGCTTCAATGATTTAAAGACCAGCATCCACGGTACTCTTGATATAAGAATTACCACAGCTGCAAAGGCGGTCAGAATGCCATAAGCCAACGGCGTTACCGCAAAGAAAATAGCAATGATATAAATCAAGGTAGCCAACAGCTTAGTACGCGGATCAAGCTTATGGATAAAGGAGTTACCGGGGAAATATTGTCCTAAGGTTATATCTGTCAGCATTATTTCCACCCCTTTGCTTGCTTAATCGCCTTAACCAGGCTCATATCGTCTTTAATATTCTCTTTCACTGCCAGGCCGTTTTTGCGCAGTAAATCAGCCAGCTTGTAAACCTGCGGCACATCTACGCCAACCTTGACCAGCTCATCGGCATGCTGCTTGAAAATATCTGCGGGAGTGCCGTCGAACAGCACCTTGCCGGCGTTGATAACCAGCAGGCGGTCAGCATATTTTACTGCCTCCTCCATGCTGTGCGTTACCAAAACAATGGCAATGCCGCGGCTCTTGTGCAGCGACATGATTTCCTTGAATACTGCATTGCGGCTGCGCGGGTCCAAGCCTGCGGAAGGCTCGTCCAAAACCAGATAATCCGGGTTCATCGCAACTACGCCGGCAATCGCTACACGGCGCATCTGGCCGCCGCTCAGCTGAAAGGGAGAGCGCTGCGCATAGGTATCATAATCCAGGCCGACGAAGGCCATAGCTTCACGCACCTGCTTTTCTACCTCATCCTCGGCAAAGCCTTTATTGCGCGGACCGAAAGCGATATCCTCAAAAACAGTTTCCGCAAACAGCTGATGCTCGGGATACTGGAATACCATGCCTACCTGCTGGCGTGCAGTCTTGGCCTCTGCACCCTTGGCAGTAATATCAATGTCATCAATGCTTGCGCTGCCCTTATCCGGCTTCAGCAAGCCGTTTAAATGCTGTACTAAGGTAGATTTGCCGCTGCCTGTGTGTCCTATAATGGCAACTATTTCGCCCTTGGAAATCTCCAGCGACACGTCATTGAGCGCCAGGCGTTCAAACGGCGTGCCCTTGGAATATGTATGATATATATTAGAAAGTTTTATTGACATAATGCCTGCGCCAGCTCCTCATCTGTAATAATATCCTGCGGCAGCTTTACACCGCTTTTGCGCAGCTCACTGGCTACCTTCGCTGCCAGCGGAGCCTCCAGTCCCAAGGCCTCCAGCTCATCCACTCTGCTGAAAACCTCACGCGGAGTACCCATAAATCTAATATGACCTTTTTCCATTACAACTACGCGGTCGGCAGCCAAGGCTTCCACCATGTAATGCGTAATATAAACTATGGTCATCTTTTTTTCTTCATTAAGCTTGCGTACAGTGCCGACGATTTCCTTGCGTCCCTGCGGATCGAGCATTGCTGTAGGCTCGTCCAGCACAATGCATTCCGGCTGCAGTGCCAGAATACCTGCTATAGCCACACGCTGCTTTTGGCCGCCGCTCAAAAGATGCGGTGCGTGCTTGGCATATTCCGTCATGCCTACTGCAGCTAATGAATCTGCTACACGCTGCGGTATTTCCGGACCAGGTACGCCGATGTTTTCCGGGCCGAAGGCCACGTCCTCTTCCACAATCGCAGCAACTATCTGGTTATCGGGATTTTGGAACACCATGCCAACCTTTTGGCGGATATCCCACATTTTGCTCTCATCTTCAGTATCCATACCATCTACCAGCACAGTGCCGTCTGTCGGCAGCAGCAATGCGTTCAAATGACGTGCCAGCGTAGATTTGCCGCTACCGTTAGCGCCGATAACAGCAACAAATTCGCCCTGCCTAATCTCCAGGCTTACGCCATCCAGTGCTCTTACCTCATTGCCATCAGCATCTGTATAGTAATGCTTCAAATTCTTTATACTAATCACAACAGTGCCTCCATCATAAATTCGTGTACTTACTAATTATATACGTGATAAAAAGATTAGTCAACCTTCTTTTATCGCAAGGTTAACCATAATGCTAAAAAAGTAAACCATAAACGCTAAAGCACGTTTACGGCTTATTTTTTACTTAAATAGAAGCATCAGTCCGCCTATGGTCGGCATACTGAGAACAATATAACGCAAAGTATTGCGCGACGCCAGACGCGTAAGCTTGGCACCCAAATATGCGCCGATAGTCAGACCACCCAAGGTCTGAAGAAAAATATAAAAATCAAGGTGACCATTGACTAAATATCCTAAACCGCCGGAAACAGAAATCGGCAAAATAACCAACATCGTTGTACCGATGGCATGATAAAGCGATACACCGAAAAACAGCATCAGGCTTATCTGGATAAAGGCTGTCGCACCGATACCGAAGGCTCCGCTCAAAAAGCCGGTAACTACACCGATTGTCAGCGCATGTGCATAAAAGCTTGCGCCCTCTGCTTTCGATGCATGTTTTGCCACAAAGCTGTCCAGCATATCCTTACGAAAAAGAATAAAGTAAAGCAATACCGATGATGCAAGCATCAAGGCTGCTGTCATTTTTGATAAAATATCTCCCGGCAAGGCATCAGAAATACGTGCGCCGGCAAAGGCTCCCAGCATACCGGCACCGCCGGTTGTCAGCCCTAGGCGCAGCAGTACATCACCTTCACGAAAATGGCTTACGGCACCGGAAAGCATCGTAAATGACATAGCAGCCAGCGCAACACCAAGCGCAGTATGAATCGGCACACCAAAGCCTACAGAAAGCAGTGTAATCGTTAAGCCTGCACCACCTGCACCGGCAAAGCCAAGCAGACAGCCTAACAGAATCATTGCCAAAAAGATCATTTTCAGTCCCCCCATTATAACTAACAATACTATAACCTTTATTTTACCAATATCAGAAAGTATTTTCCAGTAAAAAGAAAGACTACTGCAAATTTATGATAAAAAAGCAGCAGTCTTGCCAATAAACGAGAAAACAGCCTGCAGGGGATATTGCAGGCTGTTTCTCTTAGGAAAGCTGTTTATGATGAATTTGATGGGAAGGGTGTAGCAACTTCTTGCTACATTCATAGTATACTATATTGCTGTGACATAGCAAGGGCAAAGTTTTGAAGAAATCGTGAATAAAATTCCTGCATGAACTATTCTTGCATTTAAGTTTAATGCTTATTTATCCGTAATCTGTGCTCCAAACGGCAGCAATGCCAGCTTAGCCAGCTTAAAATGCTGCATGCCGAAGGGAATGCCGATAATCGTGCAGCACAAAATTACAGCAAAAACAGCATGCGTAATTGCCAGCTCGATACCGCCAAAAATCAGCCAAAAAATATTTAACAGCAATGAGGTTGTTTCACCGCTCAAAACTACGTCCTTGCCAAAGGGGAAGAAGCTCAAGCGTCCCAGCTTAAAGCACTGCAGTCCTACCGGAATACCGATAATCGTCAAACACCATAACAGGCCTACCAGATACCAGATAATGCCTGCTAAAATACCGCCAAATAAAAACCAGATAATATTACCGATAATGCTCATTGCACACTTCCTTTCATCTACTGATACTGACAAACCAACCGGCACACCGAAAAATATACACGTAGTTGGTTACTGATACATTTGATTTAAAAGATTGTAAGTAATCTCTCTAAGGCTAGTTTAGCATACCGCTAACTTTTGTGCAAGCGCAAAGGCAAGCGGCACTGTGGGAACTCTGGGGAGAGTCTCACAGTGCCGCTGCCTATATTAAATTAATTGGGAAAACTTAATGATTGGTTTCTTCGGCTAATTTTGCCGGAACCAGCTCAGATTCTTCCTTGAGATGTTGTTGATATGCCTTAGTTTCAGCAACAACTACGCCAGAAAGAGCAACCAGAGCAATCAGGTTAGGCAGAGCCATCAGACCGTTAACAATATCGGACATAACCCAGATTTCTTCCAGTTTCAGGAACGGGCCAACAGCTACAAGAATAATGAAACCGATGCGATACGGAAGAATTGCTTTAACACCCATCAGATATTCTACACAACGTTCGCCGTAGTAGTTCCAGCCAAGGATAGTAGTGAAGGCGAAGAGCACCAGGCCAACCAACAGTAACCAAGTACCAAAGGCAGGGAATGCAGAGCTGAAGGCTGCATTAGTCATTGCAGCACCGTTGAGATCGCCGTTCCAAACGCCGGTAACAATCAAGGACAAACCGGTCATGGTGCAGATGATGATAGTATCAATGAAGGTACCGGTCATGGAAACCAGACCTTGTTCAGCAGGCCAATGAGTTTTGGCAGCAGCTGCTACGATAGGAGCAGAGCCTAAGCCGGATTCGTTAGAGAATACGCCGCGGGCAACGCCATTACGCATCGCCAGCATAACAGTTGCTCCAAGGAAACCGCCCTGTGCAGCAGTAGTAGTGAAAGCGCTTTCAATAACCAGTGCAATAGCGCCCGGTACCTGGTCGGCGAAGCTAACCAAAATGCCCAAGGTAGTAAAGAAGTAAATTACCGCCATGCCGGGAACAACCTTAGAAGAAACATTAGAGATAGATTTCAGACCGCCGATGGTTACAGCAGCAACCAATACGGTAAGAGCAATACCGGTGTAGATAACCGGGATGCCGACAGAGATTTTGGTAATCTCAACTATGGAGTTTACCTGAGCAAAGGTACCTACGCCGAAGTATGCGCACATGATACCGAAGACACAGAACATAATTGCCAATGGTTTATATTGCTTGCCGAGGCCGTTTTGAATGTAATACATCGGACCGCCGGAGATATTGCCGTTAGCGTCGACAGTACGATATTTTACAGCCAGCAGGCATTCTGCATATTTGGTTGCCATACCGAAGAAGGCAGCCAGCCACATCCAGAACAATGCACCGGGGCCACCGGCCTTAATTGCGGTAGCAACACCGACAATGTTACCGGTACCAACAGTTGCGGCAAGTGCGGTACACAGAGCTTTAAAGCTGTTTACGTCACCATGACCTTCATTCTTAGCGCAGAAGATAAGCTTCAATGCCTGCGGCAGCTTCAATACCTGCAACAAGCCTAAACGAATAGTCAGCATAATGCCGGTACCTACAAGCAGCACCAGTAGCGGCGGACCCCAGACAAACGAATCAATTGCATTCAATGTTTCCAACATAATGATTTCCCCTCTCATTTTCAAAGTTCCCTAAGTAAATAAAAAGCCGGAGTATGATTATCCGATACTCCGGTTTGTCAGCGGCCCTGATAGCTATGCTATCATTGTTGTTTTGCTCCGTCCACTGGCCTGAGAGATAAGGATGTGTATACGCACATCTTTGCACCTTCGGCGCCCATTTAAGGGACTCTCCAGAGTTGTGTCTGTACACGGTTCTTGCTTTTGATAAGCACCTGAGAGTTTTTGCTCCTTCGGTAGGCATTGCCTTCTCCTGCGTACTTCATCCACTCACTATTTACTTATGTATCTGATTATAACACATTTGAACTTAAAATCAAGAGTTTACGTCAATGTATACACGCATACATATAAAACTGTAAACCGACGTATGTTTATTGATTTTTTTAATAACAAAACGGCGCTGTGGGAACTCTGGGGAGAGTCGCACAACGCCGCTTTGCTATATAAAGATGAAATACTAGGCTTACTTATTTATTCTTTTCTTCATCCAGATGCTTCTGATAAGCCTTGGTTTCGGCAACAACTACGCCGGACAAAGCAATCAGAGCAATTAAGTTAGGAATAGCCATCAGGCCATTAACAATATCCGCCAAAACCCAAATCTCTTCCAGCTTCAGGAAAGGACCGCAGGCAATAAGGCAGATGAAAATAATGCGGTACGGCAGAATTGCCTTTACGCCCATCAGATATTCTACACAGCGTTCACCGTAGTAGTTCCAGCCAAGGATAGTGGTGAAAGCAAAGAGTACAAGGCCAACCAACAGCAGAATGCTGCCAAATGCAGGGAACGCCATGGTGAAGGCAGATTCAGTCATTGCAGCACCGTTCAGAGGTCCGCACCATACACCGCTGACAACCAGGGACAAGCCGGTCAGAGTACAAATGATGATAGTATCAATAAAAGTACCGGTCATAGAAATCAAGCCTTGCTCTGCAGCCCATTTAGTTTTAGCAGCAGCAGCTACGATAGGAGCAGAACCTAAGCCGGATTCGTTGGAGAATACGCCGCGGGCAACACCACTGCGCATTGCCAGCATAACGGTTGCACCAAGGAAACCGCCTTGAGCAGCAGTCGGAGTGAAAGCAGAATTAAGTACAGTTGCGATTGCAGCAGGAACCTGGTCTGCAAAAACAATCATGATACCAACAGTAGTCAGGAAGTACAGCAGAGCCATAGCAGGAACTACCTTTGCAGCAACAGTTGCGATGGATTTCAGACCGCCGATGGTTACAGCAGCAACAACAACAGTCAGAGCAATACCGGTGTAAACAACAGGAATACCTGCAGAAATCTGGGTAATTTCAACAATGGAGTTTACCTGAGCAAAGGTACCGATACCAAAGTATGCGCACAGAACACCGAATACAGCAAACATAACAGCCAACGGTTTGTATTTTTTGCCAAGACCATTTTCAATGTAGTACATCGGACCACCGGAAATATTGCCGTTAGCATCGACAGTACGATATTTTACAGCCAACAGACATTCGGAATATTTGGTTGCCATACCGAAGAAGGCTGCCATCCACATCCAGAACAAAGCGCCCGGGCCACCTGCTTTAATTGCAGTTGCAACACCAACGATGTTACCGGTACCAACAGTTGCAGCAAGTGCGGTACACAATGCTTTAAAGCTGTTTACGTCACCACTGCCATCGTTCTTGGCACTGAAGATCAGGCCCAAAGCCTGCGGCAGCTTGAAAACCTGCAGCAACTTCAGACGGAAGGTCAGCAGAATACCGGTACCAACCAAAAGTACCAGAAGCGGCGGACCCCAGACAAACGCATCAATTTCATTCAAAATTTCCAACATGATTCAAACATCTCCCTTTAAATTCCCATTAATTATTTATAAGCAAATAAAAAACCGGAGTATACAAAAAATACTCCGGTAAAAGTCAATGACATATGATAGGCAATAGCGCCATCACATAAGCTTTGCTCTGTCCACTGGCCTGAGAGATAAGGACGTTTCTGAATTTCAGAAGACATCTTTGCACCTTCGGCGCCCATTTAAGGGACTCTCCAGAGTTGTGTCAGCATACGGTTCCTGCTTAAAATTAAGCACCTGAGAGTTTTGCTCCTTCGGTAGGCAGTGCCTTCTCCCATATACATCATCCACTCGTTATTTACTTATGTACGCTATTATAACACACTTTTTGAAGAACGCAAGTCTTTTTTCAATAATTTTTTATGTATACACGAATACATAAGCTACTGTAACGTTTGAAGCAAATTATTGGCAATTTTCACTTGCAAAGCTGCGCTCACTTAAAAGATAACAGGGGAAAGCAATAAGCTGTGCCGCAACAGAAACAATGATGAAGGTATTCAATGAATAATCATAAACAGCTCCCAACAGCCAGCTGCCCAAAAACCACGCTAAGCCAAAGAAAAATTCGAACGCACCGTAGCTGCTGGCACGATGCTCCTTGCTCGTCATGGTGGCAACCGCAGCCTTCATAATTGATTCCTGAGCGCCCATGCCTACACCCCACAAAGCAATACCCAGCATAATCATAGCAGGCGAAGTCGCGCCAAAAGCAAACACAGCAAAGAACGCGGAAATCGCAGTAGAAATAACCAATGCCTTCGTGCGCATTTTGTCAAACAGCCAGCCAAAGAAAAGCGCTGCCACCGCATCCACAAGCATCGCACCGGAATAAAGCAACGGCAAAATACTGTCATCAAAAAGCTTATTTTTTGCCAAATGCATAGTCACCAGCGGAAAATCTACAAATCCGAAAGCAAAACAGCTGATACCTGCAAGATACAAATAAAAGCTTTTCCTGCCTACAAAGCTATTCTTTTTGTTCTCCTTAGCTTCCGGCTCAAAGGCTTCCGGATTCGGGAAACGGCTTTTAGCAAACAGTAAAAAAGCAATTGTACAGACTGCCGGCAACGTCAGAAAAGCAAAGGCTGCATTATATACCTCGTATTCATCACCATTTTTATAAAGCATTATTACATAAAGCAGCAGAGGACCGATAAAAGCACCAAGCTGATCCAGGGCTTCCTGAATAGCAAAGCTTTTACCTACACCCTCCTGTGAAGCCGCAAAGGAAAGAATTGTGTTCTTCGCAGGCTTTTTTATCGCCTTGCCGATGCGCTCAACAACGAGCAGTACACAGGCGGCTATCCAGCCGTCACGATGCACAAGCGCCAATGCCGGCACCGCAAAAACGTCTACAGCATAGCCTAAAATCATAAAGCCCCAATAGTTGTGCGTTTTATCAACTAATCGGCCAAAAAGATAACGCAGGCCATAGCCTAAAAGCTCGCCTATGCCGGAGATAAAACCGATGGTAGAAGCACTTGCTCCTAAAATTAATAAATACGCTCCCTTAATACTTGTCGCCGCTTCATGTGTCATATCGCTGAACAAGCTGACAACACCAAGCAGCACGATAAACGCCATAGCGGAATTTTTATTGTGCATGCTTCCCCCTCCAATTCAGTTATCATTTTCTTATTATAGCATAATATTTTAAGCTTAAATACACTTTAATTTATCAAAAAATTATTAAAAGCGCCTGCAACATCACGTCACAGGCACTTATCGGTTATATAGACAATAATAGCTCAGCTCACCCCTTTTTCATTCTCAGCACAATCCAACTTTTATCGGCATCAATAACCTGCCATTTTTTATTCTGTTGAGCAATAAATCTATCATAGCTTTTGGGCGTAACAACAACAAAACGATACGGATTCTGCTCCAGTGTTGCGTAAGGCATAACGTTCTTGCTTGTCCAGGAAAAATCCTTAGGCACATAGCCTGCAACCTCACGCTCATGCATCAGCTTGACAATTTTACTGCTGCTGTAAAAAACTGCAGAAGTAGGATATTTGCCATATAAGCCTACCTCATGTACATCATTTTCCGTCAGCATCTCACCCAAATTCTTCGCACTGCGCTGCTCACTGAATGGTATAGCAAGACTGAAAATAAGCGCAATATAAAATACTGCCGACATAGCCGCAATACTGCAGACACGCTCGCCCGTCACTAAGCGCAGTATATAATCAAGCATCACGCCGATAATCAGCGCCAGCGGCAGCAAGAACAGCAGCTCAGATGCTATAAGCTGATGACTTACCGCAAACCATGCTCCCACAAGCAGCAAACCAAAGCCTCCGCCGACAAATATCATATAACCGCCATCCACACAGTCCGTATATTTTGCCAGCATGCTTCCCAGCAAAAGGCTGACCGGAAAAAGCAGCGGATAGGTATATGTGATGTATTTCGTTGCCATACATTGAAAGAAAACGAAAACAACAAGTGCCCACAGCAGTAAAAATTTTTGCTGTTCTTCCAGGCTGCGCTGTCCCTGCCGCCACCATTTATAAGCAGTCCATGGAACAAGTCCGCTCCACGGAAACAGCGCCAGCAGATTTACCAGCGTATAATAATAAAATACATCGTCACGCGGATGTTCCGATACCGTTGCGCGCAGGAAGTTGTGTGTGCCGAAGAAGGTATTGAGGAAATCACTGCCGTGCAGACTGTACATTACAGCATACCAAGGCACAGCAACCGCCACACAAAGCAATGTGCCGCTTACAAGATGCATGCGCTTCAGTACGTGCCAATCACGCTGCCACAACAGGAATAACGTAATAATCAATCCCGGCAGCAGCACGCCAATCGGACCCTTAGTCAAAACCGCAAAGCCTGCTGCAGCATACATAATGTACCAATAGCGCGCCCTGCCGTCACGATAGCCAAGATAGAAAAACAGCAATGTCGCACTGAAGAAAAAGAACAATACAGCATCTGTAATCACCGACTTGCTGATCAGAAAAAATTCTACACTGCTCAGCAGTACCAATGCACTGATGAAACCGCTGCGCACATTTTCCAGCTTGCTGCCGCCCCACGCCAATAATGCCACGCTGCCTAAACCGAACAACGCTGGGAAGAAGCGCGAGGCAAATTCAGTAAAGCCAAACATTTTATAAGCCAACGCCGTCAGCCAATAAAAGAAAATCGGCTTATCATACCAATAATGACCGTAAATCTGCGGTGACAGCCAATCGCCGCTCAGCACCATTTCCTTCGCCGTCAAGGTATAATTAGATTCTACGCTGTCTGTAATCAGCAGGCTGCCATTACCCGCAAAAAGCAATGCTGCGGCAGCTGTAAAAAGCAGCAGCCAATATTTTCGTGGCATAAGAAAATCCCCCTTCAGCAGCAGAGCTTTTACACTCCGCTTTTCATTAAGCACAGTATAAACACCTTCACTTAATGATTACTGAAAGGGGTATTCATCTTAATTTCAGCTTGTAAGAAAGCTTAAGGATTACTTTGCAGCCATCGGTAGCTTCACATATATGATAGTTCCCCGCGGCTTGTTGTCGAGGACCTTGATGCTGCCGCCATGCTGCCGCACAATAGCCAACGCCAGCGACAAGCCTAAGCCCAGACCACCCTGACTGCGGCTGCGAGCCTTGTCCACACGAAAGAAGCGGTCAAAAATCTTCTGCTTATCTTCGTCACTGATGCCACAGCCCTCATCACGTACCTCCAGTACCAGATGCGTTTTCACCTTGGCTGCACGCAGAGTAATTTGCGTCTGCTCCGGTGAATACTTCATAGCATTATCCAGCAAAATAATCAGCAAGCGCGATAAAGCCATTTCATCACCCTGCATTATCAGATTATCCTGGATTTCCTGCTTCAACTGCAGCCTTTTTTCCGCTGCCAAAAGCGTCATCTGCGCTGCAACCTTTTTACACATTGCCGTCATATCCACCTGCGCAGTATACACCGGCAGAAAATCCTCGTCACTGCGTGCCAGTGTCATAAGATTTTCCGTCAGACGGCTAAGTCTTTCAGATTCGCTTTGCAGCATTGCTACCGACTCTTTAGCAAAATCGCTCAGCCTGCTGTCCTCATCCTCCTGCAGTCCCTGTACAGCCAGCTTCATAACGGCAAGCGGTGTGCGCATCTCATGCGAAGCGTCTGCCGTGAACTGCTGCTGCTTGGCATACATATTGCTTAGCGGACGTATATTGCGGCCGGCAAGCCAATAGCCGAAATAGCAGGCGGCAAAATACAGCACCAGGGCAATACACAAAAGCAAAAACAATGTTTTATAAGCAGCATGGTAATAAAACTCCATATTCTTGAACATATAAAGCCTGCCAACCTGCTTATCACCATCAATAACAGGAGCAACAGCAGCCAAATAACGATAACGCTCGCCGTTTGCTCCATGCATCCGCAAAAGGCGCGATGTATTCAGCTCTTTCGGCCAGTCAGCTTTATGCTGTATGATTTTCTGTCCGGCCTCGCCCTGCCCCAGCTGGTTCAAAATAACTCTCGTACCGTCCGCATCCACAAAGTAAGCAAGCATCTTGCCGCTGCGGATAGCTGCTTCAGAACAGGGAGCCTCCTCGGACTCCACCCATTCCTCGCCCTCATGGTAAATCTGCGCTACAAGGTTTTCCTTTTCATGCGCCAATATCTCCCACCAGATAAAGGTATAGGCAGCAGCCACAATTACCAAAATCAAAGCACCGAAGATGACTGCATATAAACAGGTCATACGCCTGCGCAGCTTTTCAAAAGGCTTATTCCACATAATAGCCTACGCCCCGCATCGTTTTAATTAACTCTTCTCCGTTCAGCTCCATAATCTTTTTACGCAGCAGACGGATATGCACGTCAAGATTATTGTCCGTCACATCGCTGTCAATGCCCCAGATACGCTCCTGCAGCACCGCACGCGGCATAACCTGCCTGCGGTTACGCAAAAGCAGCTCCAGCAGCTTAAATTCACGCGGGCGCAGCTCCACACGGCGCTCACCGTATGCCAGGCAATAGGTAGAGCTTTCCAAAGTATAAGCACCGTAACGCAGCTTTTCCGCGCTGTACTGTCCCTGGCGGCGGCATAGAGCGTTCAGACGCGCCACCAGCTCCTCCAGCTCAAAAGGCTTTACCAGATAGTCGTCCGCACCGCTGTTTAATCCCTCCACCTTATCCGCCAAGGTATCCTTTGCCGTCAGCAGCAATATTTTGCCCTGATAATCCTCCTCACGTAGGCGCTTGCACAGGTCAAGGCCGCTTAAAAGAGGCATCATCCAGTCCAGAACCAGCACATCATAACCGTCGGCATACACAGCATCATAGGCAGCCTCGCCATCCTGCACCCAGTTTATGGTTATATTTTGCTTTTTCAGCAGCATACTCAAAAGCTTGCCTAAATTTATATCATCCTCAGCTAATAAAATCTTCATTGCTTCCGCCTCCATTACAGCTATTGTATCATAATGCAGTATAGACATGTAAAATTAATTTTAACTGAAAAAATCGCTGCCAAGGCTTTGCCTTCAGCAGCGATTGTCTTACATGATATATCTGTTCAATGACGGCACAATTTCCGCATAGGTGCCTTTTTTATTAGCCAACATTATATTAATGGCCCATACAGTCTGTCCGCGGTCATCCTCCGTGCGTGTGGCCTGCAGCTTACGGCTGGTACCTGTAAAGCATACGATATCTTCCAGCTCCAGCAAAAGCGCCATATCCTCACGTCTGTAGCCCTCAAGGCAGCAGTCGGAAAACATTACTGTCAGCATCAGCATATCGTCCATACGCCAGCATTCTAGGCGATAGGCACGGCCATCACTCAGCTTGCCGTTATAATAGCCGACATCCTGCACGCCGTCCTCATCCGGCTCATAGGGAGAAGGAACATAATCAACGCGGCAGGGAACAGGGAATTTTTTTATCAGCATAAATTCGTTCTCCTTAAAGAGCAAAGCGCCTCAGAGCTTGAGGCTTTGAGGCGCGCTTGCTTATACGTTATTCCTTATCGGTAGTTTCCTCTGCTGCGGTTTCAGCAGTTGCAACTTCGGGCATCGGAACATTATATTTAACTTTGATATCACGATAACGGCTCATACCGGTACCTGCCGGAATCAGCTTACCGATGATAACGTTTTCTTTCAGGCCCAGCAGCGGGTCAACCTTGCCCTTGATAGCGGCATTGGTGAGTACGCGGGTGGTTTCCTGGAAGGAAGCAGCGGACAGGAAGGAGTCGGTAGCCAAAGAAGCTTTGGTGATACCCAGCAGGATAGCACGGCCTTCTGCAGGAGTCTTGCCTGCTTCCAGCATCTCGGTATTCTGCTCTTCAAATTCTGCCACATCAACGTCTTCACCCGGCAGCATTGTAGTGTCACCGGATTCCTCGATGCGGATTTTACGCATCATCTGACGAACCATAACCTCGATGTGCTTACTGTTGATATCTACGCCCTGAGACTTATAAACGCCTACTACCTGAGATACCAGATAGTTCTGGGTAGCCTTCACGCCGCTGATACGCAGTACGTCATGCGGGTTAAGAGAACCTTCGGTCAGACGGTCGCCCTTAGCGATTTCCTCTCCCTCAACAACAGACAGCTTAGCGCCGTAAGGAATCTGGTATTCCTGGTTTTCGCCATCCAGTGCCATTACGGTTACCTTGCGGCTGTTGCCTTCCTGAGTAATATGTACGTGACCTGCAACCTCGGACAGAATGCCGGGATGTTTCGGTTTACGTGCTTCGAACAGCTCCTCGACACGAGGCAGACCTTGGGTAATATCGTCTGCACCTGCAACGCCGCCGGTATGGAACGTACGCATGGTCAGCTGAGTACCAGGTTCGCCGATGGACTGTGCGGCAATAGTGCCGACTGCCTCACCAACATCAACGTTCTTACCGGTTGCCAGGTTACGGCCATAGCATTTGCGGCAAACGCCGAATTTAGCCTTACAAGTAAGTACGCTACGGATTTTAACCTTTTCACGCAGCTGGCAGATACGTTCTGCCATAGGCTCGGTAACATATTCATTGATATGATAGAGAATTTCACCGTTTTCATCCAGAATATCCTCAGCCAGGTTACGGCCAATGATACGGTCATGCAGGGTTTCAATGATGGTTTTCTCTTTTTTGCCTTCGGTAATTGCCTCAACCTCAATGCCGGCAATTTCGTTATTACGGATACGCAGCTCCTTAACGGTACCGTCAGCCAGAACAGCGTTGATAATGTCTTCGGTCATAGTTTCGCCGGTATGTGCCAGCACCTCGCCTGCACCGTTAACAATATCTGCTGCTACCTCTTTGCCGTTGAAGTTATGCATCATTGCTTCCTTCAGCACATTATGAGCAAAGGTATCACTGATGTTGATGCGGACATTTTCGATATCCTCACCGTTCATATCTTCGTCGGAATAGAGATTGATTTCTTCAACACCGGCATCATTGAGCTTAGCAAAAAGCTCTTCAGTGATGTTGGTATCTGCTTCAGCAATCAGGTTGCCTTCTTCATCAAGTACGCCGGAAGCCAGGGTACGGCCCATAACCTTTTCGCGGATTTTGTTCTGGCTTGCACCAAGAACAGCCTTGCTCAGACGGCTGCGTTCCTTAACCAGGTTCATACCAACGATATCGCAATCATCCTCACGGACAATTACGTCCTGTGCAACGTCAACCAGACGACGAGTCAGGTAACCGGAGTCAGCGGTACGCAGTGCGGTATCGGCCAAGCCTTTACGAGCACCATGAGAAGAAATGAAGTATTCCAAAATGGTCAGGCCTTCACGGAAGTTAGATTTGATAGGACGGTCAATGATACGACCGGAAGGATCGGCCATCAAACCACGCATACCGGCCAGCTGACGAATCTGCTGTTTGTTACCGCGGGCACCGGAGTCAGCCATCATGGAAACAGGATTGAACTTGTTCATGGTGGATTTCATCAGCTTATCGGTAACCTTATCGGTTGCTTCGTTCCACAGGTCAATTACCTTACGATAACGTTCGTCATCGCTCATCAAACCACGGCGGAAGAGGCGCTCAACCTTATCAACCTCATGCTCTGTTGCTTCCAGAATAACTTCTTTTTCAGCAGGAATCTGAATATCGGAGGTTGCGATAGAAATACCGGATTTACAAGCATTATCGTAACCCATTTTCTTAACAATATCCAGAATCTCGGCAGTACGCAGGTTGCCGTACAGCTTGTGAGCCTTAGCAACGAGTCTGCCCAATTCTTTCTTGTCAATCAGCTTGCCGAGATGCCAACGCTCAACTTCAACGGTTGTTTCCACAATATTACCGGAAGCATCCAGGCGCTTCTCAACAACCTGATCTTTTTCTTTATGATAGTAACGCATTTCCAGAGGCAGCTCGCCATTGAAAATAGTGTTACCTACAGTTGTAACTACCAGGGACATACCGGTTTCGCCGACAGCTGCACCCTTTTCCTCATCATAGATTTCGCTGTTGGGAATATAAACCTCGATAGGTACCTGCAGATCTACCGCATGGTGGAAGTAAGCCAGCTGAGCTTCATCCACGCTGCTGTAGCGGGTTCCTTCACCCTTAACGTTCGGGTCATCCTTGCTGGTCTTTTCAATAGTCAGATAGTAGGAGCCCAAAACCATATCCTGGGTAGGAACAGCAACAGGCTTGCCGTCTTTCGGTGCCAGGATGTTGTTTACAGACATCATCAGCATACGTGCTTCAGCCTGAGCCTCAACAGAAAGCGGCAGATGGACAGCCATCTGGTCACCGTCAAAGTCAGCGTTATAAGCGGTACATACCAGAGGATGCAGCTTAATAGCACGGCCTTCGGACAGGATAGGCTCGAAAGCCTGAATGCCCAGTCTGTGCAGAGTCGGTGCACGGTTCAGCAGTACAGGATGTTCTTTGATTACCTCTTCCAGAACGTCCCATACAGCGTTGGTAGCACGCTCTACCATGCGCTTAGCACTCTTAATATTAGTTGCTTCACCGCTGTTTACCAAACGCTTCATAACGAAGGGTTTGAACAGCTCCAGAGCCATTTCCTTCGGCAGGCCGCACTGATGCATTTTCAGCTCAGGACCTACAACAATTACGGAACGGCCGGAATAGTCAACACGTTTACCTAACAGGTTCTGACGGAAACGGCCTTGTTTACCCTTGAGCATGTCGGACAAGGATTTCAGAGGACGGTTGCCGGGGCCGGTAACCGGACGGCCGCGACGGCCGTTATCAATCAAAGCGTCTACTGCTTCCTGCAGCATACGTTTTTCATTGCGGACAATGATATCAGGCGCATGCAGCTCCAGCAGACGTTTCAAACGGTTGTTACGGTTAATAACACGGCGATACAGATCGTTCAGGTCGGAGGTTGCGAAACGACCGCCATCCAGCTGTACCATAGGACGCAGTTCAGGCGGAATAACCGGAACTACATCCATAATCATCCATTCAGGACGGTTGCCGGATTTCAGGAATGCTTCAGCTACCTCCAGGCGGCGGATAGCACGTACACGGCGCTGACCGCTCAGCTCCTTCATTTCATGGCGCAGCTGCTCTGTCAAAGCTTCCAGATCAATAGCTTCCAGCAGCTCTTTAATAGCCTGAGCGCCCATACCTACACGGATGCCTGCTTCAGGATATTTATCACGTTTTTCCATGTACTCAGGCTCGGTCAGCAACTGGCCTTTAACCAGGTCAGTGCCTTCACCCGGGTCAAGTACGATGAAGCTTGCAAAATACAAAACCTTTTCCAGGCTACGCGGAGAAATATCCAGAATCAAGCCCATACGGCTGGGGATACCCTTGAAGTACCAGATATGGGAAACCGGCGCAGCCAATTCGATGTGACCCATACGGTCACGACGAACCTTGCTGCGGGTAACTTCAACGCCGCACTTGTCGCAGATAATACCCTTATAACGGATGCGTTTATATTTGCCGCAATGACATTCCCAATCCTTAGTAGGGCCAAAGATTCTTTCGCAGAACAGGCCATCCCGTTCCGGCTTCAGGGTTCTGTAATTGATGGTTTCGGGTTTTTTTACCTCGCCGTAGGACCAGGCTCTAATCTGGTCCGGAGAAGCCAAACCGATACGCATAGACACAAAATTATTTACGTCGATCAAGAATCATTCGCTCCCTTCTCTTACATATTAGTCGGATCATCTAAGTCACCATCGGGATTATCGGTAATAGTGAAATTACCCATATCGGCAATGATGTCCCCAGAATCACTATCATCCTCGGTAGCGTCATTATCAGCATAATCATCAACAGGCTTTTCAGGTGCGTTTTCAACAACCTGGCCGTTGATGTCTAAATCAACCTCGCGAGCGGTCGTTGCAATATCGTCATCCTCATCGTCGCGCAAGGAAACCTCTTCCTCGTCCTCGTTGAGAACCTTGATATCCAGACCGATGGACTGCAATTCCTTAACCAGTACCTTGAAGGATTCAGGAATACCAGGATCAGGTACATTTTCGCCCTTAACGATTGCTTCGTAGGTCTTAACACGGCCAACAACGTCATCGGACTTAACAGTCAGGATTTCCTGCAGGGTGTAAGCAGCGCCGTATGCTTCCAGCGCCCAAACTTCCATCTCACCGAATCTCTGGCCGCCGAACTGTGCTTTACCACCCAACGGCTGCTGGGTAACCAAGGAGTACGGGCCGGTGCTGCGGGCATGGATCTTATCATCAACCAAATGGTGAAGCTTGAGGTAATAGGTCAGACCAACGGTAACAGGGTTATCGAAGGGTTCACCGGTACGACCGTCATACAGAGTGGTCTTAGCAGTTTTATCAATGCCTGCAAGCTCCAGTGCATCAGCAATATCCTGCTCATGCGCACCGTCGAATACAGGTACGGAAATCTGTACTGCTTTTACGCTCTTGCCACCGAATTTATCAATTTCAACAGTTTCCGGCATACCATATTTTTCATAATCGTAGCCGTAATGCTCTAATTTCTTAGCGGTTTCGGAATTAGCCAGCTCTTCCTTGAAGGCTGCTTCAAATTCCGGAGTACCTTCTGCTGCGCCAGTTTTTTCAACGGCATTCAGCTTAGCTGCCAGGTTGGTAGTATCAATTTCCATACCCAGCGCACGTGCTGCCCAGCCCAAATGGTTCTCCAGTACCTGTCCGATGTTCATACGGGAAGGTACGCCCAGGGGGTTCAGTACGATATGTACCGGTTCACCGGTCGGCAGGAAAGGCATGTCCTCACGTGCCATAATACGGGAAACGACACCCTTGTTACCGTGACGGCCTGCCATCTTATCGCCCTCGGAAATCTTACGTTTCTGAGCAATATGTACACGAACCTGTTCGTTTACTCCCGGCGGCAGATCATCGCCGTTTTCACGGCTGAATACCTTAACGCTGACAATCTTACCTGCTTCGCCGTGCGGTACACGCAGGGAGCTGTCACGTACTTCACGTGCTTTTTCACCGAAGATAGCACGCAGCAGACGTTCTTCTGCAGTCAGCTCGGTTTCGCCTTTCGGAGTAACCTTACCTACCAGAATATCGCCGGGGCGTACTTCGGCACCGATACGGATAATACCACGCTCATCCAGATCCTTCAGAGCTTCGTCGGATACGTTAGGAATCTCGCGGGTAATTTCTTCTTTACCAAGCTTGGTATCGCGGGCATCACAATCATATTCTTCAATATGAATAGATGTAAAGATATCAGCCTTTACCAGATCCTCGTTCAGCAGAACAGCATCCTCGTAGTTATAGCCTTCCCAAGGCATATAGGCAACGATTACGTTGTGACCTAAAGCCAGCTCGCCATGATCGGTAGCAGGGCCATCAGCCAGAATCTGCTTTTCGGTAACCTTGTCGCCTTTGAAAACGATAGGACGCTGGTTAACACAGGTACCTTGGTTGGAACGTTTGAATTTCAGCAGCGGATATACATCCACTTCACCGTTTTCTGCACGTACACGGATTTCGTTGCCTACTACGCGGATAACTTCGCCGGCACGTTTAGCCAGAACGCAGACACCGGAGTCGGAAGCAACCTTGTATTCCATACCGGTACCGATAATCGGAGCCTGAGTGCAGAGCAGAGGTACAGCCTGACGCTGCATGTTCGCACCCATCAGAGCACGGTTAGCGTCATCGTTCTCCAAGAACGGAATCAGCGCGGTTGCGATAGATACTACCTGTTTAGGAGAAACGTCCATCAGGTCAACCTTATCCGGAGTAATGGAGAGGACATCATCCTTAGCACGGGCGGTAACACGCTCGCCCAGGAAGTAGCCGTCATCATCCAACGGTTCGTTGGCCTGTGCTACGATATATTTATCTTCTTCGTCCGCAGTCATGTATCTGATTTCTTCAGTTACACGTTTATTTTCTTTATCAACAACACGGTACGGAGTTTCCATAAAGCCGTATTCATTAATAACAGCATAGGTGGACAAAGAACCGATCAAACCGATGTTAGGACCTTCAGGCGTCTCGATAGGACACATACGGCCATAGTGGGAGTTGTGTACGTCGCGGACTTCATAGCCTGCACGCTCACGGGACAGACCGCCGGGGCCGAGGGCAGACAGACGACGTTTATGAGTAAGCTCTGCCAGAGGGTTGTTCTGGTCCATGAACTGGGACAACTGGCTGCTGCCGAAGAACTCCTTAATAGCAGCAACAACAGGACGGATGTTAATCAGAGCCTGCGGGGTAATAACCTCGTTGTCCTGAATGGTCATACGTTCTTTTACTACACGCTCCATACGGGAGAGACCGATACGGAACTGGTTTTGCAGCAATTCACCAACGCAGCGTACACGACGGTTGCCCAAATGGTCAATATCATCGCCAGTGCCATGGCCATCCATCAGGTTCAGCAAATAGTTAAAGGAAGCAAATACATCCTCATTGGTAACGGTATGCATTTTTTCATCGATACCGGTGGTGAACATCAGAAGCATTTCTTCTTCATGGTTCTGAATCTTGACAGCACGCAGACCGCGTTCGTTATAAATGCCGCTCTCTGCAATCTTATCAAGATTTTCATCGGTCATCTTAGTGCCTGCTGGCAGGATGATTTCGCCGGTTTCTTCATCAGCAATAGCCTCAGCCAGTACGGTACCGCTCAGGCGGTTGCGCCAACCAAGCTTTTTGTTGAGCTTATAACGGCCAACATTAGCCAGGTCATAACGCTTGCTGTCGAAGAAGGTGTTTTCAATCAGCTGTACGGCGTTTTCCAGAATAACAGGCTCGCCCGGACGCAGCTTCTTGTAAAGCTCCAGCATAGCTTCATCTCTGTTAGTGGTAGTATCCTTTTCCAGAGTTGCCAGCAGCGCAGGATGATTGCCGAAGCAAGCCAGGATCTCATCATTGGAAGACAAGCCAAGAGCACGCAGCAACACGGTTGCCGGAACCTTACGAGTACGGTCTACACGAGCAGAAATAATATCATTAATGTCAGTTTCATATTCAATCCAAGCGCCACGGTTAGGAATTACAGTAGTACCGTAAATCTTCTTACCGCTGGGATCCATAGTTACACTATAGTAAACGCCGGGAGAACGCACCAGCTGGCTGACGATAACACGTTCAGCACCGTTGATAACAAAGGTACCGGTATCGGTCATCAGCGGGAAGTCACCCATAAATACAGAGGATTCCTTAATTTCGCCTTTTTCCTTGTCTTTGAAAATCAGGCGTGCTTTAACGTTCATCGGTGCAGAATAGGATTCATCTCTCTCCTTGCACTCTTCAACGCTGTATTTAGGAGTTCCTAATTCAAAGCTTTCAAAGGAAAGCTCCAGATTACCTGCAAAGTCTTTAATAGGAGAAATGTCATGCAGAATCTCCATGAGGCCCTTTTGAACGAACCATTCGTAGGATTTTCTCTGGATATCAATCAAATGAGGCATTGCCAAAATTTCATTGATTCTTGCATAACTATACCGAGTCCTATCACCTACTGGAACCGGTTTAAACATGTAATTCCTCACCCCTTCTTGTATTATCAGCACACTAAACTCGGCGAATCATGCGTGACAAAAAAACAACAAGGTTCTTACCACAAGGACCTTGTCAGTTGTCTTCGATGATCTGCCTCATCTTTCATTATAAGCAAGATACGCCGTTCAACCACTGACCCGGCAGTATTTGTTGTCAAAATTTACACCTGCAAAAATAATAATGATGTAGTATGATATGTTATCATAAATTACGCAAGTTGTCAAGATTTTTGTCAAAAAAATACAGACACACCATCTTCGATGTGTCTGTATTCGCATAGCCGCAGCTTATTCAAAGCGGCCTTTAAGTACAATCTCTTTATCCAGAAGTGCAACCTGGCCTTTAGCAAACAATGCGTCGATATCCAGGTTTTCGTCCAACACCAACAGGTCAGCATCTGCGCCGACTGCAACGCAGCCTTTAACGCCGGTTTTGCCGAGCAGCTCGGCAGGTGTAGAGGTCAGCAGCTTGATAGCCTCTTCCAACGGCAGGCCACGGCGTACCAGACTCTTGATCGTCAGATGCAGATATTTAGGAGAGCAGTAGGTGAGACCAATGCAGTCACCATTTTCATTGAACTTAGGTTGGGAACCGAAAGCATCACTGCTCATCGTCAGATGATCAGTGCTCATACCCTCCCAGCTCAGGATTTCCATAATCTGCTCTGCGCCGATTTCCATATCCTCATCAGTGCTGCCGGCAGTCATGTCGAAGTAACCGCCGCGACGTACCAGCTTTGCGCCTTCTTCCATCAGCTCGCGAGTACGCAGCATATGAGTCGGCAGGAAGTTCTTTGCAGGAACATCGGAATGGTCCAATGCGTAGAACAGCGGGTCAAGCTTGCCGATACCGGAGCCCATGTGCATGGTTACCAGGCCGGCAACGTTAGCCAGCAGGCCACCGCGACGGGTTGCGGTAGCAACCTCAATCAGCTCAGGTCCCTGAGGATTAGAGCTACGATGATCGCTTACTGCAATCTTGGTGCCGATAATCGGTGGAACCATCATGATATCCTTTTCGATAGAACCGGTAATGGTCGGAGAAGGGATACCGTAAGCACCGGTCAGGCAGTAGGCGGTAATGCCTTCTTCCGTCAGTGCGCGTGCCTTAGCCACCAGGTTTTCTACGCTTCTGGCTACACCGTCTGTACCCAGCAGGCCCAGAACGGTTGTAATACCGCAGCTGGTAATCTGGCTCAGCATTGCTTCAGGTACGCGGGAAGCAGGGCCCTGCTCACCGCCGCCGCCGGTGATATGCATATGCATATCAATGTAACCGGGCAACAGCTTTTTGCCGCTGAAATCAAATACCTCAACCTCAGGCATACCTTCGTAGCCTTCGATTTTATCAGCAATACGCACTACCTTATCTGCAATAACCAGCACATCTTTTTTACCAAGATGCGCAGGTGCATAAACGTCAGCGTTTCTAATTAACTTAATCAAAATGTGTCACTTTTCCTTTCATTGTATACTAAGCAGTTGCTCAGTACTGCCGACTTGCTTGCGCAACCGGCTTATTTCTTTTCGTCTTCCAGCTTAGCAATACCGATACCGGTGTAGCCGTAGAACAGAGCGATAATGAAACCGGTGTAGCAGAGAATTGCCCACGGTGCATAATCCAGAGTTTCAATGCCGGTGCAGGCGGTCATATAAGCACCTGCTGCAGACCAGGGAACCAACGGTACAAATACAGTACCTGCATCCTCCAAGGTACGGGACAGGTTCTTCGCAGCAAGACCTCTTGCTTTATAAGCATCACGGAACATTTCACCGGGAATCAGAATGGACAGGTAGGAGTTACCGGTGCACAGGCCCATGGTAATACAGGAAGCAACGGTGGAAGCAATCAGATCACCGGTGCTCTTAGCAAAGGTCAGGATTTTTTGCAGAACTACTTCCAGGCAGCCGGCCTTGCTCATGATACCGGCAAAGCAGAATGCGCAGAATACCAGCAGAGTGGTGCCCATGATTTCAGCCATACCGCCGCGGTTCAACAGCTTAATAATCTGAGGAGCAGCGGTAGCCGGGTCAAAGCCGGGAGTGGTCAGCATAGAAATTTTGAAGCCTTTTACGGTAGCCAGCAGCAGATTTTTCAGGTTGATGTTTTGGAAAATCAATGCTTCAGCGCCAGCCAGAACAGTGGAAGCCATCATAACCGGCAGAGTCGGTTTTTTAAAGATAGAGCCTGCCAGAATCAGCAGTACAGGCAGAATCAGCAGAATGTTAAAGTTGTACATGCCATCCAGCTGAGTCAGCATGGTGCTTACTGCTTCGGAAGAAACATCGCCGCCGATATTGCCCTTTAAGCCTACGAAAGCATAAACAACCAGGGAAATAATAGTTGCCGGAACGGTAGTCCAGAACATGTGAGCAATGTGCTCATAAAGAGTAGAACCTGCTGCAACCGGTGCCAGGTTAGTGGTATCGGACAGCGGGGAGATTTTATCACCGAAATAAGAACCGGCGATTACAGCACCGGCAGTAGCTGCCAGGTTTACACCTAAAGTGCTGGCAATACCCATCAGTGCAACACCCATGGTAGCAACGGAGCCCCAGGAGGTACCGGTTACAATAGATACTACTGCGGTAATCAGGAAAGCTGTTACCAGCATAAAGGTCGGGTTTACAATCTGTACGCCATAATAAATCATCATCGGGATAGTACCGGAAGCCATCCAGGTACCAACCAGCGCACCAACGCAGGTCAGAATCAGGATTGCCGGCATGCCCTTGGCAATCTTCTGGCAGATTTCGTCCATCATTTCATCCCAGGTAACACCAACGCGGTAAGCAATCAGGCCGGCAATAGCAGCTACCAAAAGCAGCAGCGGCTCGGTTGCGTAACCCAGATAACCTTTGCCGACAGTCAAAATAACCATCATGGCAATAATAGGAATAACGGATTCCGTAAAGGTTGGCATACGCCTATTTGTTTTTTCTTTAGTTTTTTGCATATCCTTTGACATAATACCCTCGTTTCTGCCGGTAATCTAGCCGGCTTAATTTTGCGCAAGCAACGCTATCTATAAAAATTTTATCATTATAGCTTAATTATCTCAACAGTTTTCTTTATCTATACTTATTGGAATTTTTCTTGTATACATAAGCAATTTATTCGCCGTTCTGTATTTTGTATACAAAATTTGTACTATAATTCGTGGACATTTGCTTAACCATGCGCTTTTTTATACTAAAAATTTAGGACTTCTTCAAGCACGTTGAAGAAGTCCTAAATTAAAAAGTCAATAAGATTACTTTTCCTGTTATAGTATTTTGATAAATTATTCTTATATAAAGAACAGAAAGTAAATTAACCCTTTATCTTTTCCTGCGACTCTTTTAAAAGCTCCAAAAAGCGTTTCGTAGGCAAGGTAAAGTTAAATTCATAATCATAAAGAACCGAAATAGGCATATTTCCCGAATACTTGACCGGGAATTCGACTAATGTTCCCTGCTGCAGTTCCTTCATTACTTTTACCCGCGGTGTCAAGGCTATACCAAGATTCTGCTCAACTGCCATCAGCACGGATTCCGAATCACTGAAGGTCAATATACTTTGCAGACGCGTGAAATCAACCTTAGATTTCAGATGCTTATAATATACCTCGCTTGCAGGATAGGCAATAAAGGGATAATCATAAATATTATTGTTTTCTCCCATCTGTTCATACAGTTCTTTGGAGGCTACAAAAACCATCGGCTGATTCCAAAGCTGTACACGCTTGGTATAAAGCGGCTGCACATCAATATGCACAAAGGCAAAATCATACAGCTTTTGTACAAAAGCATCGTTTATCGTCGATTCTACCGTCATGCAGCGGTTGACCTCTATATCCAGCTCGGGAAATTCTTTTTTTAGCTTCAGCAAAACCGGCAACAGGTAAAAGTTTATGCCCTGAGTAGAAACGCCGATTTTCAGGCTGTAATTTTTCTTTTGGAACTGACGCATTACCTCTTGGCTTTTCTGATAATCAGCCATCAGCTGCTGCGCTATCGGTACAAAATTTTTGCCGGCCTGCGTCAGATAAACATTCTTGCCATCTCTGGTAAAAAGAATAACGCCGTATTCTTCTTCCAAAGCGTTGATATGATTGCTGATTGTAGGCTGGGTAAAATTAAGATATTTCGCAGCCTGCGTAAAGCTGCGGCACTGTACAACAGTCAAAAAAGATTGATATACTTGGATATTCATTTCGGATATTCCTCAAATTCTTATATTTCATCGAGAACAGGTACAAAATATGCTTCCACGCCGGTAATTTCTCCCGGCTGTAAACGCACAAAGGTCTCCGACGCTTTACCGTTAATGACAAAGCAGGAATAAGTATACTTGCCGGTTGCCTCACCGTTATCTGTTTCCTGCTGTACATCTGCTGAAGGAACAAACTGTTGGTAAATCAAATCGCAGTCATCGCATTCCTCCGCCTCGTAGCTCAGCGCACCATCAGGCTCTACAATAGCAATGCCTGCACCTTCACGCCCAAAGATAGGTTTTTTTATATAACGCTGTCCTGAAAGCGGCTTGCTGTCCAAATAGGTCGGCGTTAAATGCGCAGCCAACAGTTCTTCCTCCTGCGGTGTCCAGAACAGACGATGCTGATATAAATACCATGCCAGTGCCAGCAGTGCTTTATTCTGCAGTACAATGGATTTTACCGGATTAACCAGATCAACAGCACCGAAATTAGCTAACTCCATAAGCTTTAAGCCAACAGGATAGCCATCCTCGCTTTCATCATCCATCAAAAGCTCCAGCGGATGCAGACGATACAGTATATCAAGCTTATCTTCCTTACTTTTGAAGATTTCATTGGGAATGTAAACTCCGTCATCATGTACAATCAGCTCATCCAGGCCGACAAGACGACAAACGAATGGCTGCTTGCTTAAAATGCGTTCACGCAGCACCTTTTGCACGCGCTCAAATAAAAATTTGGCGTTAGCCCAGTCCTCGTTGTAGCTTTTATCAGCAGCAAAAGCAATGCGTACTACATCCTTATCTGCATATTTAGGCTGTTCCAACAGCTTTAAAAATGGCTCTGGCAGTTCCTCACCATCCGAACGCGGCTGCAAATGCAGGCCGTACTCCTTAGCAAAATATGCTTCCGCTACCTTGTTGGCATAAAATGTTTCCGGCAAGGCGCAAGGAGTATCCGAATTGATCTCTACCAGCTTATAGCAGCCGTCAGTATTCTTTACAAAGTCAAGACGGCTGATATAGCTCACATGATCCGAGTTATCCGCAAGGATATACGGTGTGAGCTTATCCGTCATATTAAACAGATTAAAGGGCATTGCGCCATTATTATTGGTACGCAAAGCCTCTGCCAGGCGTGACAGTGCTGCTGTAAGGCCGGCACTGATGCGCTGCAGCTCACGCTTATTGGCATTGCTCATAAGCAGCGCGCTGATAGTAGGATAACGGTTTTCCCACTCCGGCGCATCCACATATGGCATAATATTCAAATCAATTTTATCAAGCCAGGTATCAGGCTTACGATATTTATACATCTTCATCACCTCAGGAAATTGCGCTGCCGCTG
Source organism: Phascolarctobacterium succinatutens (assembly GCF_958453765.1). GTDB lineage: Bacteria > Bacillota > Negativicutes > Acidaminococcales > Acidaminococcaceae > Phascolarctobacterium_A > Phascolarctobacterium_A succinatutens_B. Next base: position 35,585 of record NZ_CAUDZA010000006.1, on the reverse strand, counting down.
GAGCGGCTCATGCCACTGCCGATACCGCTTTTACCTGTAGTGCCCGTACTGCCGAGCTTGGAACTTTGCGTGCTTCCTGCAGTGCCCTGTTGCACAGTAGAGCCATTGGCGGTGTTAACGTTTGGTTTAGGATTAGTAGACGAGCCTGCGGGTGCAGCATTCTGCTTCTGGTTAGCTGCAGGCGCAGTTTGCACACCTGCCATCGGGCCTACACCAAAGGTACGGCCGATGAAGTACCAGGGAAAGAAGCCATGAAAAAAGCCGCCGCCGTTATCTTCATCCTTCTTTTCATCTTGATTATTCTGAGCAGAGTTATCATTCTTCCACTCACTGTCTTTATCGTTGCCACAGCCTGCAACACCAGTCAGCATAACTACCGCCAGTGCACCGGCCAAAAGCTTTTTACGTTTTTCGTCTGTAAGCATATGAAACTCCTTTATAAAAAATCTCTATCATTTTTACACAGCAATATAGTAGGTCATTTTTTTATATTATAGCATAAGAAGCAGCTGAATTGCACTATGACTATGCTTCATTCACAAAATCAAAAAACTCCCGACATACCTAAGTGCATCGGGAATCGGATTGCAGACGAATCAACAATCTATGGGTGTTCTTATGAGTGAATCTTTTCATTGTTCATCAACCAAGCAAATCCTTTTGCCATGCGCAACGCAGGTTCTTTAAAATGATTTCCCTGATTCCAAACAAGAATACAACTCAACCTATAATCTTCCAATGTGCGATACACATCACGAATATCATTTTCCACCTGTGCCAGAATTTGGTTGCGTGTCTTTGCCTCCTTATCGCCAAGACTTAAATAGACTCTATTGGTTAATATTTTGTTGTTATGTACAAAATCAACAAATTTAGGAAACCACACAGACGGAGATACTGCTGCTATACCTTCGAATAAATTTGTTTGATAGGCTGCCCACAATACAAATAATCCGGCTAAGGAATAGCCGCCCGCAAAAATCTTTATATCTTGATGCTCACTTAATAACGGAACAATTACTTCATTTTTTATGCGTGTTAGAAGTTTTTCCGCATTGCCGGCAAATGCAGCATCTCCAAAAATCGGCTCTGCCACCCATGGTGAAAGGTCGTCATTCCAACTATCAACCTGCACTGTAATAAACAAAAAATCTGTACTCTTCGTTATAGCTTTTATATGTGAAAGCTCCTCTTCGATAAACGGCAACTCGTGTTCTCCTATTATTTGAAGCAAGACTACTTTTGCGTCGCGATTGCCTTGATAATTAACTTGCATCCCCTACTCACCTCCTGGTTCCGTTTCAAATATTATATATTCTTTGAGGCAGAAAATCAAAAAACTCCCGACACACCTAAGTGCATCGGGAGTCGGATTGCAGACGAATCAACAATCTATTGTGCTACTAGCGTAGCAGCGAGATTATTTAACTTCTACAGTTGCGCCAGCAGCTTCCAGTTTCTCTTTCAGAGCGTCAGCGTCAGCTTTGGAGATTTTTTCTTTGATAGCTTTCGGAGCGCCGTCAACCAGCTCTTTAGCTTCTTTCAGGCCCAGGCCAGTAGCTTCGCGAACAGCTTTGATTACGCCGATTTTGGAAGCGCCAGCGGAAGTCAGGATTACGTCGAATTCAGTTTTTTCAGCTGCAGCAGCTTCGCCGCCAGCAGCCGGAGCAGCAGCAACAGCTACCGGAGCAGCTGCAGATACGCCGAATTTTTCTTCCAGAGCTTTAACCAGTTCGGACAGCTCGAGTACGGTCATGGATTCAATAGCTTCGATGATTTGATCTTTATTCATTATAGTTACCTCCAATAATAAGTAAGTTTTTATTTTTTAAGCTGCCTTATGCAGCATGCCGCAAATTAAGCGGACTCTTTTTGTTTGCGTACAGCTTCCAGAGCGTATACGACATTGCGGATAGTACCTTGAAGTACATTGACAAAACCGCTGATAGGAGCATTCATGCTGCCCAGCATCTTGGCAATAAGAACTTCTTTCGGCGGCAGAGAAGCCAGTGCTTTGATTTCGTCAGCACCGATAACTTTGCCATCAAGAACGCCAACTTTAACTTTCAGTTCTTTGTTTTCTTTTGCGAATTCGCAAACGATTTTTGCAACTGCAACAGGATCTTCCGGGGAAACAGCGATAGCGGTGTTTTTCTCCAGAGAAGGTTCCAGACCTTCAATACCAGCTTGTTCTGCAGCAATACGCAGCAGAGTGTTCTTAACTACATTGTAGTGAACGCCAGCTTCACGCATTTTGCGACGCAGCTCGGTATCCTGAGCAACAGTTAAACCGCAGAAGTCAACTAAAATAGTGCATTTGGAGTTAGAAAGCAACTCTTGAATTTCAGCAACTTTAGCTACTTTTTCAGGTCTAATAACTGCCATTTAGATTGCACCTCCTTTTTTTGATGTTTTTATTAAATCAAAAAGACCTCTCGGCCGTAGCCGGAGGTCGGAAGGTCTAATATATCTTCACGCTCCAGCCTCGGCAGGCGTAGTTAAAACTTACGCACGTGGCACCTGCTGTCTATGGCCCGATTATCTTCTGATTTAGTAAAATTAAGTAAAACTACAATTATTTATCGCTATTAGCTTTCAGGACGTCAACTTTAACGCCAGGGCCCATGGTGCAGGACATGGTGATAGTTTTCATGTACTGACCTTTAGCACCAGCCGGTTTAACCTTAACCAGGGTATCAGCCAAAGTCATGTAGTTTTGTAACAGTTGCTCTTCAGTAAAGGATGCTTTACCGATAGGAGCTTGTACATTGCCGGATTTATCGGTACGATACTCGATTTTACCAGCTTTGGATTCCTTAACGGCACGGGTTACGTCCATGGTAACGGTACCAACCTTCGGGTTAGGCATTAAACCACGAGGGCCAAGGATTTTACCAAGACGACCAACAAGACCCATCATATCAGGGGTTGCGATGCACACGTCAAATGCCATCCAGCCGTTCTTGATTTTATCAACATATTCTTCACCGCCAACGAAATCTGCGCCGGCAGCTTCTGCTTCTGCAACTTTGGGGCCTTTAGCAAAAACCATAACAGTCTTGGATTTACCAGTGCCGTTCGGCAGAACCAGTGCACCACGAACTTGCTGATCAGGGTATTTAGGGTTAACGCCCAGACGGAAAGCAACTTCAACAGTGCTGTCGAATTTGGTAGCAGCGGTTTTCTTAACCAGAGCTACTGCTTCTTTCGGAGAGTAGAATTTGTCAGCTTCGATTAATTTCAAAGCGTCATCATACTTTTTGCCCATTGTTATAAAATCCTCCTATGTGGTACAAGCGGCTTTTGCCTCCCACTAAATTGAGAAGACTACTTAAAATTAGTCTTCGATTACAATACCCATGCTACGTGCAGTACCTTCTACCATTCTCATAGCAGCTTCAACGTTTGCAGCATTGAGGTCTTGCATTTTGCTTTCTGCGATTTCGCGAACTTTGTCACGACCCAGTTTAGCAACTTTCTTTTTGTTAGGTTCACCAGAAGCCTTTTCCAGACCAGCAGCTTTTTTCAGCAGAACTGCAGCCGGAGGGGTTTTGGTTACGAAAGTAAAGGAACGATCCTCGAATACAGTGATCTCAACAGGAATGATGAGGCCAACTTGTTTCTCGGTACGTGCGTTAAATTCCTTAACGAAGGCCATGATGTTAACACCAGCCTGGCCAAGTGCAGGACCTACCGGAGGAGCCGGAGTAGCTTTAGCAGCCGGTACCTGTAATTTTACCATTTTAACGACTTTTTTCGGCATTTAATTACACCTCCTTACTCAATTTCTTCAACTTGTGTAAAGTCAATTTCAACAGGAGTTTCGCGTCCCATGATATCAACGAGTACCTTCAGTTTACCCTTTTCTTCGTTGATTTCACTGATTGTGCCTTCAAAATCCATGAAGGGCGCAGTCTTGATGCGGACTCTCTGATGTAACTGAAAATCAATTTTTGCGGGTTTTTCAGTTGCTTCAACATCCATACCCATCGAAGGCATAATCTGCCTTACTTCTTCAGCTGTAAGCGGAGTCGGATGGGTAGAATCAGAACCGACGAAACCAGTTACACCTGCAGTATTGCGGACAGCATACCAGTTGCGCTCATTAACAATCATTTCCACCAGTACATAGCCTGGGAAAACTTTATGCTCAACAACTTTTTTCTTGCCATCCGAAGTGATTTCAACCTCTTTTTCCGTAGGTATTTCAATACGGAAAATTTCATTTTCCATACCCAAGGAATGAACTTTTCGTTCCAGGTTTGCGCGCACTTTATTTTCGTAGCCAGAATAGGTATGGATTACATACCAATGTTTTCCTTGCTTTTCTTCTTCCATGAATAAACGGAAAGCAACGCTTCCCCTTCCCTCCTTACTTAAGCTTTAAAGCTCATTATTGCAAAATCATGCGGAATAACATACTAAAGATGGAATCAATAATCCAGATTAGAGCTGCGCACAAAACAACTGCAATAATTACCACTATAGTGTTAGCAATAAGCTCTTGTTTGGTAGGCCAGGTAACCTTTTTTAATTCTACTTTAGTTTCACTAAGAAAGGTTGTAATGCTGAATCCCTTATTCTCAGTGTCTGTAGTTTCCGGAACGGCCATCTTGTCACATCCTTGCTATTACTACCCGGTTACGCACAAGCCAATATTATTTGGTCTCTTTGTGCAGAGTGTGTTTTTTGCAGAACTTGCAATATTTATTGAGCTCGATACGATCAGGATCGTTCTTTTTGTTTTTGTTGGTTTGGTAATTTCTCTGTTTGCACTCAGTGCAAGCCAAAGTAATCAGGTTACGCATTTAGTTACACCTCGCTTACGTACATAATAATAAAACCAATCACAAATTGTCGCTAATATAGAGTAACACAGTTAACACTTTATGTCAACTATAAATATCCGTCTGACGCAAATTTTTTCTGCACAAACAGTGCTTAGTTACTCTAAAGCGTTTCTTTGGCAATCAGTCTTAAAAAATCAAGACCGGCCATAAGCTGACCGGTCTTGTATTTTGCATTACTATGCCGGAAAAATTATTTCTCTTCTACTTCGGAAACAACGCCGGCGCCAACGGTACGGCCGCCTTCACGGATAGCAAAGCGCAGACCTTTTTCGATAGCGATCGGGGTGATCAGTTCTACTTCCATGGTTACATTATCGCCAGGCATTACCATTTCTACACCTTCCGGCAGTTCGGTTACGCCAGTTACGTCGGTAGTACGGAAATAGAATTGCGGACGGTAGCCGTTGAAGAACGGAGTGTGACGGCCGCCTTCTTCTTTGGTCAGTACATAAACTTCACCTTTGAATTTGGTGTGCGGATGAATGCTGCCCGGTTTGGACAGTACTTGGCCACGCTCGATTTCTTTACGGTCAACACCACGCAGCAGGCAGCCGATGTTATCGCCAGCTACTGCTTCGTCCAACAGTTTGCGGAACATTTCTACGCCGGTTACAACAGTAGATTTTTTCTCGTCTTTCATACCAACGATTTCTACGGTGTCGCCAACTTTAACAGTACCACGCTCTACACGGCCGGTAGCAACGGTACCACGACCGGTGATAGTGAATACGTCCTCGACAGGCATCAGGAACGGTTTGTCGGTTGCACGTTCCGGCAGCGGAATGTAGCTGTCAACAGCGTCCATCAGTTCCATGATTTTTGCTTCGTATTTCGGGTCGCCTTCCAGAGCTTTCAGAGCGGAGCCTGCAACAACAGGGATGTCATCGCCGGGGAAGTCATAGGAGCTCAGCAGTTCGCGAACTTCCATTTCTACCAGTTCCAGCAGCTCTTCGTCGTCAACCATATCTACTTTGTTCAGGAATACAACCATTGCAGGTACGCCTACTTGGCGAGCCAGCAGGATGTGCTCACGAGTCTGAGGCATCGGGCCATCAGCAGCGGATACTACCAGAATTGCGCCGTCCATCTGAGCAGCGCCGGTGATCATGTTCTTTACATAGTCAGCATGGCCCGGGCAGTCAACGTGTGCATAGTGACGGGTTGCGGTTTCATATTCAACGTGAGAAGTGTTGATGGTAATACCACGTTCACGTTCTTCCGGAGCTTTATCGATCATGGAGTAGTCCATGAATTCAGCGCCGCCTTTTTCAGCCAGTACTTTGGTGATAGCAGCAGTCAGAGTAGTCTTGCCATGGTCAACGTGACCGATGGTGCCGATATTCAGATGCGGTTTAGTTCTTTCATATTTAGCTTTTGCCATTTTTGAAATTCCTCCAATCAATACATCAACTTAAAAATAGCAGGTACACTAGACCTATCTTATAATATTCGCCCTTTCACAGTAAAATCCTGCTGCTTTCGGCAAATAAAATAAAAAACCTCATTTTATTAATGAGGTTTAGTGGCTAATTGGTGGCGGCGCACGGATTTGAACCGCGGACACTGCGGGTATGAACCGCATGCTCTAGCCAACTGAGCTACGCCGCCATTTGGAGCTGATGACCAGGATTGAACTGGTGACCTTATCCTTACCAAGGATACGCTCTGCCGACTGAGCTACATCAGCAATATTTAGTTGGTTGCGGGGGGCGGACTTGAACCACCGACCTTCGGGTTATGAGCCCGACGAGCTACCAACTGCTCCACCCCGCGATATTAAGTTGGTGGATGGGGTTGGATTCGAACCAACGAAGCGAAACGCGGCAGATTTACAGTCTGCTCCCTTTAACCACTCGGGAACCCATCCGTTTGCGACAAAAAGAATTATACAGGATTTAGGCCCGTTTGTCAACAGCTTTTCATAAATTTATTTGCATTATTTTTGAAAACAGATGTAAGCCGCATCGCTAAGCTATTTTTCGATACCCGAAAGCTTATCCAGGCTATATTCTCCGGACCAGACAATGCTTCTGTATTTTGCCGGCGCTGTATCACCTTCGGTAGAAATACACAGCACAACAGAGCTTTCATCAAGCTGCAGAAGAGAGTTGGCCTGTGCGTCACTACGGCCCAGCAAGGCAAAACCAAGGCCTGCTGCGCCGCTTTCACCAGAAACAACAGCAGTATCACCACTTAAGGGATTGCCCAACACGCGCATGCCATAGGCAGCAAATTCATCCGGCATAGAAGCAAAATTATCTGCGTAACGCCGGAGCATATCCCAGGCAAGACTGCAGGGCTCACCGCAGCACAGACCAGCCATAATCGAATCCAAAGCACCTGTTACATTATGAAGCTTTCCATCATCAGCCTTTGCCGTTTTGAAAATGCAGTCCGCCTTTTCAGGCTCTACTATGGTGATAATCGGTTTATCTGCTTTATAATAGTCAGCAAAAAAAGCTGCTACAGCACCGGCCATAGCGCCAACTCCGGCCTGCAGAAAGACATGCGTCGGACGCACTCCCTGCAGCTGCTGCACTATTTCATAACCCATGGTAGTGTAGCCCTGCATAATATGCAGAGGCACCTCCTCATAGCCTTCCCAGGATGTATCCTGTACCATGATGCCGCCGCATTCAGCAGCTATTTTTCTTGCCATACGCACAGTATCGTCATAATTGACATCCGTAATATAGGCTTCGGCGCCAAACGCTTTGATAGCCTCCAGACGCGCAAGCTCTGTTCCCTTAGGCATCAGCACGATAGCCTTCTGCTGCAGGCGGCTGGCAGTCCAGGCAACGCCTCTTCCATGATTACCGTCGGTAGCAGTCACAAAGGTCAGCTCGCCCAGCTTTTGTTTTACCTCAGGCGCCATAAGCTTATCATAAGTAAGCTCCTCCACCGGAAGCTGCAGGCGCCTGGCAAGCTCACAGGCAATAGCGTAGCTGCCGCCCAAAACCTTGAAGGCATTCAGCCCGAAGCGATAGCTTTCATCCTTAACATAAATATCCTTAACACCGAAAAGTTTGGCCAGATTTTCCAGACGCACTAAAGGCGTAACGGTATATTCGGGAAAGCTGCTATGAAAACGGCATACCTTCTCCGCCTGCTTGTAGCCATAATGATTAACAACGGAAAGATTATCTTCCTTCTGTTGATGCAGATAATGTAATATTTCCGCCATTGTTCCGCTCCTTATTGTGCCTGCAAAAGCGCCAGTCCGCGTGCAAACTTGCTGCGTTCTTCCGCACGCAGCTCCACCTGTGACGCTATTCTTTCCTTAAGCTCCAGCAACGCATCCACAGTACCGCTCATAAGCTCAAATTCTACCTCATCGATACTGTCGCTTTTTCCACCGCAATGAATGGCGCCTTTATCTATCGCCAGCTCGATTACAGCACCGGCATAATCCAGAATATAGGTTATACGCTCTACATCAACCGTAAACAAAGCCTTTACGCCGGAAGGAGCAAGCTCGCTAAGCTCGTAGCCCAGTCCAAGCGCTGCAAAGCCATTCAGCTCAGGCTTTGCTTCTGTCAGCGGCAGATTCAGCTCCAGACGTTCGCTCAGACCATCCTTGCTTTGCCTGGAAGTCTTTACGGTAGCTTCAAAGCTGCCGTCGCCCTTATCACGTACACGGTAAGCAATACCATGCTGCGTCAGCGTCATATCCGCAGTATCATAATAGGTGCTCACCAGACGGCGCTTTTTGTAGCTGTCCGGACGCATGGCCTGCTGCATAAAATCCAGCTGCAGCATTTTCTCCAAGCCTTCTCTGCTGAGCAAAAGCTTTAATTCAATCTCTGTATTCTTTGCCATTATTATCACTGCCTTTACCGAAATTTTTTAAACTGCCCAACGCCTGCGATGCCGAATTCTTCTGCCACCAAACCAATGGTATACCAAAGGCCAGCAACGTTACAGCCAGCGCCGCATAAAAATGCGGCGTACCGAAAGCATCTGCCAGAAAGTTATAGGCAATGGCCCCCGGAAGCATACCGAGAACCGTTGCTGCTGCATAAATTTTAAACGGCAGGCGCACACTGCCGGCAATAATACTCACTGGATCATACGGAAAAATCGGCACCGTGCGCAAAATAATCATCTTCTTAAAGCTGCCGCTGCCTACAAGATAGTTCGTCAAGCGTTCACCCCAGCTGCCGCCAAAATTACGCAGCAGCCAGCTGCCGCCTCCGAAACGTCCCAAAAGATAACAAAAGCTTGCACAGCCAAAGCCACCCAGAAGTAAGAATAATATTCCCCACCACGGACCGAACAGCACGCCTGCGCTTAAATTCAAAAGCAGCGTCGGGAATAAAAGCAACGGGCGAATCGTATACACCGCTACATAAATAAGCGGTGCCCACACACCGAAGCCCACCACCCAGCGGCGGATATCCTCGGCACTGTGCGGATGCGGATTATACGGTGATTCATACAAGCCATACAAAATTGCTCCCAGCACCAGCAGATAAACCAGCACGCGCAAAAGTAAATATAGATATTTTTTCTTCATATAAACCTCTGATTTTCAAACTCTCATCTATTATACGGCGTTTAGAGGACGTTGCGCAAGCATTATTGCCAAATAGTTTGGTAAATGTAAAAAGGCCGCCGCTTTGGCAGTCCTGGGATTTATCAACCTTTAGAATATTTTCTTCAATAAGCAGTTTTTCATATTCTTCAAATCAGTTCTTTTTTACATACCGCAAGCGGTAATCACTGTTGCAACAGCACCTCTCGAAACCCTTGTCCAGAACGGCGCTTTTGGAGTACTTTGGCAAACCAAACACGTTCGTCAAACAGCAGCACTGTCATTGCCATATCATATCTTTATTATAGAGCTCCCTTCTCCCATTCACCAATGACTAAAAAAGTAGCCGTGCTTGCCCTCCGGCTCAGCACGACTGCCACATTTTATCAGTTTTTTGTTGCCAGGTGTTATTAAGCGCTCTGCTTAGCAGCCAGAGCACGCACCTCTTCTTCAGAAAGATCAGAATAACGTACAACAGCTTCAAGACTCATACCGTCTGCAAGCATTTTCTTCGCTGCTTTTTCAGCTACTTCCTTTGCCTTATTATTTGCGTAAGCTTCAATAATATCTGTCATATCAATCTCGCCCTCCTTCGAAGTCTTAAAATAATTAACTCTATCTGCCAGCTCCTTATAATGCATCTTGGCAGGATCATTGCAATTAAAATCCTGCATCAGACTGCCGAGCGGCGTATCGTCCTGGCAGGCAGCATTCACATAAACGATATGCGAACCGTCACCAAAAGCCTTCCCACTTTCGTTAATACTGCGCTCAACATTATAGATTGACCTGCCTTCTTTGAAAGCGTCGTTTTCCGTAATAAAAATCACGTAAGCGTCAGGCAAATCCTCATACTTTTCTCCAGTATCTAGAAAGTGCATATCCAGCGCACCACAATAAAAACGCGCTCTTTGCACAGACGCTCCTTCATCACTACGCTGAATCTCAACATTAAACTGCGTACCATTCTCATCCTCAGCCAGAATATCCAGCTGCGTGGAATGACCGTAAAGATTTTGCAGCCACTGCTGTACGCTTACCTTGCGTACTTTAATTTTATCATTTTTAAGAATAACACGCAATATTCTCTGCGTTGCGGGGATATTGCCGTCAAAAACCTTATTCATAAAGCGGTTATTCATCAAAGTAATATCATCGACAATCTGCCTGAAGGTTTGGTAACGCTCCATTATATTTTGCATATCTCTACCTGCTTCTTTTTATAATTTTCAGACTAGTCTATGTGATTAGTATAGCAGAGCAATTATCAGAAATCAATATATTTTCTGATAATTATGATGAGATATTCAGCACATATCTCCCATTCGTCAAGTTCAAAGAATGCGTACCTCAACCGCCATGCTGCACCACTTGAACCACTTCATTTGGTGCAAAAAGAAAAACTGCGCCACTAACCATAATATATATCCCTGTAAGTAAAGTCTTCGTAAGGGTTCAAAACCTTTATTTTATTGTATTTACAGCTATTTCAAGGCTCTTTTATTTATATTATATTAAAATTTCTGAGCTATTGATTTTTTAACAAAATGGCTGAAAAAAGTGGTGCAACTGGTGCAAGTAGAGCATTTTCTCCACCTGCTCCGTCAAGCTCAAAGCATGCATACATCCACCTTCATGCTGCACCACGAGGCAAGCAGGTAGATGAAAAATAATACACACTTCAAGCATTCTCAACCCTAGTTTTTATACACTAATCGCAACTTGGTTGTACGTTCAATGTGATACAGCAGAAAACTTTTCTTCAATATATCCTTACAGCTTGATTGATACTACTTTTCACGTTTATTGAACATTTCCATGTTACTTGCAGAAGCAGCTTCTCTATGAATACCATCACATTTTACTGTCGTATATTTATCGTTTTCAGATACCTGTATGAGTAAAATACAGTCATCTTTGTAATAGCCAATGATAGATACTTCACCATTCGGAAAACAATAATACTTAAATGCTTTTAAGTTATGACCACTAGGTATATCTGTATGTGATTGTCTTTGTAGTATATCAGATATACTAACTATAGTAGTGCAAGTTTTTTTTATCAAATCCTTTTTTAACCAGGAAGCACTAAGACCATAGTTATTAAATGCACTTCCCATTGTAGTAACGCTTTTGATAGCATCTGCATCATTGTACATAACAGATTGATAGCAGATGTCTTTTTCAAGGTTTGGACAGTAAAAAGCATATATTTGATCATCAGCAAGATATGAGGCAAGATTTTTATTATCAACAGGAAGTTGATATGACGGTGTAGAACTTCCACAACCTGCAATAATAAATATCAAAGTAGTAAGAATAATTGTGATTAGCTTTTTCATAGTAAATCTCTCCTCGTATAATATGTTTGTAAGCCAAAGCCGCCATGCCTACAACGTAAATTTTGTTCTTTGAAAACTAAATATCGTCTACCACTAAGGACTCCCTGATGCTACAATATTCTTATCAAATCATAGCGAAGATAACTGCTGACAACTCCTGCAGACATTACTGCTTTTCATTTTTTCATTTTATCTTTGCTATTCATTACTTCATATTCAAGAATTTCCTTCGCTAATTCAAAGCAATTATCTATATAATATTCTCCTAATGTTTTGGTCATAGCAAAACCAGCACAAGCTGCTACAGCCTGCCCGACAAAAGGAATATATTTCCCAAATTGTTTTGTAGCATATTTACCAGCTACTTGCTTGATAACCCACATTATGCCTTCTTTGGTAAGATATGCAAGCACCTTATCTGCAAGTTGTTTACCTACCGGTCCTAATACAATCATGTATTTCTCTATAACTGTTTCATCAAGCCCAAAGCTTTCTCTAATTTCTTTAGCCATCTTATAAAAAGCTGCTAAATCAAAGCTAACATCAACCCCAGGAATTGGATTCAAAGCATTCACAGCTGTAGCCCAAGCATAGACATTAATATCATCCAGGCATTTTGCTCTTTTTCTATCTAAATCTTTAATACTATCTGCTTTAACGGCCGCAATAATTTTACCCTTCTTTACATCATCAATATCGGAAGCCAAAATGTCGTTTTTTAATTCTTTGAACCCAGTACCAGTTTTACAGCTTGTAAAATAAACTTTTATGTCTTTAGCCCCTACTTTAGAATGAACATCTTCAATAATTTCTTTCTTTAGCTCTTCTAGAGTTCTTTCACCATCCCATATATCATCTTCCTTATTGCGCACAATAAAATAAGGGTGCTTTCTAGATTGATTCCATTCCTTAAATTTTTTAAATAACTTTCCATCAGCATCATGTAATTTACCGGCAAACACAAACAGATACAAATCATAGTCTTCTACAGAAAATTGTTTGCACCAGTCTTCAAACGGAAATCTTTTCGTGTCGTAACCTGGCAAGTCAACTATCCTCAAATCTCTCCAAGATACTTCTTGACTTTTCACTGTAGTATCTGTATATACTCCAGATTTAAATATATTTTTACCTATCAACTTGTTAATGACACTCGACTTACCTGCACCAGGCTGCCCGACTAAAGCAATTTTTACAACCGTATGCTCTTTTTCCTCATACTTTCTTTTGATTTGCTCACGTAAATCTTCTTGATAATTAACCATTTAAAAATCACTCCTTCAATTGATATAGTGTATAATTTTCTATACATATTGGTTTCTTAGAAGAACCATTTAGATCACCATATAGCTTATAGTTTGCTATTTCATCATTCATTACTTGACAAGCTAAAGTCGCACAATCTTTAATATAACTTTTTCCTGCATCTTCAGCCAACGTATACCCAAGCACAGCTGCTGTTGCTTGGCCTAAAAAAGGAATATATTTACCAACACTTTTTATTACTTGTTTTCCGCCAAAACTCTTTAACAAAAGAATAACACCATTTTTCGTCATTAGCTCTAAAAGCTTTCTAGCAAGCGGATAAGCACAATATCTTCCCTCTAGTTCGTTATCCTCTATATCAAAATCTTCTTTAATAGCAGCGAACATTTTAAAATAAATTGCTACATCTGCTGCAATATCAGCACCGAAAAAAGGATTTACACCATTAGCACAAGCAAGTTTTGTATAAGTCGAAAGAGAATCCATTGCTTTCGATTTCCTAGTCCTCAAAAATTCATCTTTTGCTTTCTCGAAGTTCTTTATTATTCTCGATTGCCAAATATCCTTATATTTTTCATTTAAAATTTCATTTCGTAATTTATCTATACCATTTTGATATCTGCAATCAATAAAACAAAGCTTCCCAACAAGCCCTTCTGGCAGTTTTGCATAAATATCTCGTCGTATCGCTTCTCTATCTTCATGGCTTGCCAAATCATTACAATGATTTCTGATTAACAACAAAGGTCTTTTATGACCTAATTTGTTGTAAGCAGCTACGCTCGCAAATAAAGCACAATCATCTCCAGTTAGTTTTCCCGAAAAGACGAAAAAAATAATGTCATATTGATGTATCTTGAATTTTTCTTTCCATTCGCTTAGTGGAAACATCGTCGTTCCATATCCAGGCAAATCAACTATCTCCAGAAACTCATAACGATATCTCACACCTTTTCGAGTAATATCTGTTCCTTGACCTGTTCTCGCAACTTTATGTCCGATAAGCGCATTGATGATACTTGATTTACCAGCACCCGGTTGCCCGACGACAGCAATTTTAGTATGCGTACCTTGATCTCTTTTTATTTTTTCTAATATATTCCTGAACTCAGTTTGTAAAGACACAGCAACTACCACCTATCAAGCCAACATTTCATTTTTTATCAGCAAATTAACATCTATCTTCAACGCATCAGCAATCTGGTACAGCGTTTCCAAAGAAAAGCTGTTGCCTCTGTTCCCTCGCTCAATCTGCCCAAGATAGGCAACACTCATGCCAATCCGCTCGGCCAACTCTGCTTGCGTATAGCCTCTCTTTTTTCTGTAATATGCTATTTTCAATCCAATATTCTTGTAACGCGCAGCAAACAACGTCATCACCTCTTGCTAAAACTTCTCTATATTATATTAGCAGTTTATATAAATAATTTTTTAGGTATATAATCTGTTTTTCTAGGCTAATAAGCTGACTGAGTTTTTCTCTGCTTTTAAGTTAATCTGTGCCAACAACTTGAAGTTGCAAAGCTGCTCGCCTAAAACAGCCTTTTAGACTTGCGCTTATTTTTATGGTAAGCGACAGCCCCCAGAGCTGCCGCTTCCTGCACCCATCAAGCCTCTCGCTTTACCTCATACACAGGCAGGCCATCCTGCAAGGCCAGCTTCACCAGCTCGTCCATGCTCTTGCCGGCACCATATCTGCTGCTGAGCAGCTCGCGCAACGCTGACTGCGTGTAGAAGGTGCTGCGGCGAACCAACGACGAGGTGTAGGAACCATCGTCGCAACGTCCGGGAATTGCGTAATCTGCGGTAATTTTCCGCTTCAATTTATCATTGGTAAGGTACAAGCCTGTGCAGGATTCCTCCAATGTATACAAAAATTACTCACCATACAAATTACTACCAATAAAGATTTTACACATTTTTACCGTCCAACAGCTCCGCTACTTCCACCTCCAAGGCCTCTGCAATACTCAAAAGCACAGGCAGGCTTGGAATCCGCTTGCCGTTTTCTATTTTGCTCAGATATTGGGAAGAAATAGACACCTTAATAGCAAAATCTGTTTGGTTAATACCTTTTAACTGGCGATAATATCTGATTTTCGCACCCATTTTGCGATACACAAGCTCCGCCATATTATCTACCATCTAAAAACCCCCTTTATTATATTATGCCACCAAGAGTATTTTTTAGCTTAACTTCATAGGCTCATAATACCCTATTAGTTCAAGTTCTTCACCAGAACCTGTATATAGTTTAGACTATTTGACAACAGAAATCCGTGCCAAGCATAGCACGTTTTTGCACCTGCAGGCACAAAAAAAGAACGCCTACGCGTCCTCTCCGAAAATCTTATGTTATAATCCTTCACATCTGCAAAATAAATGTGAACGCCTTGACTTTATTATCTGCTCATATGATAATAATAGTGTGAGAAGAAATTGTTTATCTTTCAAGACTGCCGCGAAGGCAGCCAATTTACAGAAAGCGGTGATACCATGATTTTTAAATTTGAAGCACAAGCCCCCAAAATTGATGAAAAGGCCTATGCCTTTAATACTGCCACCCTGATTGGCAAGGTTGAGCTTAAAGAGTACGCCAGCGTTTGGCCCGGCGTTACTATCCGCGGCGACGTTAACCGCATCGAGGTTGGCCGCTACAGCAATATCCAGGACAACAGCGTGCTGCACGTTGCCGATAAATACGCCTGCATAGTCGGTGATTATGTAACTGTAGGCCACTGCGCTCTGCTGCATGCCTGCACTGTTGAGGACCACTGCCTCATCGGCATGCATTCCACCGTACTTGACGGCGCTGTAATCGGCCACGGCTCTATCGTTGCTGCCGGTGCCGTTGTAACCAAAGGCACCATCGTACCGCCGAATTCCCTGGTTGCCGGCATTCCTGCCAAGGTTATCAAAACTTTGGACGAAAAAGGTATCGCCGCTATCCACGCTCAGGCGCTGAAATACAAAACTCTGTGGACCGAACGCTACGGCCTGCTGCCTGACAATGACGGCGAACGCTACCATGGTGAGCAAATCGTTTAATTGCTCATAAAGCAAAAGCATGACAATGTCCCTGATTAAGTATATACGTTGAAACACTTAATCCGTTCATGCTTCTCCCCGACAATATAAATATAAAAGATAAAATCCCGTTACAGAGCGCAAGCCTGTTGACGGGATTTTTTTATAACATCATAAACAAAGCCATCTCCGCATTCACAGGGAACAACGGAGATGGCTCTTCATCTTCAAATATACTTTTTTATTCAGTTGCTTTCGGCAGCAACTGCTTTTTTGGCCGGGCAAACAATTGCAGCAATAGCATAAGCAGCAATGCATACCAGCCATTCCATATAGATTACGTTCGGGAAAATGCGTACTGCCGGAGTAAGCTGCCACAGCACCAGCAGCACCAGGCCTGCCAGCAGAGTCCAGAAGCCTGCGGCCTTGGAAGCATACTGCGGGAAGAACAGCGCTACTATAACAATAACGCTGAAGGCAGCAGTCAGGGACAGACCAATCATAATCGTACCCAAAATGCTGGATACGCTCATAGCAAGTCCCAACGTAAGAATACCGCTGATAATGATGCAGGCACGTGTCATCAGCAGCTGACGCGCCTGGTCGCACTGCGGATTGATGAAGCGCTTATAGATATCGCTGGAGAACAAAGTACCGGCGCTAAGCAGCAGATTGCAGGCGGTAGATACATCTGCAGCCCACAGAGCTGCCAGCGTAACACCTGCTAACACCGGCTGCAGGCCTACGATAACCTGCGGCAGCGCCAATGCAG
Source organism: Phascolarctobacterium succinatutens (assembly GCF_958453765.1). Classification (GTDB taxonomy): domain Bacteria; phylum Bacillota; class Negativicutes; order Acidaminococcales; family Acidaminococcaceae; genus Phascolarctobacterium_A; species Phascolarctobacterium_A succinatutens_B. The sequence goes on along the minus strand of NZ_CAUDZA010000006.1, from coordinate 18,794 downwards.
CCTGCGCATCAGGATACATAGCCTTAGCAACAAGACCAAGGAAGGCAGCCAGAACGCCTACCGGCAGCATCAGAATACCGCCCCAGACGAAGCCCTTCTTAGCAGTTGCAGCGTCTTTAGCGCCTAAAGAAATCTGCAGAATACTTTGCAGAGAAAGATTTACGGTAATAAGGGTTACAACCCAGCTGGTGATGGTTACAGGGCCAACACCGTCAATGAAGCTGAACCAGGGCACATTAGCCGGCAAAGCAGCAGCCAGATGATCCATGCTGCCAATTTTTTTGAACTGGATAATCGTTGCCGCCAAGATACCTACGTAAATCAGAATAATATTCAATACATTAGATAAGGATGCAGACCACATACCACCAATAAAGGTAATACCGATAAAGGTGATGGCACTGACAATCATACCGGTATGGAAATCAAAGATATCCGGCAGGATAGCGTGCAGAATACTGCCACCCGCAATATATTGCAGACTGATGATTACCAACTGAATAACAATCTGGCAGAAAACGCCCAAGATTACCGCGCCCTTGGTATGATGGCGTTCAATAAGCTCGGTGATAGTCGTAATGTTCTGTTCACGATATTTTTTAGCCATGAACAAACCCATAACAATCGCGCCCAAAGCCCAGGCAATCGTATACCAGCCGGCACTCAGACCAACACGGAAGGCGTGCTCGGAAACGCCGATAGTCGACGCACCGCCGACAGCCAGACCGATGATAGTAACACAAATCAAAGGCGCAGAAAGTCTGCGTCCCGCAAGAGCAAAGTTTTCGTTGTTTCCTTCACTACGTTTTTTAGCATACCAGCTGATAGCGAACAAAGCAACAATGTACAATATTAAGATGACTAAAGAAACAGGCACAAAAAATCCTCCTTTAAATTATACATGCCTGTTAAAGAAATACAACGTCATCGCTGGCAGTATCCCTATACTGCCTCACATCAGACCTAATCGTGCAGACTTCAACAACATATAATACAAAACCATTTGTGCTGTCATTACAATTCCCCATCGCCCATACCGGCAAGCATCCCAATGCAGACCAAATATACGCCTCCTGATGCTTCCTTGCAAAGCAGCCACATATATATTAGCTAAATTATATCCCGCCAGGAAAAAACAGTCAAGATTTTTTCACAAAAAAGTATTGACAAAATAGCCTCTTGCAGTTAAAATAAATATTGTTGTTGGCCTCGTAGCTCAGCTGGATAGAGCGTTTGACTACGAATCAAAAGGTCGCAGGTTCGAGTCCTGCCGAGGTCACCATTTTAGACTTTTCGCGAACATCGAAGGACTGCAGCGCAGATAATTGCGGTGTATCGGTAAAATTAAATCTGACAGTGATGGAATATTTTTCGTCACTGTCTTTTTTTGTGCCTTCATCCGGTACGCGCTCGACAACAACGGAGTTAACCATGGTGCTGATGACCTTTTCTTTCATTTTATCGTCCGGAGCAGCGGCGATGTTGCGCAGGAAGTATTCTATAGCTTCTTTGCTAACCTTCGGCGGTGCTGTTACCAACTCACGCTCTGCTATAGCTTCATCCAGGGCGGCAGCCTTGGCTTCGGCGGCGTTTATCAGCTCAATAATGGTTCCGCTGGTGGCACCATTGGCGATGGCGGCGGCGTAGTTGGCTATGCTCTTCTTAACGCGGGAGCGCTCAGCCTTCATTTCGGCCAGCTCGTTATCAACCTGAGCTTCAGCAACAGCCTCGGCCTGCTCAGCTATCAGCTTGATATTTTCCTCATGCAAAAGCACCTCACGGGCACAATTATAAACGGCCTGCTCCAGCTCGTCCCTGTTCAGCGGTGATATGCTGCAGCTGGTTCTTTTTGCTCTTTTGTTGGCGCAGGCATAATAATAATAAAGCTCACCGCTTCTGCTCTTGCCGCTCATTCCATGCATCGGTCCGCCGCATTCACCACAAATAATATTAGGAGTAAGTAAATATTTATCACTCTTCTGCACGTTTATTCCCCTTCTTCCATAAGTTTTTAGTTTACGCTGCACTGCCTCGAACAGCTCCTTGCTGACAATAGGCGGTACGGCGTTTTTTATTTCTATGTCCTTCCACCGGAATAAACCGGTATAGACAACATTTTTCAGCATCCAAGTAAAGCTGCTTTTATTCCAGGCTGCGCCTCTGGCAGTGCGCACGCCTAACATGTTCAGCCAGTTGGCTATATTTACATACTTTTCTCCGGTCAAAACCTTTTCGAAAATCTGGCGTACATATTCGCCGCGCTCCGGATCTATTATTAAGCGCTGCTCTGCGTCCCTTGTATATCCGAAGGGGACAGTGCCGGAGGTCCATTTTGCTTTTAAGGCGTTCTCCTTCATCCCGCGCGTAACCTTTTCGGACAGGTCGACGCTGTACCATTCGGCCATGCCCTGCAGCACGCTCTTCAGCACAATGCCGGCCGCACCCTCGGCCACGTTTTCCCTGGCTGATATAACCTTAACTCCATGCTTCTTCAGCTTAGTTTCCCAAACCGCGAAGGAATACCTGTTGCGGGAAAACCTATCATATTTGTAAATCAAGATAGCCTGAAACACGCCCTTAGACGCATCGGCAAGCATCCGCTGAAACTCCGGGCGTTCATCCGTACGGCCGGTAATGGCTCTGTCGGCGTAAACCTGCAGCACGCTGTAGCCTTCGCGCTCGGCGTACTCGCGACACTCGCGCACCTGGCCTTCTATGCTTTCCTCACGCTGGTGGCTGGAGGAATACCGCGCATAGATAACAGCAGGAACGGCACGCTCGGCCACGCTTTTCATACATTTAACCACGCTTTACCCTCCTTTCATTACGTCCCAAAATATTGAAAATAGCAATCGTTGGGATATTTCACCTTCTTATTTGCCTGTCATTTGCCATTTTTGTTCCGCTGCTCTACTTTTTCGGGGCGCGGCCTACATCAAAGAAGCCCAAAACGCCGGCCGTGAAGAAAATATTAACAAAGCCATACAAAAACGGCCTTTTCGTTCCCTTGAATCGTAAATAAGTTGCATAAATCAGCCCAAGCGTTCCGATGGAGCCTATAGCCCTTGCCCATTCTGCATTTATGGAATTAAATATAACCATAATAGCAAAAGACGGTCCCCAGTATTTCAAATATGTGGCATTATCCATATCGTTGTAAGTCTCTGCTTGCTTGCCGAAGGAAGCGTTTTCATCATAAGCTCGAGCGCGGCCGTACTTCAATTCACAATCCGTCACAATATCCTTGCCTATATAGCCAAGGTGAAAGTGATAAGCGTCGGCCACGTCCTGCAAAAACTCAGCGCCTGTTGCTTTCAGGGCATATTCCACGATAGCTACGCAGGCTCTGGCGTGCGCCATAGCGTTATAACGCTGCTCAAGGTTAAAGCCTATTTTATCGGTAACGTCCTGCAGGCGATGATGAGGCATCTCCGGGAACATTGCTTGCGAAAGCACGCACGTGCAAAACACGGGACAGCTTGGGAAAGCAAGCTCGTTGCCTGCCAGCTCTTCCGCCAACACGTCCATGTCAAACTTGGCATAGTGCGCGACAAGCGTTTTGCCGTTAATTTTTTCCTTAATCAGCGGCCACAGCTCATCAAAATACGGCGCATCCTTCACCATCTCTTTTGTGATACCATGCAAAGCCGTATTTTCTTTGTCGAAATGCAAAATACCGGGACGGATAAGACTGTAAAAAGTATCAATAATCTTTCCGTCTTTCACCGTAACCAGAGCGACAGAGCATGCGCTTTTGTGCCACTTGTTGGCCGTTTGAAAATCAATAGCTACATATTCCATAAAATTCCTCCTGTTAATATCTTAGTTTAGCTTAAAATCATCTTTCCAGTTTTTAGAAAATCCCATTTTTATAAGAACACTATTAAACATATTTTGCGGCAATTTTTTAGCGAAAGATGCTATTTCGGCAGAAAATTCTCCAACCATAGCAGCATAGTCGCGCTTGCTCAAAAATAAGCCTAAAATTATAACACAATCAATAAAATGCGATGAAAAGTTACTAGGCAGTGTTTTATGAAATAGTGCTATATTAGGGACTTTATTATTATTTTTTACCGTAATACTATACAGCCGCTCCTCATGAGCACAAACATTTCTAAAAATGTTAATAAAAGCAAACATATTAGAGACGAATTTTTCTTCCTGTTCCGGCGTTAAAAGCAGCTTGACTCGATATGTTTTTTCGTAAGTGCTTATAATCTCATTTATAACTAGAAGTTTAGTCTGCATGGTCATGCCATTATAAAAATGAATAATATTGCCTAATGTCATCTTTGTAACCAACACCCACAAGGGAAGCTCTTTGTGTTTGTCGAGATAATGATAAAACTGGTCGCCTAGCGCACCCTTCTTTGTATTTTTCGTTATTACGCTAGATAAGTCTGCTATAAGTTTGGTAGCAGTCTGCGGGTTAGAACTATCGAAATTATTTATATCTAGATAATTGAAGTTTTGTTTATACGTCTGCGAGAAATAATAAGCGACTTTCGTTTTCAACGAAGTTTCCATTTTCAAAATATACTTTAATAATATAGCTCGCATATTCCTGTCAAAATTATAAAGCGCATATATATGCTCGAAAGTAGTGCCTGCCTTATATCTATCGTCACCGTACTGTTTGGTTTGCGGCATATCGAGAAATATATCTTTATAACCGTTGATGATATTATAATAGCCTTCATTTTTTAAAATCTGTATTGCTTTACTGCCGTCTTTAATAACAAGGTTACGACCTCTAAGAATTGTCAACTGCTGCCGATATGTTTTGAATGGCTTATCCATAAAATTCCTCCTATATAACGAAAAAAGGCTTGCCAATCCGCAGATTAGCAAGCCTCCGTGCATCGCCCTCAGGTTCTGCACTATCGCTGTACTAATCATTATAGCAGAATAATTAAATTTGTCAACAAAAACTTGCTTTTTCAAAAGCGTTGTGTTAAAATACTAAAGTTACCCATCTTAACAACACAATATATAGTGATTGATATTTTTGCTTCAATACCTTCTTTGCCGCCAGCACTGCGCTGGCGGCATTTTTGTATTATATTTGTTATCTGCAGTTATCCGGCTTTTACGAACAGCTGCATTTACTTCTTCCTCCCACAATGAATTATATGCAATTCTCTTCTTCCTAACAGCCAGCACCTTACTGGCGTTATTTTAAAAACTAGTCATATTGATATTAGAAAATACATGATATAATATAGCCAGAGGCTAGAATCACGAAACAACAAGCACGATAAAATTTATTTTTGCTTAGGCGGCTGTGGCGATGGCTTTTGCTTTACCGGAGGCAATGGCATTGAAAAGTTGTCGCTTCTGGTAACCGTGCCAGGCGGCACAGGGTTCGGCTTACGCATTACTTCACCTTCTTTCAGAACGGAGTGATATTATGGAGTTAAATTTATTGCAAAACATTGCACAAGCTGTTCCGGGGTTCATAGGCTTAGCAGCTTGTAAACTGATGAACGGAAATCCTCAAAAAGAAAAGTTGAATAATGAAGTTTTGGCGTATTTTCTTTTCGGTGGTACAGCATGGCTTTTAGTTGCGAGCCTTGACAATATTTGCAGCTTGCAGGGCTTGTCGCTGAGCGAATCAACACGTATTGCCTGTACTATTATCTGCGCTGCTCTTTTAGGTATTTTATGGCCTGTATGGCTACGCGATAAAGCCGTTGCGCTGGCCAACATTATAAATTTTTACTTTGGGAAAAATCCGATATTCGTTGAAGAAACAATTTTGGAAAAGCTTGGCTGCGACAACAAGCCGCATTACTACGAAGCGTATAAGGCTGGCGCTCTTGTCGCGTCTGGTTGGGGCGAGCACTTCATAAAAAGCGAGAAGTCTTTTTCCTTGCGCCAGATAGAAGGCTATGGCATGGAAGACCTGCAAGAAGTGCGCTACATCATTTGGCAGGACAAAGACATGATTTTAAAAGAATATACGTTGAAAGAAACTTAAACATTATCATCCGCCGTCAGCACCGCGCTGGCGGCATTTTTGTATTTTGTTTGCAATGTGAACTTTTCTCACATTGCAGTTATCCGGCTTTTCCGAACAGCTGCATTTACTTCTTCCTCCCGCAATGAATTATACGCAATTGCTTTCTTCTTCCTCTGAAGATTGAGCATACCGGAAAAGCTTAAAATCAATCATGTTGCGTATTTCTAATTTATCGCTGGCGTTTAGCTGGCGATATTTTTTTATTAACTCAAATTCAGAACTACTAACATCACCACCTAAAGACCTACCAAATAACTCAGCAGGAGTTATTCCTAATGCTTTAGCAAGTGGCGCCATAATAGACAACGGCATATTTTCAATTTCTCCGTTTTCGTATCTATATATAGTTGCACGATTTTTTCCAACGCGTTCAGCTAACTGGTCGGCAGTCAAACCTAATTCCAAACGGCGAGCCTTTATTCTTTCACCAATATTCATGTAAATCACCTCTAAGAAGATTATACTACAAATTTGCAAATCTGCAACAAGAAACGCAAAAAAAGAAAATAAATCGCATTTCATGCGAAAATTCAGTTGACACAATAAAGCTTAGGTGATAAACTTAAGTAAATCGCATATATGCGAATAAATAGAAAGGAGCTTTATTATGGTAGATGTGAAAAAACTGAAAGGAAAAATTTGCGAAGCTGGCTTAACTATTCCCGGAATCGCTCGCCGTATGAACATTAGTCCTTCGACTTTGTATAGAAAACTGAAACATAACGGTGAAGGGCTTTTGGTTAAGGACGTTGACAAAATAATCGACATCGTTGATATTCAAGGCGATGATGTTAATGCTATTTTTTTTACTCAGTTAGTCGCATAACACGCGACAAAGAGAGGTGCAAACATGAACGACAACAAAAAGGGCATGGGAATAAGCGTATTCTTGCGCAAGCTCTTTGGCAAGCGTGAAGAAAAAAACTGCGTCTTAAAGCAGCACTATATTAATATAGGCGGCTTTACAACACAGTTAGAAGCTTATCGGCTGGCTGACAGCATCCAGAAGACTTTTGGAATACCGCCGGAAATGATAACTATTAGTGAATCAGGCTTATTAATTTCTCAAGCAGAGTACGAAAAGCATCAGGAGGCACACACATGAACGATGACAAAAAGAAAAGCCCTGCGCAGCAGGGCATAGACTGGAGCATTCTGAAGCTCTATTTCTTCAACTGCATTCCGTTCTTCTCGAACGAATTTCTGGAATCGTTGACATTTTGGGACTGGCTGCCGATGGTGATGGCGCTGGTAGCGCTGTTTATCTCTATCCTGACCTTTTCCTCAGTCTTCAAACTGTGGTAATAGGACAGCCCGGATATAATGAGCGCTGCTATGGAGATTGAAAGAGTTGCACCCTTCCAGAATCTGTCCTCAAACAGATCCCAGAAGGAGCTTCTCTTCTTTTCCTTGTAATCTGCCAAAGCTATTAAACCGGGCGGCTCTATGGTATAGCGGGAGCCTTTGCGGCAGTTATCCATATCGTAATAACTAATCTGCACTCAGCCGGCTAATTCCATCGGCTCCATAGTCTGAACAACCAACTCATAAGGCAACCCATGTATCTTTGACAGCCTTTCAATACTGACACCTGGCTGCTGGTAAATGGTATTGAGTAATTTATACTCAGCTTTTCTTAAAGAATACAAACCAAACACCCGCTTTCGTTTTTAACTTTATTATATCACGGCAATCGTAATCTAGGAGGTACATCATGGCAAAGAATCTCGTAGTCAAATCAATGGCAGATGTTTGCGTTCTGGACATTGCACTCTGCAACTACATCCAGCTCGCCGGCCATCAATTAGATTGGTTGCAGAAGAATCACATAGATGTAGTACAAGGCAACATCGAAGATTATCAGGAAAAAATCGCGGCAGCCAAAGGCCTGCTACAGCAGCTGCGTAACTTCTAAGGAGAATACTATGTCAAAAACAGTAACCAAAACACTCAGAATCAAAACTCCGGCAGAATACAACGTAGTAGAACGCGGCCTTTGCAATTACATCAAAGTTGTCAGCGACAAACTCCAGTCACTGAAGCAGACAGATGAAAACTGCACCGGTCCGACCGTCAAGGATTATACAGAAAGAATCAAAGCCGCCAAAAGCCTGCTGAAGCAGCTGCGCGACTATTAACATCAGGAGGGACAACATGCAAAAGAATAACAATGGCCAAACGCCGAAGGCTTTTCTTACCTTGAAGCTCGACTCTATGCAGACCTTTGAGCTTATCAACGCTCTTCGCTGCAATAACATCCGCTGCCACATGGCAGTGAAAAACAGATTGGCGGAAATCCAAACGCATAAAGACAACAAAGACTATGTTGCCATGCAGGAATTTACCATCAACCGCCTGCACAGCAGCATTGATACAGCTCAGAGCATTCTCAAGCAAATTTATGCAAAGTATCCCTGGCTGGCTCCGGAGGCAGAACAAAATGAAGAATGACCTTTGCTATATCATCATCCCCAAAAGCACGGCCGCACGTCTGCAGAAGGCTATCGCTAATGACAAGCAGCTCGCAAGCGTTGCTGAGCAGATAAAAAAGCAGGAGCCGTTAGAAAATGGCCACACTAAGCACTTTTGGCACCAATGCAACAAAATGGAGCTTATCGAGCAGCTGCAGCTTTATGAAAAGCTGGTGAATTACGCCAGCAACCGCTTTTTCAGACTGAGTAAGGAGGCGATAATCCGTGAAAAGAAAGATAACTAACATTGTAGTTATTGGCGTTGGCGCTGTCCGTAAAATCCCCTTGCGCCGCTTTGCATATCTGCTTTGGCTGCGTTGCGGCCGCGTGCTTGAACTGAAAAAGCACTGCCACCTGCAGGAAGAGGAAAAAGCTGCTATTGAAAAGCCTTGTGCTGCGCCCGCTGATTTTAGAAGCTCCGGCGATATTGTCAACCACCCTCAAATCAGAATCACCCATAAAATTTCGTGGAAGACACGGCGCTGGTAACAGCAGAAAGGAGCAAATCATGAAAACAATTATCTCCATTCTTATCGCGGCTCTGCTTGGCGCGGGCATCGGTGTCGGCCTTGCCTATGGCTGGCGTCTGTACGATGATAGCCGCTATGTATGTAATTACACCACAGCCACCGTTGGCGTTAGCGGCACTGTTTATGACCTCGCTTTGAAGTACCTGAAAAAGCAAGACCGCTATGATCTTGATGAAATGATTTTCTACATCATCGAAGAAAACGGCCTCGGCAACAGCCGCTACATGCTCATTCAGCCCGGCGATGTGCTGCGCATTCCGCTGTATACGCTAAAGAAATAGGAGGGCATCATGGCACGCAAGAAAAAAGAAATCATCATCAACAGTACATCCGGCAAAATCACTCAAAGAAGTGCTCTTACCCTTTGCGATTACATTCAGCACTACTACGCCACCCATCCCGACGTATACGCTGACTTTCTCGCCTGGAAGGCAGCAAAGCATGAAGCTGCAGCACAATAGGAGGACGTGAGAATATGACGGAAAACTACGATGTCAAATATATTTTGAGCAAAGGCGGCTGCACTCAAATCCGCTACACCGTCTGTCCTGCAGATGCAGAACCGGAGGAAAACATTGTCAGCCGCGCGGATAAGCCGCACGAAGATTTTCGCAAACTGTGGGCGCTGCTCCCCAGCGTAGCCGCCCGCTTCCTGGAATTCCCGCTGCAGAATGCCGATGGCCAAAACATTATATTGAGAGTTACGAAGGTAAACTTTCTGGATAGCACAAAATACGGCTACGGTATGCAGCTCGTTGTCCTGCTGGAAGGCATGGCTCTTTGCCCTACACCGCTCCAGATTGTGACACAAAAATTTTACTGTACTGAAACCCTTATCCGGCAACAGGGAGAAAAGAAAATTCCTATGCAGCTGCTGTTGCCGACCGAAAAGGCCTTGATGGAGTCGCTCAAAGAAGAAGCCTTCAAATATGCCTATTGTGGCAAACGCCAGCAGCCAACTATTGACGAAGCACAACGCGCCTACGAACGTGGCGGCTATCTTGATGAAGAATAACAGCTGCGGCCTGCGCTCTGCGACGGAAGAAGAAAGGACGTATAAGCAAGATGATTAAAGCAGCTACGGCTTTTGGTGGCGCGAAAGCATATGACATATCAATAGCGTGCCCCTGTAGAGAATGCGACGTGCGTTCACCGGGTTGCGGCAGAATATGCAGCGATTACAAAAAGTATAAATTTGTTTTGGCTGTGCTGAACGGGAAGCGCCAGGCTAAGGCCAAAGCAGCGGCTGAATGTCGTGCGATGCGCAATGAGCGTATCAGAGAATGGAAACATAATAAATGTTGGCCAAAAGGTTGAGATAAAGAGTATATGAAGAAATATAATGCGAGGCTATTCTGCCTCTCTAAATAAATATTTTTAGGCACGAAAGGAGCCGATATTATGATTAAAAATTATGTACCCCTGCGCGATGCAAAGAAGGTCCACATTGTAGAGCTGACTCACCTCTTTGGCGGCAACAAACTTGTAACCCGCCATTATATGCAGGATGACAGCGCAGCAGAAATCCTTGCTGTTTACACTGATGAGGACTCTTCCTGGCTCAGCGATGACTTTGAACCGGTAGAAGGCACTATTCTCTATGATGGTATAAACGATGTTGTTGACGTTACCGCTGGCGATGTAACCTTGACTGTCCACCGCGACAAGCTGGCAAATTACCTTGTTGGCATCGAAATCGTTGACGTTCAATAAATAAGTAAGACCAAAACCGGGGACAACATGGCGCTGTCCCCGGCCTATTTGCAAAGGAGGATACCATGTTCGGAATAGACAACAAACCTAAAATCTGCGTTTTTAACCTGCCTATTGAATGGCTGCACCCGCATCCGCATAACCCCAGAAAAGACCTAGGAGACCTTTCGGAGCTGGTCGAAAGCATTAAGGCCGTCGGCATAAAACAGAATCTTACTGTTGTCCCTGATCGCGACGAGAACGGCGATATGCTTGACGATAGCTATACCGTCATCATTGGCCATAGACGCATGGCAGCGGCGAAGGCTGCAGGCTTTAAAGAATTGCCTTGCGCTATCGATATGGAGATAACACCGGCGGAACAAATCGCCCTGATGCTCCATGAAAACATGCAACGCCGACAGCTCACGCCCCTGGAAGAAGGCCTTGGCTTTCAACAGCTGCAGTTAGAATTCGGCTGGCCAGTCGGAAAAATCAGCGAATACAGTGGCTTTTCGGAAACGACCGTGCGCGATAGCCTGCGTCTTACACAGTTTGACAAGACGAAAGTAAAAAAAGCCTACGAAGAACGCCAGCCAAAGCTTGTAGAATTTGAAGCATTAAGCAAAGTGAAGGACGAAGAAAAGCGTAACGAGCTGCTGGAAAAGATTGGCACGTTCGGCTTCATGCCTGCAGTAAAATCAGCCTTAGCCGAAGAGGCAGAAAAGACCTTCATGGAAGATATTAAAAGCATTCCGCAATTAAATAATGCTACCGTCCTTTCCAGAACAGATGTCTGGAACGCCAGCAAATATAAATTATTGGCATCTGTAAAGGTACCTGAAGGCGACAAGGTTGACGAAAACTTTATTGCTGCTTTGCCTACCATTCCAGAAGGCCAGAGACATCACTATATTTATTACGATAGAGGCGAAAAGAACTTAGAATTTTATTCCAAAGTAAAACATGCCCCGGCAAAATCTTCAAAGGAAGCTCAGAAGGAGCGCGAAAACATAGCCAAAGCCTGGGCTGATCTGGAAGCAGTTAGCCAAAAATATTATGAGCTGCGTAAGCACTTCGTTGAAAACTTCTACTGTCATTCCAACGAACAGATAATGCTCGCCCTACAGGGAGCTGTGTATGCAGTTGTATCAGAAGCACCGCGCTACACTACAAATCAAATCAATCAGGGCTTGGCTAAAGTTTTAGGAATACCTGAAAAAGCCTACAGCTCACACGATGCACGATGCATCGCGATTATCAACAAGGTGCATGAATTAAAGCGGAACAACGTAACTCAATGTGTTTATCAGCTCTTTGCTGATAGTACAGACTTTAGAGGCTACTACGGCTGGGACTCGAAAAAGCGGCCCGTATACCGCAAGAGGCCTGATATTATTGCACTTTATACCTGGCTGGAAAGCTTGGGCTATGAAACTAGCCAAGAAGAAAAAGAGCTTATAGACGGCACCCATGAAGTTTTCCATAGGAAAAACAATTAAATAATTTACGCGCATTACAGGGCGCAGGCTGCTTCTGCCGATATGTTATATACAAGCAAACAGATGGCGCAGAACCAAAGAAGAAGTATATCACTTTATCCAGCCCGCGCCCTAAAGTGCGCGATAAAACAAATATATATTATAGTAGAAAGCTGCGAGGTTAAACCCCTCGCATTAGCTTGATATAGCATATTAACTTAATCGCACCCATAGGGCTGCGAAAGAAATTTACTCTTTGACTCCGGTGGTGATTGATTGTGTACAAGAAAAAAGAAATCTATTGCGGCGAAGTCCTGGAAGTTGAAAAAACTTGTAGCTTTAATTATAAGGGCAAAAATATGACCAGAGGACCGCGCATAGAAAAAACATCTGAAGCCATGGCCAAGGTTAACGAACGCCGCGCTCAGAAAAAGCTTTCTCGCCTGATCAATACCAACTTTGGAGCCAACGACTACCACCTTATCCTTACCTACAGCCCGGAGAACAGAGCGCTCAACCCTGAAGCTGCTAAGAAAGACCTGTCTGCTTTTCTTTTATCCATGAGGAAAAAATATAAAAGAGCCGCCCTGGAATTCAAATATATTGCCGTAACTGAGTATGGCAAGAAGTCTATGCATCATCATCTTGTAATCAATAAGGGCATAGACCTTGCTGACATTGCTGCATCCTGGAGACATGGCCGCATCCACACGACCAACCTCGACAACAGCGGCGATTATGACCGCCTGGCTCATTATCTGATTAAGCAAACAAATAAAACTTTCAATGATCCGGAACGCTGCGTGCATCACAAGCGCTGGTGTGCGTCACGGAACCTGAAGAAGCCTATAGAAAAAAATTACAAAGTTAAGGCCGACAGCTGGCGTGAATATCCGACAGCACCAAAGGGCTACACGGTAATAACCGACAGCATCGTAAGCGGTGTAAGCGAATGGACCGGTTGGCCATATCAATATTACCGTTGTATAAAAATCTCCCCAGAAAGAAGGAATAGCCATGCCACAAAAAAACACATCAACAGAGCCACAGGAAAAGACTCTTAGAATCACGCTGGATATACCTCCAAGCGTGAACCATTGCTATGCGCCAAACTATAGACCGAACCAGCGTGACCGCGTGCTCACACCACAGGCCCGCAGCTGGAAGGAATACGCCAGGTTCACGGCGCTGGCCGAAGTGCGGCGGCAAGGCTGGCAGACTCCGGCAAAAGGCGTGAAGGTAGTTGTCGAGCTGGTTGCCTATTGGCCTGACGGCAGAACAAGAGATATGCATAATGCACATAAGCTGCTCATGGATGCGCTGGAAGATGCTGGCGTATATCCTAACGATAAATTCGCCTTGGCTCGCGATATGGACTTCACCATAGACCGCAAAGAGCCAAGGCTAGAAGTGTTTGTCTATCTGAAACCGGAGGGAGAAAAATATGGACAGCCAAGGAATCAAAACTAAACTACAAAGCGTAATCGTAGCAGAACAGGACGTGCTCAGGCTGCAAGGCCAGCTTGAGCATCTGCAGCACCTGGAGCAAACAATCAATGAGCCGCAAAGCTACTCAGACCTGAAGGCTGAGCAATTGGCAAAGATTAACAAACACAAACAGCTCTACCGCGCTGCACAAAGAATCATAGACAGCCTGCTGATTTCAAAGCACGGCCAACATGATCCGGAAAAGACTCGGGCTTGCAAGACCATCTTAGCCGAACGCTATCTGCACGGCAAAGGATGGTCGGAGATTGCCAGGCTCATCAACTATTCAGAGCGCCAGGCACAACGGCTTCATGGAGTAGCCCTGGAAGCGGCTGCCAAGGCAGCACAACGCAAGAAAAAAATATAATCAAACACACGAGCGGTTCAAGCCGCTCTTTTTTATTCGTAAATCAGTGAATATTCTGACAATTAGCCAACGATATGCAAGCCCCCCCGTATCGAGATTTTTTTCACGTTTAACGCCGTACCGGCGCGCTACCTTAACACAATAAATTGGTCGCGCGTAAGGCCCCCTCCCTAAAAAATTGGTGGTATCCTTACTCCCTAACCGCCGAATATGGCTTTGGCGCTGGCTTTTCGGCGCTGAAGCAAGGGTTTTTTCAGCCAAAGAAATGACAAGAAAGAAAAAGCAAGGAATTTTTTGCGGCACTATTGGAAGAGTTTTTTATTTTTAGCTGTTTTTCTGTACAAAAATCACATGCGCATATTCGAACACATAAACATGTCGCTCCTTGTCACCTGCTTGTGTGCTATTTTAGATATAGGCAAATACATTAAAGAGAGGCAAAAGCATGAAACCATGGGCGGAACAATTTTACAAGTCAAAAGCGTGGCTTAAATGCCGCAAGGCATACATCACAAGCGTACAAGGCCTTTGTGAACGCTGCAGGCGGCGCGGAATTGCCAAACCCGGCAAAATCGTGCATCACAAAACAGCATTAACGCCCGACAACATCACAGACCACAGCATCAGCCTAAACCCGGCTAACCTGGAATACCTTTGCCAGGAATGCCACAACATCGAACATTATCAGAAATTCGGCTCCACGCGGCGCGGGCTGGCGTTTGACGCTAATGGCCAGCTTGTGCAAGTATCTGACGAAGCCAACAACGGCGAAGCTTAAAACATGAAAGGAGGCGGCGCTTATGGCAACACCTAAGAAAAAAGAAAAAGCGGTAAAACCAGAGGTAAAAGCTGCAGCCTTGACATCCAGCAGCCGTGTTCGGCGCGAGGTTACACGTCTGAATAAGATTTTCGCTGCACGTAACCACGAAGAAAAGGAATACCTGGCCGGACTTGTCAAAAGGGCAGCCTGGATGAAGGTACAGCTGGAGGACATGGAAAAAGACCTTGAACAGAATGGCCTTACGGAAATGTTCACACAATCGGAGAACACTCCGCCCTATGAGCGCGAGCGTCCGAAGGCAAGGCTGTATAACTCCATCAACAAAAATTACCAGACAATCATGAAGCAGCTGGCGGACTTTCTGGCCCGTTCCGATACCAGCAGCAAGCCTCCGGATGACGGCTTTGAAGACTTCTGCAACAGCTAACCCTATCAGGGAATATTACGCAGCCATCCAGCGCGGCGATATTATTGCCTGCCATAAAATCACCCGCACGCTGGAGAAGCTTTGCGCTGACCTTGACGATACCGACGGGCCGTATATCTATGACAGCGCAAAGGCGGAAAAGGTTATTACCTTTATCGAAAAATACTGCAAGCAAAGCAAGGGCAGGAATGGCGGTAAAGGCATCCGGCTGGAGCTATGGCAGAAAGCCTTCATTGCAGCCACGTTTGGCTTTGTAGAAAAGACGACAGGCTTTAGAAAATACCGCGAAAGCGTGCTTATTGTCGGACGCAAGAATGGAAAATCCACAATAGGAAGCGCCATCGGTAATTACATGCTTTTTGCCGATAAAGAAAAAGGCCCTGAAATCGTCAGCGCTGCTACAATGAAGGACCAGGCAAAAATAGTTTGGCTGGAAGCTAAACGCATGGTACAGAAAAGCCCGTCCTTAATGCGCCGGGCGAAGCTGCTTGTCAGCGAAATACAATGCAAGCTCAATGACGGCACATTCAGGCCGTTGTCCAGCGACAGCAATACGCTTGACGGCCTAAACCTACACGCGGCCATCATTGACGAGCTGCACGCCATCAAGGACAGAAACCTTTATGACGTACTCGTAGACGGTATGAGCGCCAGGGAGCAGCCGTTGTGTTTGATTATCTCAACCGCCGGAACAGTGCGTGAAGGCATTTTTGATGTTAAATACAGCGAAGCTCAAGACATTATCAATGGTTACGATAACGGCAGCTATATAGACGAACATGTCCTTTTCTTTGTTTATGAACTGGACGACCGCGAGGAATGGCAAAAGCCGGAATGCTTTATAAAAGCTAATCCTGGCTTAGGCACCATAAAAAGCCTTGCGCAGCTGCAAAACAAGGTAAAAAAGGCGCAGCATAATCCGGAACTTGTCAAGAACCTGCTTTGCAAGGACTTCAATATGCGTGAAACCTCCGGCAGTGCATGGCTGACATTCGAGGCACTCAATAACGAAGAGCGCTTTAACATCGAACAACTAAAACCGCGTTATTTTATCGGCGGAGCGGACCTATCACGCACGACGGACTTAACCTGTGCGACGGCCATCTTCAAAAAGCAGGCTGACGGCCCTATATATGTCATGCAGATGTATTGGCTTCCCGAAGATCTGCTGGAAGAACGCAGCGAACAGGATAAAATCCAATATAATCTATGGGTGCAGCAAGGCCTCATGCGCGTTTGTGCCGGTAGTAAAATTCGCTACGAAGACGTGACAGCATGGTTCTGCGAGCTGGTGAACAAATACGGCATGATGATGCTCTGGTGTGGCTATGACAGCTGGAGCGCAAAATACTGGGTTGACGACATGATTAGCAACTTCGGCCATGAAGCAATGGAGCAGGTAATTCAAGGCAAAAAAACACTTTCCAGTCCTATGCACAACATGGGCGCGGACTTGAAAGCCAAACGCATCATTTACAACAATAACCCTATTTTGAAATGGTGCCTTTCCAACACTGCCATTGACATAGACATCAACGGCAATATACAGCCTATGAAAGCCAATCAGCTCCGACGTATTGACGGTACAGCTTCTTTGCTGGACGCTTACGTCACTATGGAAAAACACCTGGCAGATTACAATTCTTTCACGCTTTAGTTTAGGAGGAAAACATGAATATATTCCGCTCAATGTATAGTAAAATCTTCGGCCGAAACCCGACACCGGCAGCGGAACCCGTCAACCTTGTACGCTTTGTGTCTCTGAATCAGGACGTAAATCTGGCGCAGGCTGGCGGCGCTGAGAGCTACCAAAACCTGTTTACGCGCGTCTGCATAGACTGCCTGGCAGAGAATGCGGCCAAGCTGAAGCCCAAAGTACAGCGCATCATAGACGGAGGCATCAAGGACGGCGACAGCAGGCTGCAGGCGCTGCTTGAAATCTCTCCCAACGAGTACATGAACAGCTTTGAATTCATCTACAAAGTTGTTACGCTATGGGCAAAAGACAATAACGCTTTTATTTATATTGCGAAGGACCTGCGCGGCAATCCTATAGGCCTCTACCCTATCGCCTATGCACAGGCAGAATTTCTTGAATCAAACAAGATGCTTTTCGTTCGTTTTACGTTTGGAAACGGCTTTCGCATGACTGTCCCTTATGAAGAGCTGTGCCATCTACGCCGCTTCTTCGGCCCCAGTGACCTTTTCGGAGAGGACAACGAAAGAACCCTAAAGCCGCAAATCGGCCTGCTGAACATCGTCAACAAAGGCTTCGCGGCGGCGGTAAACAACAATAACCGCTTAAAGGGCATCATCAAATCAAATGTAAACCTGCATAATGATGACTTAAAGAAGCAGCAGGAAGCCTTCGTGAAAGACTATATGAATCTATCCAATAATGGCGGCATTGCGGCGCTGGACACCAGAACAGAATACATCGAACTGAAGAATCAGCCGACCGTGGCCGATGACAAGCAAATGGAAGTTGTGCGCAAGGACATAATGGCCTATTTCCACGTCAGTGAGGACATCTTAATGGCCCGCTACAATGAAGAGCAATGGGGCGCTTTCTATGAAAGCGTCATTGAACCCATTGCGATCCGCTTAGGGCTGGAGCTTACAAGAAAAATATTTACGCAAAGAGAAATTGCTGTAGGCAACAGAATTCACTTTGAAGCTAACCGCCTGCAGTATGCATCTACAAGCAGCAAAATCACCCTGACCAAAGAACTGATGCCGTTCGGAATGCTCTCTGTTAACGAAGCAAGGGAAATCTTCAACCTTGCCCCCGTAGAGGGCGGCGAAAAGCGCTTGGTATCTTTGAACTATATTGACGCAGAGCTTGCTAACCAGTACCAGGCTGGCAAAATCGGCGCTGAACAGGTGGAAGGAGGTGAAAAAGAGTGAGTGATACAAAAAACACTAAGCTTTACGCGTCACCGTATAATCCTAAATTCTGCATTCGGTCCGCTCCGGCCGCTGACGACAGCGATAATAAACAGCGGCGAATTGCGGGAACGGCAATGCTTTTCGGTGAAAAGACGGTTCTGTTCAGCATTGGTGATATTGACTATTGTGAAATCATCGACGCACACGCTCTTGACGGCTGCGACATGTCTGACTGCGTCTTTACACGCAACCATCAGACTGACAAGCTGCTGGCACGCACAAAGAACAACACTCTGCAGCTCTCCGTAACGGAGCACGGACTTGACTTTGCGGCTGACATTGCAGACACCCAGGACGGCCGCGACACCTTTGAGCTTATCAAACGCGGCGACATTGAGGCCTGCAGCTTTTTCGCAGAAATCGAAGAAGCTAGCTATAATGTCGAGACACACACGCGCACCATCTTGAAGTTTAAGCGTTTGAATGATGTGTCGGCTGTAACCTTCCCTGCCTACGAAAACACAAGCATTGACGCCGAAATGCGTAGCGCTTACGGCTTCGAGGAAGCGGAAACCGCCGCTGCCAAGCAAAAAATTGAAGAAGCCAAGAACACCCTGCTTCTGGCTGATGAATACATGACTGC
>NZ_CAUDZA010000005.1:0-100573 GCF_958453765.1 Phascolarctobacterium succinatutens | reverse complement strand
GTCTAGGTCTATGATGTTAAAGTCTTGAATACCCCAAAACTTGACAAAGAACCTTTTTCTCTGCCAGCACAAAAAATCTCCCGCACGCTGCCAAACGCAGCTCGGGAGATTTTCTACTATAATAATATAAGCCAGGCCTTAACGCCTGCTATCTGAAAGCAGCCTCTTATTTGCCGCTGTCAAAGAGTGCTTCCACAAACTTATCCGGCTCAAAGGGGCGGAAGTCCATAATGCCTTCGCCTACGCCGATCCATTTAACCGGCAGTCCCAGCTCTTCCTTAATTGCCACAACAACGCCGCCCTTAGCAGTGCCGTCAAGCTTTGTAAGTACAACCCCGGTAACCTTGGCAGTTTCCATGAACACCTTAGCCTGATTGATTGCGTTCTGGCCGGTAGTAGCATCCAGAACCAGAAAGGTTTCGTGCGGAGCTTCGGGAATTTCGCGCTTAATAATGCGGTGAATTTTTTCCAGCTCGTTCATCAGGTTAGCCTTGTTGTGCAAGCGTCCTGCGGTATCAATGAAAAGAATATCTGCCTTGCGCGCAATAGCGGCCTTCATAGCGTCAAAGACAACTGCCGCCGGGTCGGCACCCTCGGCATGACGGATAACGTCGCAGTGCGCACGCTCGCCCCAAATCTGCAGCTGTTCGCCTGCTGCGGCACGGAAGGTATCGCCTGCTGCCAGAACAACCTTGTATTTGAACAAAGTGAAGTAATTTGCCAGCTTGCCGATAGTAGTAGTCTTGCCTACGCCATTAACACCAACAACCAGAATAACCGTCGGCTTGGCACCGATACGTGTACGTTGGCCGCTGTCTGCCAGCATCTCTGCCATATATTTTTTCAGGAACGGAATAACATCCTCGGTACCGCTGATTTCCTTCTTCTTCGCTGCTTTGCGCACTGCGTCGATAAGCTTTTCAGTAGTTTTTACGCCTACGTCCGCAGAAAGCAGAATCATTTCCAGCTCATCGAGAAAATCATCGTCAATCGCTGCAGACAGGCCTACAAGCTCCTGAATGCGGTCAGTAAAGTTGCGTCTTGTTTTAGAAAGGCCTTCCTTTAAACGCTCAAAAAATCCCATTATTCATTCTCCTTTGCATTTATTTTTACGGATAATAATTTAGAAACACCGGATTCTTCCATAGTTACGCCATACATGATATCAGCGCATTCCATCGTTCCCTTACGGTGCGTAATCACGATAAACTGCGTGTTTCCTGCATAATCCCGCAGGAAATCGGCAAAGCGCTGAATGTTGGCATCATCCAGAGGCGCGTCAATTTCGTCCAGGATACAGAACGGCGATGGCTGATAGCTCAAAAGAGCAAAGAGCAGCGCGATAACCGTCAGCGCTCTTTCGCCGCCGCTCATCAGATACAGGCTCTGCAGTTTTTTGCCGGGTGGCTGGACATCGATATCAATACCGGAATCCAGCAGATTATCCGGCTCGGTGAGCCGCAGCACCGCCGTACCGCCGCCAAATATCTTGACATAGCATTGCGCAAAGTATTCGTTGATTTTGGCAAAGGCCTCCTTGAAGCGTTTGGTCATACCGCTGTTGATTTCTGCGATAACAGCCTCCAGATTTTCCTTCGCCGTACACAAATCGTTATATTGCTTACACAGGAATTCGCTGCGCTCCTTCACTGCGTTATATTCTTCAATCGCCGCCGCGTTAATCGGTCCCAGGTCTGCAATCTGCAGTGTCAGACGGCTTTCCTGTCTTTGTAGCGCCGCAAGGTCCATGTCCTGCAGCTCGGCAAAATTCTGACTGCGTGCCGCCGCCTCATCCAGCTGATAATCCTGCTGCAGCTGCTCACGGATATGGCCGCAGTTGCTTTCGTGCCACGCCAGGTCCAGCTCTGTCTGCTTCAGCTGTGCTTCACTGTCATTCACCTGCTTGCGCAGTCCGGCAATCTCTTTTTCAATATCCTGCTGTTTATCAAGCAGGCTGCCGCGCTCCTGAGCAAAGTCATCCTTGCCGCCCAGAATCTGCTGCAGCTGTGCCAGCAGCTCGTCGCTTTGCTGCTGCAGCTTCTGCTTTTGCACATCGCAGTCGGCAATTTCCTGCTGTCTGCGCTCCTGCTCTTTTTGGTTGGCAGCAATTTCTTCCTGCAGCCGCAGTGTATCCTGGTCCAAGCTGTGCATAGCCTTGCTGATATCCTGCGTGCGTGCGGCCGAGGTCTGCAGCGTAATTTTGGCATCCTGCAGCTGGTTATCCAAGGCGGTAACCGCACTGCCGTATTTGGCAATTTCCTTTTTCAGGCTATCCAACAGCTCCTTAGCCTGGGTATCCTGTCCCTCGCGCTCGGCAACTGCCGCGCGCAGCTCCTTAACCTTATCACGGTTTGCCATATGGGCTGCGGTGATATTGCTGCGGTCGTCCAAGAGTAGCAGCAAACGCTCGTTGTCGCGCGTTTTCTGTTGCTGCACCTGCTCCAGATTGAGCTTAAGCCTGTCGGCCTTCAGCTGCTGTTGACGCAACTGTGCAGCAAGCTGCTGCAGCTGCTCCTTCTGATTTCCTTCGGTTGCTTCCAGCTCCTCCAGCTTTTCCTGCCAGTTGAGCATCTCGGCATGCAGGTGCTTCACCTGCGCTGCCGCCTGAGCAATTTCTACATTACGACTCAAATAGCCTTCCTTATGCTTTTTGCTGCCGCCGCTCATACTGCCGCCGGCATTTACCACATCGCCGTCCAACGTAACTACGCGCAGACGGTAGCGTCCGGCCTTTGCCGCAGCCAAGGCAGCATCAATGTTTTCGGCAATCAGCACTCTGCCCAGCAAAAAGCGTACCGCACTTTCCGCCTCGGGCTTATAGCCGATTAAATCTACCGCATAGCCAAGAATTCCCGGCAGCTTCGCCAGTGCTTCCTCCTCGCGGTTCGGCCCGCGACGTTGCACGGTATCCAACGGCAGGAAGGTTGCGCGTCCGCTACCAGTACGCTTTAAAAAGGCTATCGCTTCCTTCGCCGCATTGGCCGAGCGCATCACCAGGTTCTGCGCACCCTCGCCCAACGCGGTTTCGATAGCAGCGACATATTTATCTTCTACCTGCAGCAGCTCAGCTGCCACGCCTACAACCTGCTCACGCCAAGGCTCCTGCGCCTTCAGCACCGCCTTGATGCCATAACTGAATCCCTCGTAGCTCTGCTGCAGACACTTTAAGCTCTGCTCGCGTGTTTCGGCCGCAGTCAGCTGACGTTGGCACTGCTGGTGACTGCTGCGTACAGCCTGCAGCTCCTTTTGACCTGCATCATAGGCACTGCGCAGCTCCTCGCCCTTTTTGCGCACCAGCTCCATGCCGTGAGCGCACTGCGATTGCTGCTCCAGCAGGCTGTTATACTGCTCCTGTGCCTGACGGTCAGCCTCCTCGGCTTCTTCTATACTTTTCTTCAGGGCCTCGCGGCGACGTGCGCGCTGCTCCTGCTCCTGTTCCAGATTGTGCAGCTCGTTGCGGAGATTAATCAGCTCCTGCATACCGCTGAAAAACTGCGATTGCGCCTGCTCATCATTGCGCTTCGCCTCTTCCAGCTTGGCGCTCTGCTCGTCACGCTGCGCCTGCAGCTGCTTGACAGCGCCATCGGCCACAGCATGTCTTTTCTCGACAGCATCAAACTCTGCTGCCAGCTCCTGCATTCTTGCTTCCTGCTCGCGCACCTGCTGCTCAAGGCGCTCGTTGCGCTGCACCAGGCGTTCGCCGGCCTTTTCGTTCTGGCTGACACGTTCATCCAAAACCTTTTGGTCACCGCGCAGCTTTTCCAAAGCAGTCTCGCGGTTTTTGATATCATCCTGCAATTTATTATAAGCCTCGGCCAGCTTATCCAGCTCCTGCTGTACCTTTACGGCCTCGGCCTGCATGCTGCCTACCTTAGCTGCCTGCTCGGAATACGCACCTGCCGCCGCTTCCTTTTTCGTCTGCAGCTCTCTGCCTGTTTCCTCCAAAGCGTCCAAGCGGCGCAAAAGTACAGATAAACGGCAACGGCGCAGCTCCTCGCTCAGCTCGTTGAACTGCTGAGTTTTGGCTGCTGCCTGCGCCAACGGCTCTACCTGCGCATCTACCTCGCTGCGGATATCGTTAATACGCGTAAGGTTATTGGCCGTATCATCCAGCTTACGTACCGCATCCTTTTTGCGCAGGCGGTACTTGGCAATACCTGCCGCCTCTTCAAACAGACTGCGTCTGTCCTCGGGACGGCTGTTTAAGACCTCATCAATTTTATTTTGGCCAATAATGGACATCGAGCCCTTACCAAGCCCGGTATCTGCCATCAGGTCGATAATATCCTTCAGACGGCAGCTTTTTTTATTAATCGCATATTCACTTTCACCGCTGCGGAAAATGCGGCGCGTCAGGCTTACCTGCTCAAAATCGAGCGGCAGTGTTCTGTCGCTGTTATCAAAATCAACGGTGACCTCTGCTACGCCCAACGCTCTGCGCTTGCCGCTGCCGGAGAAGATAACATCCTCCATTTTGCTGCCACGCAGATACTTGGCGCTCTGCTCGCCCAACACCCAACGGATGGCATCCGAAATATTGCTCTTGCCCGAACCGTTCGGTCCGACAACAGCAGTAATTCCCTTGTCAAAGGTCAATTCAGTTTTATCAGCAAAGGATTTAAAGCCATAGGTTGAAAAGGACTTTAAACGCACTAGAAATCACCCATTTTCTCTAAGTCAGTTATTATATCTTTTTATTGTATCATAAAATGCTGTTTTTTTACACCATGCAGAACTTCTCTTATGTTAAAAATTGCAAAATAACCCGCCAGCGCTCGGCCAAACCTTCAAGACGCAGGCGCGCGTTGGCAGGACTTGTAGACGGCAGATAAAAAATTTGCACCTGCTCAGGCATTTTTTTGGCAAAATATTTTTTAAAGGCTGCACCCGCCTTACCGCCGTTGCAGACTACCGCCTGCAAATGCGGCAGCTCGCCTGCAAGCTCAACAACAGCATTCGGCGCTTCGTTTTTGATGTTGCTGTCCAAGCTGCCATCACGCTCGCAATAGCCCAGCGTATCCCACAGTGCAATGTGATGCTTATGCAGCAAAGCCTGCTTGGCACTGTAATCCTGCGGCACGTCCTCCTGCAGCAGCAGCGCCAGCAAACGCCAGAAGCGGTTCTGCGGATGTGCGTAATATTCCTGCTGCTCCAGGGATTTTATTCCCGGCATAGAACCGAGAATCAATATTCTGCTGTGCTCATCTACAATTGGTGCGAAGGATTTACATGTGGACATACTCTTATCTCATCTGCCTTATCTTGAATTATCTGCAGCTCAAGCCACGGGAAACATGCTTCCCAATAGCGCAGGTTGCAGCTTTTTTGCCCGCGCAGCTTCGATTCCAAGCGTGCAGGACAAAGGATATCAACAGCACCGCAGTCAGTAAGCTTGGCTAATTGCGGGGTAATCTTATCACGCAGCACCCTGCTTTTTACCAGCTCACCCATCGCCGGATGAAACGGCCCCGCAAGAATGTTGCCCGGTGCGCACAGCTCCTCGTCCGGCTGCAGGCCGATGCGGATAACATTCACGCCTGCTTCCGTCAGCTCGCGATAAGCCCAGGCCGCCTGCGTCACGGCCTCCTCCAGCGTCAGAGGTACAAAACGCCCCGCCGCGTAGTCCGCAGCCAACGGCGTACCCTTGATTACTAATAAAGGATAGATGCGTGCCACATCAGGATGCATTGATATCGCCTTACGCACCGTTTCCTGCACGCTGGCAAAGCTCTGCTCGGGCATGCCCACCATCAGCTGCAGGCCGACTTGAAAGCCGAAGCGTTTTAAAAGCGCCACCGCCGGCGCCACCTGCGCCGCCGTGTGTCCGCGCTCCGCTGCCGCCAGCAC
Organism: Phascolarctobacterium succinatutens; assembly: GCF_958453765.1. Taxonomy (GTDB): domain Bacteria; phylum Bacillota; class Negativicutes; order Acidaminococcales; family Acidaminococcaceae; genus Phascolarctobacterium_A; species Phascolarctobacterium_A succinatutens_B. The sequence continues at coordinate 94,726 of NZ_CAUDZA010000005.1, read as the reverse complement.
TCTGTCATCAAGCGACTGCACGCCCAGCTCCACCAGTCGCACACCATGCTGCTGCAAAAGCTGTAAACGCTCTTCGTCAATATAATCAGGGCGCGTGGAAAGGCGCACGCTGCCGATAAAGCCTTCGGCAAGCAATGCGTCCGTCAGTGCCAGCAGCTCCTCCTGCAGCTCCAAGGGCAGCCCGGTAAAGCTGCCACCGTAAAACGCCGCCTCGTTGGCAGCGCTCGGTTGCAGCCAGCTGCGCCAACGCACAAGCTGTTCCTTGGCGCTTGCCAGCGCCGCACTGTGCTGACCGCTGATTTTCTTTTGATTACAAAACACGCACTGATGCGGACAGCCTGCATGCGGTATGAAAATCGGTAAAATAGACATAATAAAGCCTCTTTTATTTGTACAAGTATCCAAATTTAGGTATAGTTATCTTCTTAATGATACTTCTTACTATTGACAATATCCCCCTATAGGGGTTATTATAGTGTTGTAAACTTTTTGATAGGAATGTGATACAACAATGAAATTATCTCACATGCGCTTTATAAAAACAAGTCTGCCTTTCACCTTTTCCACAATGGCAGCCTCGCTCATGGGCGCAGTCGACACAGCAGTTGTAGGTCATCTTGGCAATTATACCTATATCAACGCTGTTTCGCTGGGTGCTGTTATCTTCAGCACCGTTTACTGGCTCTTTGGCTTTTTGAAAATCTCCACCAGCGGCTTTGCGGCGCAGGCCATGGGGCACCACGACCCCAAGTTGCTTGCAGGCAGTTTTCTGCGCGGCGTACTTGCTGCCTTCGCCATTGGTCTTGTCCTCGTCATTTTACAGGAACCAATATGGCGCACGGCGCTGGTGCTCTTTAATCCTGATGCAGCAACGGAGCCGATGCTGGAGCGCTACTACCGCCTGCTCATCTGGATTATGCCGCTGACGCTCGTCTTTCAGACGGCGCAGGGCTGGTTTGCAGGTACCCTGCATGTACGTATTGCCGTGCTCACGGCACTGGCCAGCAACCTTATTAACCTCGTGCTCGACGTGCTCTTCGTCGTTGTGCTGAACTTTGAGGTTACAGGTGTAGCCGCTGCCACCTGCATTGCAAATATTACAGGCTTTCTTGCCATTCTTTATTTTTACTGGCAGCACAAGCCGCTGCCACTCACAGCTGTACCGCTCAAAGAAATATTCTCCGGACCCACCTGCCGCCAGATGGTGCAGTGCGGCTCACACCTCACCGTGCGCATGTTCTGCATGATTATCATGGTCAATAGCTTCATGCACCAAAGCTCTGCCTTCGGCGGCGAGCTTTTGGCAGCCAACTCCATTCTGTTCCAGATACAGTTTATCATGGGCGATATTCTCACCGGTCTGTCACAGACCGGAGCAATTTATTCCGGCATTGCTTTTGGTGAGCATAACAAGCCCATGCTCAACGACACACTGCGCATCAGCTTTATCTGGGCCATCGGCTTTGGCCTGGCAGAGTCAGTTGGCTATTATGCCTGCCGTCATGCAATATTGAGCTGCTTTACAAATTTGCCGTCGGTAATTCATACCGCGCAGGAATACGACCTCTTTATCGCCTTCTTCCCGCTCATCAGCGCGTTAGGCATTGTCTACTACGGCGTTTTCAACGGCGCATTATATACCAAGCCTATCTGCATTTCCATGCTGCTAACTGTGAGCTGTTATCTTACAGCCTACTTCACGCTAATTCCGCTCTATGGCAACATCGGTCTGTGGCTGGCCTTCCTCGTGTTCTATATCGCGCGCAGCGGTTTTCTGCTGCTCTTCGTACCGAAGCTGCAGCAGCGCTTCGCTTAAATAAATCTACAATAAAATATTATCGTAAATACTGGTCGATGGCGGCTTCAAAGTCTTGCAGGCTTTTGCTGCCATCGCCTTTTTCTATGGCGTGCAAAATGCAGTGCTCCAGATGGTCCTTCAAAATAACCTTTGCAGTATTATCCAAGGCCTTACGCACTGCGGCAATCTGAATCAGCACCTCGGAGCAGTCTCTGTCTTCATCAACCATATTTTTAACAGAACGCACATGTCCTTCGATGCGTGCCAAGCGGTTGACAACCTTCTTCTTATTCGGATGCGTATGCGCATGCTCGTGTGCTGCGTGCAAACTCTCCTGTTGTACCTGCTTTTTTTCATCCTGCTCTGTATTCAGTACATCGTGCTCCTTGATATACGCCAAAAGAGACGTCCCTTTTTCTTCAGCCATAATTATTACTCCCTTCTATATACTATGAAAGGAGCCGCTTTTTCATAAACAGCTCCTTCCTGAAAAACTATTCTATTCTTGCTTAGCCTGCGGCGTCAAAATGCTTTCGATTACCAAAGCAACGCCGTCATCATTATTAGATGCGGTAATGATTTTTGCATTCTCCTTCACGCTGTCCTTAGCGTTGGCAACAGCTACACCGATACCGGCATTGGCAATCATCTTCACATCATTGTTGGAATCACCGATACACATAATTTCCTGCGGCTGTACGCCGTAGCTTGCAGCAACGCTCTTTACAGCCTCCCATTTGTTTACGCCCGGCTCCATCAGCTCCAGGAAATTGTCCTTAGAGCTGGTAACATCCAGCTTGCCGGCAAAATCCTCTTTAAATTGCTGCCATACAGCGGCAAATTCCTCGCTCTTGGTCATAACTAAAATCTTATACGGTGCTTCGTCCGTATGATACAGCGCCTCACCGATAGCAGTCGTCTGAATACCGCTGATTTTGGTATACATACGGGAGCACTCGTTCTCTTGTTTAATCAAAATGCTGTCACGCACATAAAGCTGCAGGTAATAGCCCTTCTCGCGGCAGTATGCCAGCACCTCGTTAGCTGTAGACAGCTTCATCTTGTGCTCATAATAAACCTTGCCGCTCAGGCTGCCCTTAACCAATGCGCCGTTATAGGTAACCAGCGGCACATCAAGACCCAGCTTTTCCGCATAGGGACGCACGGAAACATACATTCTGCCCGTAGCAATCAAAAAAATCTTGCCTGCATCCAACGCCTTTCTGATGGCTGCTTCGTTACGCGCAGAAATTTGGCAGTCCTTATTCAAAAGTGTATCGTCCATATCGCTGGCAATCAGCTTAATTTCCATGCTCCATCTGCTCCTTTAACATCAATTTATCCAAAAATATAGCTGCTGCCGGATAAAGCAGCAAAAGAAAAATACCGTGCATAATGCCAAAGTTAAGGTCGTAGCCCGGCAGCATACGGCAAACAGTTACGGCACCCTCCAGGGAGAAGGCAGCCATCACCAGCATAGCCTTCAGGGAGTCATTTCTGCGTTTGGCCAGCTCCTGCAGCCTCGTCAGCAAAAACTGCTTATCTACAATAACGTGCATCAGCTTCAGGCCCAGGCACATAAAAGCACCTTCGATAAAAGAGCCTGCCACCAGACCACCCAAGGTAACAACCTGCAGCATACCGGTTACATATTCACATAGGAAAAAAATGACGCTCAGCGTCAGCCACATTGTAGCTAAATTATACATTGTTTTCTTCAAATTAATCACCAAGATACATTATAACACAGACAGGCGTCAAATTACACTAGGCGTCTGATATTTTATGATGCTTTTAAGCATATTTTGCAAGTATTTCTGCATATTTTGTGGTAAAATAAATTTATTAACGTAAGCAGACAGCATTGTCTGTACGAAAGGAGCAGTTTATATGAAGCGCAGTGATAAATTCCGCCAGGCCAACCGTGAGGCGCTGGCAACTGTTCTTGCCACCATCGCCGTCATCATCTTCTGGTGCTTGGCAGGCTTTGGATTGGCAGACAGTAATATTACCTTCTGGCATACACCACTTTGGGTTTGGGGCGGCTGTGTAGGCACCTGGCTCTTTGCCATCGCCGTCACCGTTTTTCTGACGAAGAAGGTTTTTGTCAACTTTGATTTGGATGACAGCACGGAGGATAAGCAGCATGAGTAGTATTTTGAACATTATACCAGCGCTGGCCTTTCTGCTGATTCTTCTGAGTATCAGCGCCTACATCCAGCGTACCTCCAAGGAAAACAGGCAAAAGGATTTTGCCAAGGATTACTTCATCGGCGGGCGTACTCTCGGCGGCTTTGTACTGGCGATGACCACCGCTGCCACCTACAGCAGCGTCAGCACCTTCGTCGGCGGTCCGGGCGTAGCATGGGTTATCGGCTACGGCTGGCTGTACATGGCCATCGTACAGGTAGTCGTTATCTTCCTCGTCCTAGGCGTGTTCGGCAAAAAAATTGCCCTCATCGCGCGCGAGATTGACGCCGTAACCGTCATTGACGTGCTACGTGCCCGCTATCATTCCGATTTTCTGGCGAACATGGCCGCCGTTGTCATTGTCGCCTTCTTCTGCGCCACCATGGTGGCACAGTTCGTCGGCGCCGCCAAGCTCTTCGAAGCAGTAACCGGCTTCTCCTACCTCACCGGCCTCACGATGTTCGGCCTGATTGTTGTCATCTACACCACCATCGGCGGCTTTAAGGGCGTTGCCGTTACCGATGCCTGCTGCGCCATTGCTATGATCATCGGCCTGTGCATCCTCATGGGCGGTATGATGCACGCAGGCGGCGGCTTCAACAAAATCATGAGCTATATCAGCACCCAGCATCCCGATATGCTTGAGCCGCTTTCCCGCGGCAAGATGCCGATTTCGCTTTACATCAGCCAATGGCTGCTCGTCGGCATCTGTACGCTGTCGCTGCCGCAGTCCGTTGTCCGCGGCATCAGCTACAAGAATACCAAAGCACTGCATAACGCTATGATTATCGGTACCGTCGTCATCGGCGCCATGACACTGGTTGCCACCTGGATTGGTGTCATCAGCAAAGGCATCCTCACAGGGCCTATTGCAGCCTACGGCAACAGTGTTGATAACATCATGCCTGTCGCCATCGTGCAAAGCCTCACTCCCTTCTGGGCCGGCGTTATCATCATCGGACCGATTGCAGCAACCATTTCCACTGTTTCCTCGCTTCTGCTTTCATCGTCCTCCTCTATCGTCAAGGACGTTTACATGAACATCAAGGGCAAGCGCGAAGAACAGCTCAGCAATAACCAAATTCGCCTCTACAGCCTGGGCGCAACAATTATCCTCGGCCTTTTTGTTTATGCCATCGCCATCAAACCGCCAAGTGTTATCTGGCAGATTAACATGTTTGCCTTCGGCGGTCTGGAAACAGCCTTCTTCTGGGTGCTGATTTTCGGTCTTTTCTGGCCCAAGGCCAACAAATACGGCGCTATCGCAGCCATGGGCGGCGGCGTAATCATCTACTGTCTGGCCATGGTCTTTAAAATCAAGGTGCTCGACCTGCACCAGATAGTACTCGGCATCGGCCTTTCCCTGCTGTGCTTCTTCATCGGCAACAGCTTCGGTAAAACAGTTGACGAAAAAACGCTGCGCATCTTCTTCCCCGAAAAATTTGAGGACGAAAAATAAAACTGCATATTAATCCGATATCCAAGAATCAAAATCTCTGCTTCCGGTGTTTTCAACCATCCTGGCAGAGATTTTTTATGCTCTGTTTTCTTTTTAAAATTAAGTATCCGACAATATTTGCCTATGATTTTCTTGTATTCGACAGACACTGCTGATTCATTTACTCATAAATAAAATTTTCTCAACGCTGACACTACTGTCTTTTATATCTGCCTCATTCTTCTTTACAAAAAGGACAAGTAATTTTCATTAAGTAATCATAATTGTCTATTGACGCAGAATATTATTTTCTGCTATCTTAAAAGTATAAGCAGTTCTCAGCCACTCACCCCACGATGCAGGAAGGAGCGTGCCGTCATGCTAAAAAAATCTGTCATTATTCTCGCAGGAATGTTGCTTTTAATTACCAGCTGCTTTGCCAACACACGTATGCGCCAATCTGCTAAGCAACAAGCAATCCCAAAGGTCAAGGAGGTCACAATTATGGATTTTTCCCAAGAAAAAGAAAACGTCATCTATCTTGCAGGAGGCTGCTTCTGGGGGCTGGAAAAACTGATGCAATCCATACCGGGCGTAATCGATGCCCAAAGCGGTTATGCCAACGGCACAGGCAAAGCCGATGCCAAGTATCAGGCAATTTTAGGCGGGAAAACCGGTTTTCGCGAAACCGTGCGTGTTGAATACGATCCGGCAAAGGTAAGTCTTGACCATCTGCTCTTGGCTTATTTTTACGTCATTGACCCAACAGTACTCAACAAGCAGGGTAATGATACCGGAACACAGTATCAGACTGGCATCTACTATACCAATACACAAGCGCAGGCTGTCGTAGAACGTATCGTGGAACTGGAACGCGGTCGTCATAAGGTATTTGCAGTCGAAGTCGGACCACTGAAAAACTATTATCCGGCAGAAGAATATCATCAGAACTATCTTGATAAAAATCCGGGCGGATACTGCCATATATCACCTGCCAAAATCAAGCTGCTCAGCACCTTGAAAATTGATGCCGGTGCCTACAAAAAACCTGCTGCCGAAACTATACGCGATAAGCTTACCGCAGAACAATTTCAGGTAACACAGCAAAACGGTACCGAACTACCGTTCCGCAACGAATTCTGGGATAAATTTGCCAAAGGCATTTATGTTGATATCGTAACCGGCGAACCACTCTTTTCTTCAACCGACAAATATCAGAGCAGCTGCGGCTGGCCAGCCTTTACCAAGCCTATTGAAGCACCTTTGATAGTTGAACGCAAGGATACAAGCCATGGTATGGTACGCACCGAGGTGCGCAGCCGCAGCGGCAATTCACATTTGGGCCACGTTTTCACCGGTGACCGCGAATCACCCAACGGTATACGTTACTGCATCAACAGTGCTTCCCTGCGCTTTATCCCCTACGAACAGATGGAAGCCGAAGGCTATGGCTATCTGCTGTACCTTTTCAAATAATACCCTATAACTCAAAACACCCTGTGCATTGCCAACAGCAATACGCAGGGTGTTTTTCATTGCTTATTCAAAGCTCACTCAAATTCCTTGTAAATGCCTTCCTCGCGACGTCTGGTTGCCGTTTTGGAAATATATGTACCATGAACAATATTCGTAAGCTTCTTCTTCGCTAAAATCTTTTGAATGTAATCAAGATGCGGACAAGGCGGCTTATGCGAATTATCCGATACCATGCAGGTAGAAAGATGCACGCAAATCTCTTGTCCCTCCTCCTTAAAGCGGCGCAGGCGCTTCGCCAGGTTTTCCAGCTTAACCGTCAGCGCACCGCCGGAGCAGCCACCGCAGGTAAAGCTCATGTAATGTGTGTCCTCGGGATAACCGGCAAACTTGCCCTCACGGCTGTAAAAGGCATGCGTACAGTTATAGCCGCAGCAACGCTGCTGCACTGTGTCGCACTGGATAATAACTACCAGCTTGCTCATTTTATCATGCCTGCTGCTTTTAAAGCTTCATCCAGCTTAGCCTCAGCGGCAGCGCTGATAGGAGTCAGCGGCAGACGCGGAGCACCGGCATTGATACCGGTAACCTTGGTAACTGCAGCCTTGATAGGAATCGGGTTACTTTCCACAAACATTGCCTTTGCCAGCGGCACCATAACCTTGTTGATGTCAGCAGCGTCCTTAACGCGGCCTTCACTGTAAGTCTGCATCAGCTGCTGCAGCAGCTTGCCGTTAACATTGGCCAGAACGGAAATCAGACCGCAGGCACCAACAGACAGGAACGGCAGAATAAGACCGTCGTCACCGCTGTAGATAGAAAAATCTTCTGGAAGAACGCGATACAGCTCCGCAGTTTGTGCTACGTTGCCTGCTGCCTCTTTGATAGCAACAATATTGCTGAAGTCTGCTGCAAGACGTGCAACAGTTTCCGGAGCGATGTTACCGCCGGTACGTCCCGGAACATTATATACGATAATCGGCAGCTTGGTAGCCTTTGCTACGGCTGCAAAATGTTGGTAATAGCCTTCCTGAGTCGGCTTGTTGTAATACGGGCCAACTACGAGCAGGCCGTCAACACCACAGGCCTCCATTTTCTTAACCAAGTCAATAGTGCTGGCAGTGCAGTTGGTGCCTGCACCGGCAACAATCTTAGCACGTCCGTTGACACGAGCAACAATAGTCTGCATAAATTTTACTTTTTCATCCATGTCCATGGTTGCAGCTTCGCCGGTAGAGCCTTCTACTACCAGGCCATCGCTGCCGTTAGCCAGCAGCCAGTCGGCAAAATCTGCACCGGCTTCATAATTGATGCTGCCATCAGCGTTGAACGGCGTAACCATAGCCGTTAATAATCTGCCAAAATACGGTTTTTTCATTGTAATTCCACCTCTTAAAACTAATTGAAACCAAAGATCTCTATGAAATATTGATTATTGTCTAAATAAATTTTATATATTTTCCGGCGTACTTTTGGTGCGCTAAAAAATCCTAGAAACGCAGACGGTGCTTTATTTCCTCTTTACCCTAATAGGCTGTGGAGAAAGTGCTGGATGCCAGGCATGTCGACGACGGCGTACTAATGGTACGTCGAGGAGACATAACGACGCAGACGGTGCTTTATACACAGACTACTCTACAGCTTGAAGGCTTCGTGGAGCGCCTTCACAGCCTCCACCAAATGTTCCTCTTTAACAATCGCGGAAATCGTAGTATCGCTGTCCACAGTTTGCAGAATAGCGATATTGTGGCTGGCAAGCGCAGTTACAAAGGTAGCCATAATGCCGGGCACGCCACGCATAGCGCTGCCGACCACGGAAACCTTACCGCAGCCCTCGTTCAGCGTATATTTAAAGCCGGTTGCATCAAGCACCTTGCAGGTGTGCTCTACGTCCGGAGAGAATACAGCAAACATTGCTTCCTTCTCCGACAGGTTCAGGCAGCCTACGCTGATGCCTGCATCCGCCAAATCCTCGAACAGATTACGGCCTGCGGTAATATCCTGCGGGTTCAGGTCAATGCGGAACTGTGCCAGATCATTAAGATGAGCAACGCCGCTGGCGCAGGATTCGTTAATCGCAATTTCGCCGCCGTTACCCTGACCGATGCGTTCACTGGTAATCAAAGTACCGGGAGCATCGCTGAAGGTAGATTTAACATACATGGGAATGTTGCTGCCCATAGCAATTTCCACGGCACGCGGATGAATAACTTTAGCGCCGTTCTGTGCCATCTGGCAAACCTCAGCATAGGAAATCTGCTGCAGAATATTAGCCTTCTCGACAATGCGCGGGTCGGCAGTCATAATGCCTTCAACGTCTGTATAAATTTCAACAAAATCAGCCTTGAGCGCAGCGCCCAGTGCAGCAGCAGAGGTATCGCTGCCACCGCGGCCCAAGGTAGTAAATTTATAGTTGTTTTCCGTCATACCCTGGAAGCCGCAGACAACCGGAATGATGCCTGCCTCCAGCAGACGGATAAGACCGGAGGTATTGATGTTTTTGATGCGTGCGGCACCAAACTGGGAATCAGTAACAATGCCTGCCTGGCCGCCGGTGAGCGCCATAGCGTTGATACCGAATTTTTGCAGAGTTGCTGCCATTACGCAGGCGGAAATGATTTCGCCGCAGCACATCATCATATCCATCTCGCGCACATTAACGGAAAGGTTAACGTCCTTCAGGGCGCCGATAAGCGTATCGGTTGCGTAGGGAGCGCCCTTGCGTCCCATAGCCGAAACTACAACTACCGGGGAGTAACCGTTGCGGATAGCCTGCTGTACCTTGTTTTTAACTGCAACGCGGGCTTCCTCACTCGCGACGGAGGTGCCGCCGAATTTCTGTACAATGATTTTCATGTAAATTGCTCCTCATATGTTTAAATTAAAATGCAAAATGTACCTGATGCCGGAAAGGCTGCGGCGTACAGGCTGTACGCCGGTAGTCTTTACACGCAGAGGTGCATTATTATTTTTCTAACCAGCCGTTTTTAATCATAACCTCAGCAATCTGCAGCGTGTTCAACGCAGCGCCCTTGCGGATCTGGTCACCTACTACCCACAGGTTGAAGGTATTCGGATTGGACTCATCGCGGCGCAGACGGCCAACGAAGCAGTCATATTTTTCCGAGGTATATAAAGGCATCGGATAAATCTGGTTGGACGGATCATCCATCATCTGAATGCCGGGGAAAGCGTCGATTGCTGCTGCCATATCCTGCAGCTCCAGATCATGCTCAAATTCGATGTTTACGGATTCGCTGTGGCTGCGGTATACAGGCACACGCACGGTAGTAGCAGTAATGCGCATTTCGTCATCATGCATAATTTTTCTGGTTTCGTTGATCATCTTCATCTCTTCTTTGGTGTAGAGATTGTCAAGGAAAACATCAATCTGCGGAATCAGGTTAAACGCAATCGGATAATGCTTCGGCAGACTTGCGGACGGAAGAATGTGTGCCTCCATCTCTCTGCCCTCGCTGTAAGCCTTGGTCTGGTCGGTGAGCTCGTCAATGCCCTCCTTGCCGGCGCCGGAAACAGCCTGATAGGTAGAAACGACAATACGTTTAATGCGTGCCAGGTCATACAGCGGTTTCAGTGCCATAACCATAATAATGGTAGAGCAGTTAGGGTTGGCGATAATGCCCTTGTGCTTCAGGATATCCTCGGGGTTAACCTCCGGCACAACCAGCGGCACTTCGGGGTCCATACGGAAGGTGCTGGAGTTATCAATAACAACGGCACCGGCTTTCACAGCGTAGGGAGCAAACTCCTTAGAAACGCTGCCGCCTGCGAACAGAGCAATATCAATGCCCTCGAAGGAGTCCTTGGTAGCCTCCTGCACAGTATATGTTTTGCCCATAAATTCAATCTGCTTGCCTGCGCTGCGCTTGGAAGCCAGCAGACGCAGTTCTGCAAACGGGAAGTTTCTTTCTTCGATAAGCTTCAGAAATTCAGTACCAACAGCACCGGTAGCGCCCAAAATAGCAACGTTATACTTTTTCATAAAATTCTCCCCCTCACTATTTAGAGTAATTTATCTAAGCCGTATACCAGGCCTACTTGGTCAACAATTTTGCGGCAGCCAAGCGCAACGCCCGGCATGTAGCATTCGCGGTTAATCGGGTCGGTACTGATTTTTAAAGTTTCGCCCTGACCGCCGAAAATAACCTCTTGGGAAGCAACGTAACCCGGCAAGCGGACACTGTGAATCTTCATGCCCTCGTAATCCGCACCGCGCGCACCTGCCATGGTTTCCTTTTCATCAGGATTACCTTGATGCATTGCCTTGCGCACCTCAGCAATTTTTTGTGCGGTGATAATTGCAGTACCGCTCGGAGCATCCAGCTTATTATCGTGATGCTTCTCGATAATTTCCACATGCGGGAAGTATTTGGCAGCCTCACACGCCAGCTTCATCATTACAACTGCGCCAAGCGCAAAGTTCGGAGCAATCAGCAGGCTGGTGTTATGCTTGCGTGCCAGCTCATCAACCTCTTTTAAATCTGCATCGCTGAAGCCTGTTGTGCCAACTACAGCATGCACGCCAAGCGGCAGCATTTTGCGCAGGTTGCCCATTACAACATCCGGACGGGTGAAGTCAACAACAACATCCGGTTTGGCAGCCTCAATCGCAGCAACCAGGTCAGTAGTTACCTTAACGCCGTCACCCAAAGGCACGGTGCCTTCCTTAATATCAACAGCACCGACAAGCTCCAAATCAGCTTCGCTATATACCTTTTTACATACCTCGCTGCCCATGCGGCCCAGCGCACCATTTACCAAAACACGAATCATGTCGTTCACTCCTTAATCATAAAAATAACCGTTGAGATATTTCCTTTGGATTCTATCTCAACGGTTAGCATGCTAAATAATATTCACATCCATAGCCGAGATAGCCCTCCGCTGCAGATGCAGCGACAGTCCGGCAGCTTTCACTGACGGCCCAGCACAACGACACGGCTGCCATTGCACTTCGGCGTTAGCCCTTTTGTGATGCTTCTCAGCTCCCGCTCCACAACCTACTCATGCTTTCCGCGCCTCTATCTTACTGGTTTGCTATTAAAAAAATTATATTACTGTTACTGCTATTTGTCAACGAGGAAATTTATTAGCATCTTCTTATAACAGCAAGTGTAAAGATTTTACAAAAAGAGTGTACGCATAGGCACAAGCAAACTATCAGCGTGAATTATTCCATATTCGGTTGTGGTTTTATCTATCAAGTACAATATCCATCAGGCTCTTGTAATCCTTTACCTGACCGTAATGCACTTCGCCATTGGAAAGTTTTTCAAAAAGCTTTTCGGCACAGTTTATTTTAGCTTTTTCAATAGCTCGCAGTTCCATGCTTTGCAAAGTCCCCTTTGTTTCTGCCACAAAAAAGACATGCTTGACTACGCCCTTCTTAAAAGCAATTGCCCAGTCCGGCGAATATTTGCCAACCGGTGTAGGAATATGAAATCCTCGCGGCAACTTTGCATAAACAACAACCTCATCTGCTGTATCAAGTTCCTCTACAAATTTACGTTCTACACTTTTTTCTGCAGTGCCATCCGTAAAAACATAATCTTGAATAGCATGTTTTGCACGATATGCTTTAGCGAAATTGCCACGAGTATATTCAGCAGTAAAAATATCAGTATCAAATGTTTCATTGGTCGTATTATAAGTTACATGGTCTACTATTAAAGCAGATTTTTGGACATTGATAATACTTGATACCTTGTTAATAAAGTCAAGCGGATTCTCTGCAAACATACGGTACTTAGGTTCCCAAATGTTCTGCAATATTCTTGCTACAGTACGACGTGTAAGCGTAGTTCTCGAAGCAATTTCATTCAGTAAATCGTACTTTAACCCGCTGTCATATGTATTTTGCATAGTATCGGTTTTTGTACGAGTTGTAGTAAAGCCGGTTTTGCTATCAATTTCATGCTCTTGTAAATTCTCGTTCTGTGAACCTACTACAAGCCTGTACTGAATTTTTGTTACTGCCAGCTCACTATTGATGGCATCCGAAGCCTTCTTGATTAACTCATCACTGCTAAAATTAACTTTATAAGCATATTTATGATTTATACGATTCCACAAAGCCTGGAATTCTGCTTTATCAAAGTTTTCATTTAACGGATTAACTTTAACCTTGGTTTCCTTAGCATCAGCAACCATCATTTTAAGAACTTCTTCATCAAAAATTCCCTGTATCAGTTTATGTATTGCCGGTGCAAGCTCTTCTAATTGCGGCGGCAAAGGAGCAAAATCATTTGCTTCTCTATCAGTCTTATATTTATCAGTGATTTTGCCGTCGTAATCAGCATAACCGTTTACACCTAAGTAAAGCATAATAGTACCGGCTTGTTCTCTTTCAATCTTATATTGCTTACCATCTACTTTTACTGTTCTGTCAGCAAAATAGTCAATAGACGCATGCGTAGGACGCTTATACAATGCTGCCTTCATATCATCCTGCAGACTTCCAACAAAATCAGCATAGCTTTCACTGGCAATAACTGTCAGTTGGTTTATTTTATGTACCATGGCTTCTCCGCAGGTTAACAAATCCATACGCTCACCTTGCTGATTGACGCAAAGTCGCATACCACGCCCCACTTCCTGACGTTTATTGACATCACTGTTAGACGCTTTCAGTGTACAAATCTGAAAAATATTCGGATTGTCCCAGCCTTCACGTAGTGCAGAGTGAGAGAATATAAAGCGCACCGGATTATCAAAGCTCAATAAGGCTTCCTTATTCTTCATAATCAAATCATAGGCAGATTCATCGTTAGAGGTGTCCTCGCCACGTTTGCACTTACTGTCAACACTATGACCTTTTTTATCAATACTGAAATAACCGGTATGCACACGATGCACATCCGCAGCTACTCTATTCAGATATTGTACATAAGGATCATCTTTAAAAAGCTCGGTAGATTTGCTGTCAAAAATGCGCATATATTCTTCTTCAAAAATTTTACCGTACTCGCCAAGCTCTTGTGTACCATCTTCATTATATTTACGATAGTTTTCTACCTTATCAATGAAAAATAAGCTCAGCGTCTTAATACCTTGTGCGTAAAGCTCTTTTTCCTTTTCAAAGTGTGAAAGCAGCGTTTCGCGTATCTGCAGACGGCGTTTGTATAATTCCGTTACATCGCCGACAACATCCGCACAATGCAACACTTCACCGTTTGTAAAAGTTACCATACCCTTACCGCGAGGATCTATGTCACTAATTACATAGCCTTCATACTGCTTCATGCCATTGGATAGTTCATACAGACTGTCAAGCTTACCTAAAAGCTTCCTTACGCGTTTGATGCTATTTGACTGCTGCACCTCAAATTCCAGACGCACTCTCGGCGGGTTAGTAGGAGAAGTTTCAATTTCTTCGCAATAAAGATAGCTGTCAATGCCCTTCAGATTCTTCATTTCCAGGCCTTTGACTTCGATTTTCTTAACTAGCTTCTGATTATAGGCATCAAGTGCATCAAGAACATAAACCATATTATGTTTATCCTTATGTGTAGCAGAATAATTGACGCTAAAAAGCGGATTGAAGCGCTTCATCGCCTTTTGCGTAACATTGCCTGCCGACTTCTGTGGTTCATCGATAATCAAAATAGGATTAGTTTTGGCAATAACATCAATAGGCTTACGTGAGCCGAATTCATCACGTTCACTGTAAATAATCAACGCACCCTTATCACCGCCACGTCCTTCCTTATTCTTCTCCTCATTCAAAGACTTGGCAAAGGCTTGATTATTAATAATCATTACATTGATTTCGTTGCTTTTGGCAAAATCATCAATCTTCGTCAGATTTTTGCTGTCATAAATAAAATAGCGCGCTTTCTTGCCGTATTGGCTCATGAAGTGCTCTTCCATAGTTTCCAGGCTTTTCTTGACACCTTCACGGATTGCGACAGAAGGCACGATGATAATAAATTTATTCCAGCCATATTGCTTATTCAGCTCAAACATGGTTTTGATATAGACATAGGTTTTGCCTGTACCTGTTTCCATTTCAATATCAAGACTGCACTTTCCCTGACCTTCTATAAGCTCCTTCGACGGAGTTATATTATTATTGCCTTGAATAAGCTTAATATTTTCCAGAAGCTGCACCTTATCCAATTTTATTGGCGCATTAGCATAACCGAGTATTATATCCTGCTTGGCTTCCTGTTCATCAAGCTCCTGCTGAAACAAGTTATAACCATTACTATTCTTTGCTTTTTTTGTTTTCACCGGCACAAGTCTGCCCGGATCAAAAAAGTAGCTGGTATCCTGTGCAGGACGCACCTGTCCCTTGAACACGTCAACCACTGCATTGACAGCATCTGTCTGGTACTGCTGAATTTTAAAACTGAACTTCATTACAGCACCCTCCTCACAGTTTGCGGACTATAGGTATTGAAAATCTGCTCAAAGTTAATCGCTACGCTGTCATCAGCCTGCGAACTGTCACGCATAACAAAATAGCTTGGCATCTCTTTGGCAATGGCAGTGATAACCTCATCCGTCACGTTCTTATCAAAGCATGCCATTAAATGTCCTTGCGCCACATTGTAAACAGTTTTGCCAGCAATGGTAATTTTTTCTATTTTACTGGAAAGCGGCGTATCCAGCTTCAGCATAGCATCAAACAGCAAATCTTCGTCGTTGCGGTCTTTTTTGATGTTGTCAACGAACAGGCTCTGCTGTTTATCCATGTATTCCTTCGGTGTGAAGTACACATCTTCCATGTTGCTGCTGTCGCATTTCAAAACGCGGAAACCGATATCCAAATCCTGCGTTGTCAGCGGATTTTCTTCTTTGATTTTTTGACCGGCACGGCGTATGCGCTCCTTGCCTATTTCGCAGATGTTTTTATAACCGGCCTTGTACGCTTCACTGTTTTCAGCGCATTCTTCTTGTAATTGCACCATGATAAACTTACGCTTACCGCCATCTTCGGCGTTAAGCTGCATGACTGCGTGAGCGGTGGTGGCAGAACCGGAGAAGAAGTCGAGAATTAGAGAATCTTTATCAAATTTAACAATCATCTTTAAGCATCTAATAATAAGATTTATATTTTTAGGATTATCAAAAGTTTTATCTCCCATTAAATTAATCAACATTTTTGTTGCTGATGAAGTTAAAAAATCATCATCCCACCACGTCGTTACAGTTTTTCTGGATTTACTAGCTTGACTTAAATAATATTTTTGTTGTAATCCATTTGTTGTACGAACTATTAATCCTTCATCGTATTTTTTCTGCATAGTTTCCTTAGAATATCTCCAATATCCAGTTACACCCAAAAAATCATAATGAGGATTCCCTTTTTTAGCACCGCCAGGTCCATCAACAGGAGTTAATTTATATTTTCCTTTTTCATCTTCTAAATTGAAACCTTCTAATACTGGATCTTCTCCGATTAATTTATGATTTCTAAACACGGAGACAATGTTCTTACAATAAAATAATAGATGATTATGATTTTCTGAAATTATCCTATCATTAGAAACAGAAGCTCTATGTTTATGGCAAATCGAAGCAATAAAATTGCTTTCCCCAAAAATTTCATTACAACATTTTATCAAATTAGATTCTTCATCGTCACCTATACTGATAAAAATAACGCCATCGTCACTCAATAAATCCTTAGCCAGCTTCAATCTCGGATATATCATATTCAGCCAATCAGTATGGAAACGTCCATTGCTTTCTGTATTAGCTACAAGACGATTGCCCTCTTCGTCAAGCTGCCCGCTATTATCAATATATTCATCCGCACTTTGCTTAAAATCATCCTCATACACAAAGTCATTACCCGTATTATACGGCGGATCAATATAAATCATCTTCACCTTGCCTAAGTAAGTTTCCTGCAGCAGCTTGAGCACTTCCAGATTATCGCCTTCAATATAAAGGTTTTCTGTATTATCAAAGTCCACGCTCTCTCCTCTGCAAGGGCGCAAGGTTTTATTAATCGGTGCATTGGCAGCCAGAATGGCTTTGCGCTTATCCGGCCAGGTAAACTGGTAGCGTTCCTGCAAGCCATCTACAACATGGTCACTAAGCTCCTGTTTCAGCATATCAAAATCAATGGCATGCTCCAAATTGCCCTCTTTATTGATTCTTTCGGTAACGCAGTTGGGGAATAGCTCCCTTATCTTCGCTACGTTTGCTGCAACCTTATCCATAGATTGCATGTTGAGATGTTCCATAATTATAATTCCTCCAGTTCTTTTTTCAGCTTGTTTATTGCTTCACGCAAGGTCAGTTTTTTTCGTGCCTGCTTTTCCGCAAACATTTTCTTCGTCAACGCTGCTATCTGTGCTTCTGTTTCTGCCCGCCTGCCGGCATTGGCAATTACGGAAGCAGATGTAAGCCCTGCAGATGGCGTTAAATTTGCCACCTGCAGAGCGAAGTGTTCCCAAATATCCTTTAAGCTTGTGCCTTGCAGAGTAACCCGTTGCTCTGCCGCAGGCTTAAATTCATTGAGGAATATTTTATTGTCAAAAAGCAGAGCTAATTGCAGCTTATCTGCATAGCAAAGCGCTAACAGCAAGCGCTGGTCAATCAGCCTGCACAGCCTTTGCAAAAGCCTTTCCGCACAGCCCTCCTGCTTCAGCTGTACTGCCAAAACAAAAACAGCTTTCTCCTGCTTTTGCAAGGCAGGTATTGTGCGTAAGGAAATTTCGTTGACGATGGTTATCTGCCTGATGGCTGCGTCAAACTCCTTCTGCTCCGCTGTATTCAGTTCAAACTTGCTGTATAAAGCACGTTTGGGAATAATTTTCTTTACTTCTGTAGTCTGCGGTAAGCCTAACATCACTGCTCACCTCGCACAACTAGAAAGCAAATCAGTTCAAAATCATCCAGTCCTTTAATACTGTTATCAAAGAAGCTGATTTCCTCACCGCTCAGGAAGCTGTCAACATCGTCGGCATCCTTCACATTGATTATGGAAGCAATAGCATCCTCCAAAAGCCGGGAATAAACACCCATACTTCTGCCATCATTCGTCGCCTTGTTGAAATCGCTGCACACGTCTGTTAAAGGCTTATCCTTGCCACGGCAGGTAAAGCGCAGCTTGTCCAGCAGCTTCTTCGGTGCCAAATGGTTGCAGATAATCTCTCCATCCTCGCCAATATATACGGCGTAAAACGGATGCAGAAGATTTTTTCTGTCTATATTTATGTTATCCGTGCAGTTTTTCAGCACGTAAATTACCCCAGGAGGGCATTCCTCACTCGCAGGCACAACGGCATGCAGGCCAAAGGGTGTTTTATCCAGCTCGCCATGCGTCTTGATATATTCCAATAAATCTAAGCGGAACTCGTTCAAGCCTAAATCCATAATGGAAATACCCGTACTCATATCCTCAATATCGACAACTTCCTTTTGCAACTGCTGCAGCTGCTGCTTGCGATACTGCAGGTCGAGCTTTTCATTATTGCTCAGCAGGTTATCATCTGCCGTCGCTGTCAAATCCACCGCCTTCATACGGCTTTCTACACGGCTTTTGAGGTCAATGTAGTCGTCCAAATCCACGTCTGGCCAAAAATTAACCAATTGGATAAAGGCATTTCTGCTGCCTATGCGGTCAATACGGCCGAAGCGCTGGACGATACGCACTGGATTCCAATGTATGTCATAATTCACAAGAAAGTCACAATCCTGCAAATTCTGACCTTCGGAAATACAATCAGTAGCAATCAAAATATCTATCTCGTTTTTATCCTCAGGGAAAAGCAGCTTCTTATCCTTCGCTAAAGGTGCAAAACAGGTCAGTACGGTATTCAAATCACACCTAAGCTTCGGTATCGTGCATCTGCCATCCACCGAGCCTGTAACCATCGCCGTATGCAAGCCAAACTGCTCCTGCACATGCTTGCTGACATGCTCATAAAGATAGGCAGCAGTGTCGGCAAAAGCAGTAAACACAATAATTTTCTTGTTATCTGCATTCAAGGGATGCTGAATTTTATCGTCTATAAGCTCTAGCAGCTCCTGCAGCTTATTATCCTGCACAGGCGTAATGCTCTGCACCATCCCAAGCAGCTCATCCAAACACTCCTTGTCATGCTGCAAGCTATGCCCCCAGCTCACAATATCCATGTCAGCCAGCTCAATAGGCACCTTTTTGCCCACAACAAAGCTTTCCTCTTCCATATCAAAATCGGCGCCGCTGAAATCAGTACCGGTATCCACCTGCGCATTAGCAAGCCTGTGCTGCGTGAAGCTGTCTATCTTTTGCAATGCTGCGCAAATACTAGCCCGCACTCTTTCCACAGTCAGCCTGAACGAATACACGGAGCTTTCCATGCGCTTCAAAATATTTATCGCCATCAGTCGACGAATACCACGCTCGCGGTTCGCCTGTGTAAAGCCAGTATTGACCTTATTATCATCAAAAAGCTCTGCATATTTCGGCAAACGGCTATGCAAAATAAATTCCGTCGGAGTATATATAGACAGCTCCAGCTCATCAAGCTTCGAAAATATTTCTTTATAATTTACTGCGCCATTCTTAACCAACGCAGGGCGAAAGGATAGCGGCGTTTTGCGTTCAGGAAAGCTGCCAATAGCCTTCGTATCATAATATCTGGTAATATGCTTGCGCGAACGTGCAATAGTTACAGAATCAAGCAAATTGAAAAAATCATAGCTGAGGTTCTCCAGCAAATTCTGCACTGTGCGTTCTGCCGGAGGCAGTTTCGACCAATGATTATAGGCTGCCTGCGCATTACGGAAAATATCATCTATAGAATTTTTGGTATTCAGCTTATCATTAATTTTGCTGCTATCACCCTCATAGGCCAATTGAAGCTGATTCTTCAAATCGTTAAAGCGATTATTAACGGGAGTAGCAGAAAGCATCAACACCTTTGTCTGCACGCCCTCACGAATAACCTTGTTCATTAGCACCGTATAGCGATTCTCTTTATCTTCGCCATCAAAGGCACCGCCATTACGGAAATTATGCGATTCATCAATAACTACAAGGTCATAGTTGCTCCAATTTATCCTGCTCAAATCAATCTCACCGCTATAACCACGCTTGCGCAGCAGGTCAGAATGATATAAAACATCATAACGCAGCCTATCACTGGCAATAGGATTGTTTTTATAGTTAGCGCGATACGTATTCCAGTTGTCTGCCAGCTTTTTCGGACATAATACAAGTACATTCTTGTTGCGTCCTTCATAATATTTGATAACGGCTAATGCAGTAAAGGTTTTGCCCAAACCAACACTGTCAGCTAAAATACAGCCATTATATTTTTCCAGCTTATTAATAATGCCTAACACAGCATCACGTTGAAAATTAAAGAGCATATTCCAGATTTTGCTGTTCTTAAAGCCTGTACGCTCATTCGGCAGCTCATCCTCACTGATATCCGTAAGAAATTCATGGAAAATATTATACAGCGTCACGAAATAAATAAACTCAGGCGCATTTTCATTATAAGCCGAGCTTATACTGCTTATAACATTGTTGGTTACGTCCTTTAACTCTTCTTCGTTCTGCCAAAGCTCGGTGAATTGCTCTATGAGTGCCTGCGACATAGGGCTTTCAAACTTAGCTATTCTCACGCTCATAGTGTTTCCCTGCTCACAGCCTAAATCAACAGTCGTGAAGCTATTAACGGTATAATACGCTATATCGTCCAATACAATAAACCTAGTTGTAATTTCCTTATTACCAACATTGGATTTAAAGGTAACCTTCTTCTTAATCCACTCAGCACATTCTTTAGCAATTGCCTTTTGATTTAATTCGTTGCGCAGCTTTACCTCAAATTCCGTGCCATAAATACGACGCTCACGATTTATTTTAGGAATATAAAATTCGCGTTTTTCCTTCTTGCTATTCTCTTTTTGAATAAAAGTGGGATCAGTGAAAATAAAACGTAATTCTTCAATCTCGCTTAGCTCCTTACGCAAAGCCTCGAAGGCATACATAGAAAAATCTGCTGCCACAATAGACAGCATACTGCCCTTTTACAATTCTAAGGCCAAATCATCTTTTAGCGTTATATTTACGTTATCAATAAAGTCCATTTTCTCAAGTCAGCTCCGTTAATTGTTTACGTATCAAAAATTTGTCAATAACTCATTATAATGATACACTGTTGTCCCCCCCAGTCAAGCAAAAGCACACATCGAGTGTGTTTTGCCTGAAGTATTAGCAAGCTAATACTTTTCTCTTTTGATTTTAGCGCAATTTGCGCTAAATAGCAAGTTAAAGTGCCTTCTCTTTCTATAATGTTATTGGGTGATAATAATGTATCAGCGCATTCGCGACTTACGTGAGGACAAGGACATGACGCAAACACAAATGGCTGAAATCCTTAACTGCTCGCAAAGAGTCTACAGCAACTATGAAAAAGGCGAACGGGATATACCGACAGATATACTCATTGCCTTGGCTAAATTTCATAACACATCCACGGATTACATTTTAGGCTTAACAAACAAAAAATAAGGATTCACTTCGCAAGTAAATCGGAAGTGAATCCTTATTTTTATTATAACGATGAATTCTATTACGAGAAACGTGCATTTTCTCCCTTTTCTCGTAATAGAATTATAAAAGCATGCTTTCAGGTTGAAGTAAAAACTGCTGCAACCCCAACACCAAAATTCCCTCTTCATTATACCAAGGCTTTATATCATCCTTAACCACGATAATCTTTTTAAACGAATCATTGATACGGACAAGGGAATTCTGCTCCTGCTCCATCTTTTCCCTATCAGGAATGAAAAAGGCGGACTGAATATAAAAGCGCTGACTTCCCTTATTGCAAACAAAATCAACCTCTAAATTCACCTTTTCCTGCTTTCCTTCAGCATTTTTGGTACGATACTCTACAATTCCGACATCAACATTAAAATCACGCACCAGCAATTCATTATAAATAATGTTTTCCATAATGTGATTCTCTTCCTGTTGACGAAAATTCAAACGTACATTGCGTAAGCCAACATCAGTAAAATAATATTTGAATGGTGAAGCAATATACTTCTTACCTTTAATATCATATCTTTCTGCTTTACTCAATAAAAAAGCATCCTGAAGATAATCAATATATACTCCGATGGTCTTATCACTGACCTTAATACCCTTGCTAGCAAAAGTATTGGCTAACTTGGAAGGATTAGTCAAAGAACCAACGGACGAAGCCAAAATATTCACCAAAGTATCCATAACCACATCGCCACGCAAGCTATTACGCTCTACTATATCAGCCAAATACACCTTACTGAACAAATCTCTCAAATATTTTGCTTTTAGCTCATCCTTTTTGCGAGCTAAAATTTGCGGCAACCCACCATAAGTATAATAATTCTTCCATGCCTCTTCTTTGCTTCCTTCAAATACAGAAGCAAATTCTGCATAATTCAAAGGATAAACGCGTACTTCATCACCACGCCCGCGAAACTCTGTCAAAATGTCAGTAGACAAAAACTTAGAATTGCTGCCAGTAACATAAATATCCAGATTACTGTAGCGATTTAAGCCATTCAATAGCTTTGCAAAGCCATCAACAAACTGCACCTCATCAAGAAAAACATAGTTTATTTTCTCTGGGACTATCTTGCTTTTAATATACTCATTAAGCATCTGAATATTAAGCATATCTTCCCATTCAGGACTATCTAAAGCTATGCGTATAATGCAATCCTTATCTACTCCGTTTTGCAGCAGGTAATTGTAATACAGATTAAATAACAGATATGATTTGCCACATCTGCGAATACCGGTAATAACCTTAATCTCTCCGTTTTCTTTACGGTCTATAAGCTTTTGCAGATAAAGATCTCGTTTAAATTCTGTCATTCCACACACTCCTATTACGAGATTTTTCACCTAGTGCACTTTTCTCGTAATAAGTATAGCATTATTAAGCACCTTAAGCAAGCTTAAGCATATTTTCTATTACGAGATTCGGGCACTTTTTCCCTTTTCTCGTAATAGAATTGCCTTTTTGCTGCTTCATCGCCACTTTCTATTACGAACTTTTTCACCTAGTGCACTTTTCTCGTAATAGAATTGCTTATTACAGAAAAAAGTTTAAACTATTTTCTTCATTTTTCTAGCTAACTACGCTGTTAAGCCTGCAAAAACACATCGAAATCCATATAAAAATCACGCAAGCACAGTAAACTGCTTACGTGATTAATTCAAGATATTATATTGCTTGCTAAAATTAAAGAGCGACTTTTCTAAGCAGGAAATCGATGAGATTATAATGGATAATGCCATTTCTTGAAATGGTATGCTTATCCAAAGTTATAACATATTTGGGATAATTATCGGCAATTTTTTCATATGCCCCAAACTCTCGCTCTACTGTTTTTTCATCAGTTAAAAGATATGCTGCCTGAATATAGACAATCTTTCCATTCAATTCTGCGATAAAGTCAATCTCACCCTTCCAGGTTTTACCTACATAGACCTTGTAGCCACGCGAAATCAGCTCATTATAGCAAATTGTTTCAATAATATAGTTATACTCGTCCTTAATTCTGTTTTTTTTCAAATGCAGAAAGCCAAGGTCGCAAACATAATACTTCTCTTCAAATGCAAGCGCCTTCTTGCCACGAATATCATAACGCGAAACCTTATCACAAACACAGGCATCAACAATACAGCGCAGATAATCGTACACAACAGGTGCAGAAACCTTATGCCCATTACTTGAAAGTGTACCGGCAATAGCATTACCGGAAACAGTCAGTGAAGAGTTACCTACAATATAATCAAGTACCTTTTCCAGCACCAGCGGCGAATTTATTTTGTTACGCATGACTATATCCTTCAGCACAACCGCATCATATATATTATTTAAAATAACCTCTTTGGTTTCCTTATTGGCAGCACCACATACCAAAGGCAAGCCACCATAAGTCATGTATTCCGCCAACAGGCTTTCATAATCCGGTGCAGAGATATCTTTGTATTGACAGAACTCCATAAAATTGAACGGCAATACGCGCAAAGATACTGTCCTGCCACTTAAATGCGTAGCTAATTCTCCCGAAAGCAGTTTGGAATTAGAACCGGTAATAAAAATACTCACATTATGCGTTGCTCGAAAAGAATTTACCACAAGCTCAAAATTATTTACATTTTGAATTTCGTCGAAAAACAGATAATATTTACTTTCATCAATAATTTTTTGCTCAACATATTCATAAAAAGCATCTGCATCTGTCAGCTTATGATACTTGTAATCTTCAAAATTTATGTAAACGATATGCGAATCCTCGATACCATTTTCCTTTATTTCAGCAATAACCTGACGCAAAATAGTAGATTTACCGCAACGTCTGATGCCGGTAATAACCTTTACTAGCTCCGAATCATAAAATGGGCGCAAACGTTCCAGATACTGTGTTCTGATAACCATAACCCTGCTCCTTTCCGCTTTGTCAGCACGTTCTCCTTTATTATATTCTAACACAAACAACCATCACCCGCAACAGTGTTAATTATTTTTAACACCATCGCACATTTCGTCGATAGTATTAATTTATTTTAACACTATGAGTGATTTTTGCATTAGTGTTAATTATTTTTAATACTATTGCACGAGATACTCCTCTTTAACCTAAATGCAAGCACAAAAAAAGCCCGCCCTTACGGACGGACTTTTCAGCATAAACCGGATTATTTACGGATACCCAGTTTAGCAATGATTGCACGATAGCGCTCGATGTCTTTGCTAGCCAAGTAGTTCAGCAGGCCACGACGTTTACCTACCAGTTTCAGCAGGCCACGACGGGAATGATGATCTTTTTTGTGCTCTTTCAGATGCTCGGTCAAATATTTGATGCGTTCGGTCAGAACTGCGATTTGTACCTCAGAAGAACCGGTGTCACCTTCATGACGTGCGTTTGCCAGAATTACTGCTTGTTTAGCTTCGCTAGTTAACATTGTTTGTTTCCTCCTAAAATTTCAAATTGCCATAAGCGTAGCAGCCGTTGGAGAATCGAACTGCCAGGCCTTGGTTCAAATACTATGATATTATACCATATCTTGCCACCAGATAGCAAGTATTTTGTAAAGTTTTTTATAGAAACAGCTTTGATTTACCGCAATGCCGCTTCGCAGTCGTTTTTATCCTGCGCCAGCTGCTGCTTTAGCTGCTCAATGCCGGCAAATTTTACTTCACCGCGGATTCGCTGCACAAACTGCACTGTGAGCTGCTTACCGTAAAGGTCACCAGTAAAATCAAAGATATTAGTTTCCAGACGCGGTTTGGCAACATCGCCAAAGGTCGGATTATAGCCTATATTCGCCATACCATGATAGCTTGCACCATTCACCAGTACGCGCACAGCATACACTCCCCCCAGAGGAACCGCAACATGAGCATCCTCCAGCTCGATATTGGCTGTAGGATATCCCAACAGTCTGCCGCGCTCGTTGCCGTGCGCCACCGTGCCGCTGATGCTGTAGCTGCGCCCCAGCATAGCAGCAGCCTTTGCTACCTCGCCTGCGGCAATCAGCTGACGGATAGCAGTACTGCTGATAACGGTTACGCCCTCGCTTACCAGCTCGCGTACAATCAGCGCAAAACCCATGGCCTTGGCGGAAGCAGCCAGAGTATAGACAGTTCCCTGTCCGCGGCAGCCGTAGGTGAAGTTGGCACCGACTACCAGACAGCTGTAATCAAGCTGCTGCAAACGCTGCAGAAATTCTTGCGGCGAAAGGTCTGCTACCTGCTGATTAAAGGGAATATCCACCAGCACATCCACGCCAAGCTGCTGCAAAAGCTCCTGCTTTTGCGCGCCGGTTATCAGCGCCGGCGGCACCATGCCCGGACGAATCCATTCAAAGGGATGGTTGCTGAAGGTAAATACCGCCAGCTGCGAATTACATTCATGCGCCTTATCCCTTGCGGTTTCAATTACATCAAGATGACCGCGATGCAAACCGTCAAAGGTACCCAATGCAACCACACAGGGAGCGGAAAATTTATGCAGTTGTTCTAAAGAAGTAATAATCTCCATGCTTATTCCTCTGGCATCGGGTAATGCTCTAAGATTTTTTCTGCCTGCAGGCGCTCCTGCTCACAGCGGACGATGCCTAAGAATTCATCCCCCGGCCCCAACAGAACGTATCTGCCGTCAGCAGTCTGCGCCACCGTGGTGCGTACACCGTTAGTAATGCGCGCCGCCTGACGGGCGTTCACCTTGAGCTTGGGCAGCTCAGCAACGGCAGTCAGCGGCTCTGCGGCACAAGCTTCGGGATTCTCCGCTATTTCCTGCAGCGTGCAGGCCTTGTCAATCGTGTAAGCTCCCACCTGCGTGCGCAGCAAAAAGCTCATTGTACCGCAGGTTCCCAGCGCCGTTGCCAAATCTTCGCCAAGAACGCGAATATAGGTGCCCTTGGAGCAGGCCACGCGCACGGTAAAGCTGTTTGCCGTATAATGCAGAAGCTCCAGCTTATAGACCTCGATGGGACGTGCAGTGCGTTCTACCTCTACGCCCTGACGAGCCAGCTGATACAGCTTTTTGCCGTTGATTTTGATTGCCGAATACATCGGCGGCAGCTGCATCTGCTTGCCGGTAAATTGCGCCAGCACCGCTTCCAGCTCCTGTTTGCCGAATGCAGGCACAGGCATCGTTTTGACAACCTCACCGCTGTCATCGCCGGTAACTGTCTGCGCTCCCAGCGTAAATTCGGCAATATATTCCTTGCGGCCTTCTACAGCAAATTCCAACAGACGGGTCGCACTGCCCGCAAAAACAGGAAGAACTCCTGCCGCGTCAGGGTCAAGAGTTCCCCCATGTCCGATTTTCTTTGTGTTAAGCACGCGCCGCAAAAAGCCGATAACATCATGTGATGTCATCTGTGGTGGTTTTAATACATTAAAAATTGCGTCCATATTAAACCAATTTGCCCAGTGCCTCCAGCAGCTGAGTGCGAGCCTCCTCTACCGGTGCATAAATCGTACAGCCTGCTGCCCGCAGATGACCGCCGCCGCCGAAGGCTACAGCCACAGCAGATACGTCAACGCTCTTGGAGCGCATGCTCACGCGCGTTACCGCCGGCTCTACGGCCTTGAACATAATAGCTACGTCAACGCCCTCAATATAGCGCGGGTAGGACACAAAGCTGTCGGTCTGGACATCCTTGTCATATAAATCGTTGGTAATTGTGAGATAAGCAATTTTGCCTTCATAAGCGAAGGTCAGCGAAGGCAGTACCTTGGCCAGCATCTCTACCGTATCACGGGAGCGCACGTCCAGTGCATCGCTGATTTCGTTAGGCTGAACGCCGTATTCCAGCAGCTTGGCAGCATTACGCATAGTTTTCGGCGTAGTGTTGGCATAGCGGAAGGAGCCGCAGTCTGTGCTGATTGCTGTGTAAAAACAGGTAGCAATTTCCTTATCAAAGGGCCATTGCATAGCCATGAACAGATCACACATTACCTCGCCCACGGCTGCTGCCTTGGCATCCAAATAGAGATAATCGGCAAAGCGTTCGTTGGAAATATGGTGGTCGATGTTCAGCAGTGTTTTTGCTTCCACAACCTCGGACACCAGACCAATACGGTCAAAGGAGCTGGCATCAATAACTACCAGCAAATCTGTCTGCAGCTTGCTGCCCTCTACCGGGCGTTCACACAATTCAATACCGGGAAAAAAGCTAAAGCTTTTGTTGATAACGTCATCACAGAAAACAGTAACCTGCTTGCCCTGTGCCAACAAAAAGCGCGCCAGTCCCAAAGTGGAGCCCAGGGTGTCACCATCCGGACTTACATGGGTGCACAGCACGATTTTTTCTGCCGCCAGCAGCATAGCGCCTGTTTCCTGCAGGCTAAGCTCCTTACTCATGCTCTGCTTCCTCGGCTGCAGGCTTTTCTTCCTGCTTAATCTTATCTAAGATGCTCTGAATATGCGCACTGTATTCTGCGGAGGTATCCTTCTGCAGAATCAGGGTCGGTGCAAAGCGCAGGCGGATGCGTTTGGCGATTTCCGTACGCATAAAGCCTAATGCCTTGTTCAGAGCCTTCCAGGTTTCATCCTGTTTATCCTTGGGACCATACATGCTGATGAAAATCTTTGCATAGCTCATGTCATCTGTCAGCTCCACGCCTGTTACGGTAACAAACTGAATGCGCGGATCCTTGACATCATGCAGCAGCATTTTGCTGATTTCGTGCTTGATGGCCTCTTGTACTTTTTCTACTCTAAGTCTTGCCATTTTCTTTTCCTCTATATATAGATACAGACTGACGTACAGGCAGCAGCTGCGGGGAATGCGGCGTATGCGGCCGGCATTCCTGCGCAATGTGCCTTATGCGGCAGACTATTCTACTGCGATTTCTTCCATGTCGTATACTTCAAAGATATCGCCCTCTTTAAGGTCGCTGAATTTCTCTAAAGTAATACCACATTCAAAGCCTTGGGCAACTTCCTTCACATCGTCCTTGAAGCGGCGCAGAGATTCGATAACGCCCTCGTGAACTACGATGCCGTCACGGACAACACGAACCTTGGAGCTGTTGGTAACCTTGCCTTCAACTACATAGCAGCCTGCAATCTTCAGCTTGGAAATAGTAATCAGCTGACGGATTTCTACGCGGCCTTGGATAACCTCCTTGAATTTAGGAGCAAGCATACCCTTGATAGCAGCCTCAACGTCGTTGATTGCGTCGTAGATAACGCGGTAGGTGCGTACGTCAACCTTCTCGGTTTCGGCAGCCTTACGCGCGTTAGCGTCAGGACGAACGTTAAAGCCGATAATCAGTGCGTTGGCAGCGGATGCCAGCATTACGTCGGATTCGGTGATAGCGCCTACTCCTGCATGGACAACGGCAACCTTAACCTCATCGTTTTTGATTTTTTCCAGGGATGCCTTCAATGCTTCGATGGTACCCTGAACGTCAGCCTTAACAACGATGTTCAGCTCTTTGATTTCGCCTTCTTTAATGCGTTGGAACAGGTCATCCAGAGAAACCTTGGAGTTCAGCTTGATTTCCTCTTCCTTCTTCTTGGCGATACGTTTTTCGGCAACGCCGCGGGCAGTCTTTTCATCGGTGCTGTCGAGGATATCGCCGGCAGCCGGTACATCGTTCAGGCCCAGTACCTCTACAGGGGTAGAAGGCAGAGCCTTCTTAACCTTTTCGCCACGGTCATTGATCATTGCACGAACCTTACCATAGGAGGTGCCGGCAATAATGGTATCACCGATATGCAGAGTACCGCGTTGTACCAGTACGGTAGCAACCGGGCCGCGGCCTTTATCCAGCTGTGCCTCGATGATGGTGCCGTGAGCAGGCAGATTCGGGTTAGCCTTCAGCTCCTGCATTTCAGCAACCAGCAGAATCATTTCCAGCAGGTCGCTGATACCTGTTTTCTGATGTGCGGAAACAGGAACCATAATGGTGTCGCCGCCCCAATCCTCAGGAATGAGCTCATGCTCTGCCAGCTGTTGTTTAACGTGATCCGGATTTGCGCCCGGACGGTCGATTTTATTGATAGCTACAATGATAGGTACCTTTGCAGCCTTAGCATGGTTGATAGCCTCGATGGTCTGCGGCATTACACCGTCATCTGCTGCTACAACCAGAATTGCAACGTCGGTTACCTGTGCGCCGCGGGCACGCATAGCGGTGAAAGCCTCATGGCCCGGGGTATCCAGGAATACAATCTGCTTGCCCTGGTAGTTTACCTTATAAGCACCGATGTGCTGGGTAATACCGCCGGCCTCGCGGGAAGTAACGTTGGTTTTGCGGATAGCGTCCAGCAGGGAGGTTTTACCATGGTCAACGTGGCCCATAACGGTAATAACCGGCGGACGCGGAACGCGTTTTTCAGGCGGATCGTCAACCTCGGGAATCTCGGTCGGATCCTCTTCCGGAGCCTTTTGGCCAACCTCTACGCCGAAGTTGTCGCCGATAAGCTGTGCGGTATCAAAATCGATATCCTGGTTGATGGTAACCATTACGCCCAACATGAAGAGAGCCTTGATTACTTCATTAACCTCACGCTTAATGAGCTTGGAAAATTCCTGTACATTGATAGATTCGCCGATTTCAACGTAGGTCGGACGAACGATTTCTACCGGAGCCTGTTGTTGCTTCGGTGCGGGCTTCTTGCCGCCTCGGTTTACCGGCATCTGATGGCCGGCGCTGCGGTTCGGACGGCTTTCGCGGGTAGCGTAGCTGCCCTTAATCTGCGGCTTGTTGTCCTTACGGCTCTTGCCTGCGTTGCGACCGCCCTGACGGTTATCGCGACCGCCTTCGCTGCGGCCACCGCTAACCTGTGCACGGCTTTCACCGTGTACGCTCGGGCCCTGCTGGCTCTTAGGACCTACAAAGATACCGCCCTGGCGTTGTTGGCTGTTGCGGTTACCCTGACGGTTGCCCTGAGCACCCTGCTGACCGTTGCGATTTTGCGGACGACCTTCGTTACGGCCACCTTGGCGGTTGCCCTGCTGGCCACCGCGGTTCTGCTGCGGACGGCCTTCGTTGCGGCCGCCCTGACGATTTTCGTTACGCCCTTGTTGAGCGTTGTTGTTATTGCGTTGATTTTGTTGCTGATTTTGTTGCATATTCCTCTGTCCGTTATTCCTATTCATATTGTTATCGTTTCTTTTAGCTGTAGCCTGCGGATGCGCAGGAGCAGCCGGTTTGCTGACATCACGTTTTTCCGTCTTCGCCGGTTTGGGCGGTTCTGGTTTTTTATCGTATGCTTTACGGATAACAGACATAGCCTTGTCATCAGCTGCACTAAAATTAGTTTTTTCGATATTATTTTTCTTCAACAGGTCAATGACCTCATTTACCGGTTTACCATAATCCTTGGCAACCTCATATATTCTTTTATTACCCATTCATCCACCTCCAGACCAGATAATAAGAAGCAGACTCATCTGCGGAGCTTACACAAGCTGCGCAGACAACTGTGATTTAAATCATTATTTTTTCAACAGCATGTTGGCAAAATTCGCATCGGTAATAGCCACAGCTATTCTTGGTCCTTTGCCGATTGCATAGCCCAGCTCATTGCGCGTCAACAGCTCAATAACCTGTACACCTGCCATCTCTGCCAGGAAATAAATTTCCTTTTTTGAATTAGGGGCAGCATCTTGTGCCAAAACAAGTACCTTGACCTTGCCGCTTTTTAAGGCAGCACGCACAGCTGTATCGCCGGAAGCGGTTTTACCTGCCTTTTGCGCCAACCCTAAAGCAAATGCGACATTATTGCCTGCCATGTTCGAAATCCTCCAGCAGCTGCTTGAGTACATCCTCACCGATAGGCTTTTCCAAAGCGCGCTCCAGACGTTTTTCCTTTACGGCCTTGGTAATGCATTCCTTATCGGGGCAGACATATGCGCCGCGTCCGTTCTTCTTGCCGGTAAGGTCAAGACTGACCTCGCCCTCAGGCGAACGTACAACGCGCAGCAGAGCCTTTTTATCCTTCATTTCATTGCAGCCTAAGCATTTACGCTGCGGAATTTTTTTTACCTTCATCATGCTTCTTCCACGGGAGCAGGCTCAGCAGCAGCCTCTTCGGCAGCCTGAGTTTCGCTCTTAATATCAATCTTCCAGCCGGTCAGCTTAGCAGCCAGGCGGGCATTTTGGCCTTCCTTGCCGATAGCCAGGGACAGCTGGTAATCCGGTACGACAACGCGGCAGATTTTGTCTGCTTCGTTAACGGTTGTCTTAACAACCTTTGCCGGGCTCAGAGCATTGGCAACATATTGTGCCGGATCTTCACTGTATTTTACAATATCAATCTTTTCACCGCGCAACTCGTTGACAATAGTCTGCACACGCATGCCCTTGTGGCCTACGCAGGCACCTACCGGATCAACATTGCTGTCAGCGGTATATACGGAAATTTTGGAGCGCATACCGGGCTCGCGGGCAACGGATTTGATTTCAACAACGCCGTCATGGATTTCCGGAACCTCCAGCTCAAACAGGCGCTTCAGCAGGCCGGGATGAGTGCGGGAAACCATAATCTGCGGTCCCTTGTTGGTGCGCTTAACCTCAACAATATAGGTTTTCATACGCTCATGGTATTGGTAGATTTCACCGGGAATTTGCTCGTTCGGAGTCAGTACGGCTTCAACCTTTCCCAAATCGATATAAACGTTTTGGTTTTCCATGCGCTCGATAATACCGGTAACGATATCGTTGGCACGGCTTTGGAAGCGTTCATATACCTGTCCGCGCTCTGCCTCACGGATACGCTGTACAACAAACTGCTTAGCGTTTTGGGCAGCAATACGGCCGAAGTTTTTCGGAGTAACCTCAACCTCTACGATGTCGCCTGCAAGATACTGCGGGTTGATTGCCTGAGCATCCTCCAGAGTCATTTCGTTAATACCGTCAGCCTCGCCTTCAACAACAGTGCGCTGAGCATATACATGGATTTCACCGGTTTCTTTATTCATTTCAACACGGACATTCTGGTTTGTGCCGGTGTTCTTCTTGTAAGCAGCAACCAAAGCGTCATCAACAGCCTGGAACAAAAGCTCGGGGTCAATACCCTTTTCCTTTCCTAATTCCTGGATTGCTGAGATAAAATCTGCGTTCACTTAATAAGCCTCCTATTTCTTAAATTAAAAGTCTATATGCGGTCTGATATTCGCAATCAGCCTACGTTCAATGCGGTCAGGATTTTTGAATTCCTTACCTTTAATAATCTTTTTAACCTGTACAGCTTCGTCATCATGTGCTACCAGAATGCCGGTCAGATTTTTCATTCCCTCCCACGGAGTATAGAACATAATGTCAACCTTGGTGCCGTAGGCAGCTTCAAAGTCCTTGTCCTTCTTCAGCGGACGGTCAATGCCCGGGGAAGAAACCTCCAAAAAGTATTTGTCAGGAATAGGATCCTCTGCATCCAGAATCTCCGTCAGCTTTTCGCTCACCATCTGGCAGTCATCAATTTCAACTCCACCAGGCTTATCGAGAAAAATCCGTAGGTACCAGTCCTTTTCACGCACATATTCTACATCAACCAGAGTAAGTCCGGTATCCTGCAGAAGGGGTTCTACCATTGCGGTAATCAGTGCTTCAACTTCTTTTGCCTGCATCATTTTCACCTCCATATTAAGTTTTTCTTTCTGTATTAACCTTGCGGCCAACACCTGCCTCTGCCGCAAATGCGTCAGAAACATCATAATAAGCGGAAAGAGCGGGCTTTAAACCCACTCTTTCACAAGTCATACTTATTTTGGCTATCCTTATTATAGCATCTGTTGACAAGTCTTGCAAGTAGCTTACGCTATATCTAGTTATTATATGTTAAATTTTATACAGAAAAATGCTAAATCTGCCACGTAAAATGTATACACTGCGCTTTCCCTTGTCAGTGGCAAAAATATCTGCTACAGTAATATAGTAAACAGATAGAGATTGTGGAAAAAGTGTCAGTTTGGACAAGGGCGCTTTATCGACAAGCTTTTTTATGAAAGGTGGTATTTTTATGTCCTATAATTTTGATGCTGCTGTTTCTCCCTTTATTAAAGCACTGCCTCCCTCCGGTCTGGCAAAGTTTCTTGATATTATGGCCGCTAACCCCAACATCGTGCCTCTCAGCGTAGGCGAACCCGATTTTGATATTCCGCAGGCTGTCAAGGATGCCGAAATCAACAGCATCTGCGAAGGCAAAAGCTGCTACACTCCTACGCTCGGACTTTTGGAGCTGCGCGAGGCAATTGCGGATGATATCCATAAAAACTATGGCGTGAAATACGACCCCAAAACCGAAATTATGGTAACCGTAGGCGTCAGCGAAGCACTGTACACCACTATTACTACCATTATGCATCCCGGTGACGAAATTATTCTTCCCGAGCCCTGCTACGTTGCCAACAAAGCCTGCGTTATTCTGGCAGGCGGCAAGCCTGTTTCCGTAGAAACCTATCAGGAAAACGGCTTTGTGCCTACTATCGAAGATTTGGAAAATGCTGTTACGCCCAAAACCAAGGCTATTATGCTTGGCTATCCCAATAACCCGACCGGCGCTATTATGAGCAAGGAGCAGATTAAGGCTATCGGCGACTGGGCTGTAAAGCATGACCTGATTGTCATCAGTGACGAGCTTTATGCTCATCTTACCTACGGCGGCAAAACACACACCATGTTCACCTCCTTCCCGGAATTCCGCGACCGCACCATCATTTTCAACGGCTTCTCCAAAGCCTACGCTATGACCGGCCTGCGTCTTGGCTATATCATGGCACCGGCAGCAATCATCAACGCTATGAACATCCTGCATCAGTATGTTGTGCTCTGCCCCAACGTTACGGCACAGTACGGCGCGATTGCGGCACTGAAATACTGCCGTCAGGACGTTGACAATATGGTTGCCGAATACAGCCGCCGCCGTCAGATTATGATTGACGGCTTCCACAAGATGGGACTGCCGCTGTATGAGCCCGAAGGTGCCTTCTATGTTTTCCCCTGCATCAAGGAAACCGGCCTTTCCAGCATGGAATTTGTTGAAAAGCTGCTGGATGAGCAGGAGGTTCTCGTAATCCCCGGCAATATCTTCGGTGCCGGCGGTGAAGGCTATATCCGCTGCTCCTATGCTTACAGCGAAGAAATCCTGCATAAGGCACTGGAGCGCATCGCCCTCTTCGTAACGAAATACAGAAATCTGAACAAGGCGAAATAACTGTTATGCTGATTCCATATTAGACAAGTTCTTTTATCATATAGTATAATATACACAGCTGATAAAATATCAGCCGACGATTTTTGTATTTATCTAATCCCTTCCACTTCGTCTCACTCCTTCCGTGAGACACAAGACAGAAAAAACACGGTGCATAATGCCCGTGTTTTTTTCTTTTGCATCGATATAATCATCTTCTTAAACTCGATATTTCTCCCGAAATTAAAGCTGCTGTCTCCGGCTTCATCCGAATACAGCAGCTTCTTTGCGTCAAAGCATCTATACATTTTTATCTCAAATTAAAGCTTACTGCACGCGTAACGCGACAGCGTGCATTCTGCCCGTACTTATCTTTGGCAGGACTGAAGCGCCATTTGTTGACTGCCGTCACAACGCTGTTATCCATAGCACCGTTGCCGGAGGAACCGACAACCGTTACATCCTCTACACTGCCGTCAGCACCTACCAGAATGCGTACCGTTACCACACCGGTAGCACCGCTGTTGCGTGCGGACGCAGGATATACAGGCGCAACCTCACGCAGCAGGCGTGGCGGCTTGACCGGCACACCGCGGCCTTCGCCGCTGCCATTACCGCTGCCGTTGCCGCTTCCGCTGCCACTGCCGCTGCCTGTTCCGGTACCAGTGCCTGTACCTGTACCGCTGCCGGCAGGATTACCGGCAGGAGCCTTCGGTCCGGGGGCTGCCGTTGCCTTTTTCCTGACAACCTTCTTTTGCGGTTTAGGCTTCAGCTTTTGGTCAATAATATCCTCCAGGCTTTGGATGATAGGCTCTTCCTGCTGCTCCTCCTGTTCGATTTCTTCCTCCTGAGCTTCAGCACCGCCACCACCAGATTCCAATGAAACCTCCAAAATTTCCGGAGGCGTGTGCACAAAGCGGTAGCCGAAAATGCCAAGGCCGGCGGCAAGAACAAGATGCACAGCCAGAGCTACGGCAAAGCCTTTGCCAAATCGCTTTTGTTCATCCTTCATTTGCTCTCACCTGTATCCGTAGCCAAACCGAAGCGTGTGACACCTGCTCCCTTCATTTTATCCATCAGCTGGATAATAGTTTTATAAGGCGCTTCGTCCTCTGCTCTGATAATAACCGAGAAAGAGGAATCATGCTTGCTTTCAATCGCAGCATTCTGAACCAGCATATCCATCTCGATTTTATTTTCATCAAGATAAAGGCTGCCGTCCTTTTTGATTGTTACATTAAAATTGCTCTTGCTGACATTCTCCGAATGCCGAGCAACAGGCAGGCGGATAGGAATCGTCTTGACCTCGCTCATATACATAGTGCTGACAATGAAAAATACCAGCAGCAGGAAAATCATATCAATCATCGGACTGAGCATGATTTCCGGTGCCTTCATCACTCTTTTACGACGTCTGCGCATTTTCTGACACCGCCCCTCATTTGCTCTGCTCGTTAGCTTTGAAAATATCAACCAGCGTATCTGCGACCTCGTTGATATTCAGAGTTTCGGTTTTGATTTTGCTTGTAAGATAAGCATGGATACACATACCCATAATGGCAATGCACAGGCCGAAAACTGTAGTAATCAGCGCTTCGCCGATACCTGCGGTAACAGCCATCGGGTTTTGGGTTCTTTCGTTCAAAGCATTAAAAGAAGAAATCATACCAGTAATCGTACCGAGCAGACCGAGCATCGGGGAAAGACCGATAACAACGCTCAAATAGTTGATATTTTTTTCCAGACTGTCGATAATACGGTCTGCTTTAGTATAGACAATAGTTTCCAGACGCTGGCCGAGGTCACCCTTAATATCCAGAATTTCCTTAGCCATGGCAGCAGCCTCGCCCTTGCTCTGCTCTGCCAGTTCACTGGCGCCAACCAGATTAAAGTCATTCATCATGCGGCAGAAGCTGCTCGCGAACTTTTCTCCGGAAATAGCCTTCTTATAGAAAAGATATCGTTCCACACCAATAGCAATAGCGGCAAAGGAACACATCAGCAGCGGCCACATGCAGGGACCACCCTTAACAAAATAATCAACAGCTCCGGCAAAAATACTCATACTTAAACCTTCTTTCAAAAAATAACGCTGCAATTTTTTATTTTGCGGCAAACTACAAGCTCAGTATCCGCTTATACACAGCGGAAGGAAGTCGGCATAGCTCCCATATCTGATACTTGTTGCTATTTACTAGATGTTTATATTATAGCCTCTTTACTAATCTGCGTCAAGAAAACACAAACTATATAAACAAAGGCAGTACAGGGAAAATTTCCCGTACTGCCACAAGCTTTATGTTATTTGAAATACTTGGCAAAGGCCTGTGCCGCCGCCGACTGCACCTCTGTATTGAAGGCTGTATACCGCTCGAGCAGCAAACGTCCCTCCGGCGTCAGCACGCTGCTGCCGCCGCTTTTGCCGCCTGCCGTACTGCTGACCAGCGCAAAGCCCAGGTCTGCCTCTGCACGTCGCAGAATCTTCCACGCCTTGCTGGCCGACATCCCCATAGCCTTGTAGGCAGCACTCAGCGAACCGGTGGCCTCAATGCGCTGCAAAAGCTCCGCCACACCCTTGCCGAAATCAATGCTTTCGTTATAAACGCGCACCTTCACATGATAATGCTGCGGGTCTGCGTAGGTCATTTTACCACCCCTTGCCAAAGCCGCAGGCAGGATAGGTGCAAACGGCGCAGTTCAGGCACAGTCCGCCCTCGCCCAGAGCTGCCAGCTCGTCGGCAGTAACAAGGTCACAGGCCAGCACACGCGGCAGCACCAGGTCGAAAACAGTGCGCTTAGCATACATCACACAGCCAGGCAGGCCCAGAACAGGCACCTGGTCTTTACCGTAATACGACAGCAAAAACATTGCCCCCGGAAGCACAGGCGCACCGTAAGACACAATGCGTGCACCAGTGTTTTTTATTGCCAGCGGTGTGCGGTCGTCCGGATCAACGCTCATGCCGCCGGTGCAGAGCACCATTTCCGCGCCCTTTTCCTCAATTGCGGTTTTTATCGCAGCGGTAATCTGCTCAGGTTTATCATCCAGAACTTGCTTATATACTACCTCCACGTTGAACTCTGCCAGCTTTTCCTCCAGCACAGGCGTAAAGGTATCCTTAATGCGTCCGTGGAAAACCTCGCTGCCTGTCGCCAGAACGGCAGCCTTTTTGATTTTATACGGCAAAAGCTGCAGCAAAGGCTCTTCGCCGCACAGCTCACGCACACGCTGCATTTTTTCCTTTTCGATAACCAGCGGTATAATGCGTGTACCGCAGAGCTTATCGCCCTTCTTCACCGGCGTATTGCCATGACGCGTCGCAATCATCATCTGTCCGAAGCTGTTCACCAGGCGCAGACGCGCGCTGTCCACCTTAAACAGACCGTCAGCAGCGGCGGCCAGCTCGATTTTGCCCTCCTTCACAGGCGATTCATCCATCATGGTATTTTTGCAGATGTCACACAAAATGCGTGCGGCATCATTTTCATGCAGCATACTTTCATCAGCTTCCCACACATATAAATGCTCCTTGCCGATGGAAAGCAGCACCGGAATATCCTCCGGCTGTACCACATGTCCCTTGCGGAACACGGCATCCTTAGTAACGCCCTTGATAATCTGTGTCAGGTCATGGCAGAGAACACTGCCGACCGCATCCTCAGTACGAATTAATTTCATGTTTATCTACCTCTTATTTAGCCTGCGCAAAGCCGTAGGCGGCAAAAATCTTCATAGCTTCTTCGGTCTGCAGGAAGGCAGCAAAATCCTTGGCAGCCTCAGCCTGCGGAGCCTTAGCCAGCACGCCGATAGGATAAATTACCGGCTTCTTTAAGGAGCCTGCCGGAGCTTCGGCAACAGCAGTTACCTTATCCTTCAAGAGTGCTGCATCGGTAGCGTAAACAAGGCCTGCATCGGCACTGCCTTCGGCAACCCAGTTCAAAACCTGTGTTACATTGGTGCCAAGGCTTACCTTGCCTTGAATACCTTCCCATTGACCAAGCTTGGTCAGTGCTTCCTTGGCATATTGGCCTGCAGGAACGCTGGCAGGATCGCCGATAGCAGGATGCTTAGCCTTGCCGAAATCATTGAAACCTTTGATTGCGCTGCCGCTTTTAGGCACAATCAGCACCAGCTTGTTTTCCAGCAGCGGCTTTACAGTACTCTTGTCCATATAGCCCTTTTCGCTCAGTGCGTTCATCTGCTTGTTGGCCGCAGAAATAAACACATCCGCTGCCAGACCGCTTTCAATCTGTGCCTGCAGCTTGCCGCTGGCATCATATACGCCTTCGATTTTGATTTCCGGATGCTTTTGCTGATACAACGGAATGAGCTTTTGCGTAAATACCTTTTCCATGCTGGCAGCAGCAGCCAGACGCAGTGTTTTGCCTGCCTGCGGTGCAGCAGCCTGCTTATCACTGCCGCCGCAGCCTGCAGCCATAACAGCTACCATTAAAGAAAATACTAAGCATAAGAGTTTTTTCATTTTACTCCCCCTGTTGTTGTTTCGTTTTATATAAGTAAACATTAAGACCGATAACAACTAATAGGCAGATGCCCACAATTACGGCCACATACCAGCCTGCGGCATCCCAATCGCCTGCCGCGACGGCAGAATAAACTGCCAATGGCAGTGTGCGTGTGCGTCCTGCAATATTGCCGGCAATCATCGCCGTGGCGCCGAACTCGCCCAGACCGCGGGCGAAAGCCAGCAGACCGCCGGCAATAATGCCCGGCAGTGCATTCGGCAGATGAATGCGCCAGAAAATGCGCCATTCCGTCATACCCAGTGAACGTGCCGCCTCCAGCATGCCCTTATCAACCTGCGACAAGGCTCCGCGCGCGCTGCGGTACATGAGCGGCAGCGAAATCACCGCTGCTGCCAGCACCGTCGCCAACCAACTAAAGGCTATTTTTATGCCCGTCAGCTGATAAATAAGCTGGCCTAAAAAACGGTTATTGCCGAAAAAATACAGTAAAAAGAAGCCTGCTACCGTAGGCGGCAGCACCATGGGCAGTGTTATTACAGCGTCGGCAAAAATCTTCAGACTTTGGCTCTGCAGCCGTTCCACCCACCAGGCAATAATCACGCCGATAAAGAAAACTATGACGATTGTTGCTGCCGCAGTGTGCAGCGAAATCCACAGCGGCGACCAGTCAATAGCGCTCATTTTCTCGCACAATCATGGGCGCTGCCCTTCAGAATACGCAGTCCATGCTCCAACTGCGGCAGAACGATTGCCAGCGCTTCCTCCACCGCTTTGGTGCTGCCCGGCAGATTCACAATCAGCGTCTGTCCGCGCACTACACTCACGCCGCGGCTCAGCATTGCCCGCCGTGTAATCTTGAGTGACTCCGCACGGATGGCCTCCGCAATACCGGGCACATTGCGTGTAGCCACCGCCATTGTTGCCTCCGGTGTAACATCACGCAGCGAAAGTCCTGTGCCGCCTGTAGTGATAATCAGATCCACCTGTCTGCTGTCCGCCAGACGTATCAGCTCACGTTCGATTCTCTTCTGCGCGTCGGGAAGCAAAACCTGCTCCACAATTTCGTAGCCTGCCTCCGCCAACAGCTCTGCTGCCCGCGGACCGCTGGTATCAACACGCTCACCTGCTGCACCCTTATCAGAAAGCGTCATTACCGCCGCACGCAAGGGTGCGTCGGCTGCAGACAGCGTCACCTCCAGCTCCATGCCGCTGCGCAGAACGCCGCCATGCTCTACCGTAGCAAAAACGCCCTCACGCGGCATAATGCAGTCGCCCACACGCGCAAAAATCGTGCAGTGGCTGTGGCATTCCTTGCCAATCTGCGTCAGCTTCATCACTACGTCACCACTGCGCATGATGCTGCCTACCGGCAGCTTTTTGAAGTCGATACCGCTGACCAAAATATTTTCACCGAAGGCACCGATAGCGGCATCACCGCCGCGCGCATTGAATTCATCTACCTTTTCCGCACTCAGCAAACTCACCTGACGGTGCCATTTCCCGGCGTGGGCATCACCCTCGATGCCGAAATTTTCTTTGAGGACAATCTCATTAACCGGATGCTTTTCTGTACCCTTCTTTTCACTGATGCAAACATCCTTGATTATACCCTTTATGCTTGCTTCCATACGAAATCACCACTCTTTCCGCCTGCTTTGCTCAGCAGATGCACATCTGTAATCACCATTGCCTTGTCCACGGCCTTGCACATATCGTAAATCGTCAGCAAAGCAATCTGCACGCCTGTCAGCGCCTCCATCTCCACGCCTGTCTTGCCTGTAGTTTTTACCAAACATTGTGCCTGTACGGCGTAGCTGCCGTTTTCCACCAGCAGCTCAAAATCCACCGTGCACTTCGTCAGCTGCAGCAGATGGCACAGCGGAATCAGCTCACTGGTGCGCTTGGCCGCCATAATTCCGGCAACACGCGCTACGCCCAGCACATCACCCTTGGCCATACTGCCGGCAGCAATCTTTTCATATATTTCCCTGCTTACGCAGATTTTTCCCTGCGCCACGGCAACCCTTGCGGTGTCAGCCTTATCGCTGACATCCACCATCAGCGCATTGCCCGCAGCGTCAAAATGTGTAAATTCACTCATCGTCTGCTCCTTCAAAGCCTGTATTTATCCGCCAATCTGGCTCATATTAAAGCGCGCTGCTTTGACATCAAAGCTGTGTCCCGCAGGCTTGCCATAAATAATCTCCTGCATCGCCTGCAGCAAATCAGCATCACTTGCGCCGTCACGCAGCAATCGCTTCAGATTCATGCCCTCGTTACAGTAAAGACAGGGCTTCAGCATGCCCACGGAGGTAAGGCGCACCCTGTTGCAGACAGCGCAGAATTTATTATGCAGCGGTTCGATAAAGCCCACCGGCATTGCATAACCGCTGATGCGCCAATAGCTTGCAGGACCGTTGCCGTAGCGCTGTGCGTCAGGCTGCAGCTGCAGGCCTGCCTGCTCCAGTTGACTACGGATTTCGCTGCCGCTCAATCCTTTTAGATCAGCGTTGCAGTCTAGCGGCATCAGCTCAATGAAGCGCAGTGGTGCCTGATATTTATGCGCCAGCTTTAGTAATTGCATAATGTCGGTCAGGCCGTTTTTTGCAAGGGGCACACAATTCAGCTTGAACGTAATCCCTGCAGACTGCAGCTCCTGCAGTGCCTGCAAAACGCTGCCCAGGCTGCCGCCGGTCAGCTCTGTATAATACGCTGCATCCAGCGTATCAAGGCTCACATTGATGCTGTCTACACCCGCTGCAATAAGCGCTGGCAGTTGATTTGACAGCAGCGTGCCGTTCGTCGTCAGCGTTACCTGCTCCACGCCTTCCGTTTGCTTCAGGCTGGCGATAAAATCGCTGCAGCCCTTGCGTAATAGCGGTTCGCCGCCGGTGATTTTGAATTTGCTGATGCCAAGCTGCAGCGCAGCGCGGCAAATACGCAAAAGCTCCTCATAACGCAAAATCTCGTTATGCGGCACATGCTCACTCACCTCTGGCTGACAATAGCGGCAATGCA
The DNA here is from genome assembly GCF_958453765.1 of Phascolarctobacterium succinatutens. GTDB lineage: Bacteria > Bacillota > Negativicutes > Acidaminococcales > Acidaminococcaceae > Phascolarctobacterium_A > Phascolarctobacterium_A succinatutens_B. Next base: position 52,688 of record NZ_CAUDZA010000005.1, on the reverse strand, counting down.
GATTGCAGCGGTCGGTAAGGGAAATGCGCAGGTAATCTATTTTGCGATTGTATTGGTCGTACATGATTGTAGTCCTTTTTTATTACGTAAACTGATTTTAGCTTTAAACGTGATCCAAGCATATTCCAACCCTTCCGTCTGCTCGCTGTGCTCGCATCCACCTTCCCTTTCAGGGAAGATATAATAGGCTATCTTTAAGATTTTAGTCAGTGATTACTTCGAACTTTTATATGCTCCCTGCAAGGGAGCTGGCAAAATCACGCTAGTGATTTTGACTGAGGGTTGTACTCTGCGATATTTTAATTGCTCAATTCAGTAATGAAGCAAAATGTAGTCCTTCCATCGCGTCACTCTCACCCGAGAATAACGCATGCCAAAACAAATGTGGTCTTGCAACCACATTTGTTTTCAGCTTATTAAAATCTTATTCTTCATCAACGCCCATAGCAATTTTTTCCGGTGTAATCGGCAGCGTCATGAAGCGCTTACCGGTTGCCTGATAAATTGCGTCGGCAATCGCAGGAGCCGGAGTGTTGATTACCAGCTCGCCCACGGATTTGGCACCGAAGGGACCACTTTCCTCATAGCTGCTGGCAAAGTCAACATAGATATGACCGATATCCTCACGGCAGGGAACCTTATATTGCATGAAGGAGTTTTCGTAAATGCGTCCTTTGGGACTGTAGGTTACGTTTTCCATCAGCGCCATGCCGATGCCCTGCAGAATGCCGCCCTCGCTCTGCACCTTCGCCAGATGCGGGTTAACCGGAGTACCGCAGTCAACAGATGCGTAGAAGTTCACTACCTGTGCTTCACCTGTCAGCAGGTCGGTTTCAACCTCAGCCACACCGGCCATAAACGGCGGCGGGGACAGTACACTGTTCTGCTCCACGGTTTCTTCCAAAGCGATATCGTTATTCACCATAGAAGCAGTGGCAATATCAAAGAGGCTTACAGCCTTGTCGCTGACGGTATCACGCACCTCGCGTCCGTCAAAGACAACCTGATCCGTGCCGCATTCCAGCAGGCGTGCGCCTAATTGACAAATTTTACCACGCAAACGCTGTGCACAGATTTCTACGGCCTTGCCGGTAATATATGTTGTACTGGATGCGTAGGAACCGGAGTCATAGGGAGACGCGTCGGTATCCGCACCGAATACGGTAATGTTATCGTAATCACATTCCAGAACCTCTGCTGCCATCTGCGCCAGAACGGTATCGCAGCCGGTGCCCATATCAGCAGCACCGATCAGAAGTGTGTAATGTCCCTCGTCGTTAATTTTGAGGGTAGCACCGCCGACATCGCAGTAAGGAATGGAGCTTCCCTGCATCGCAATAGCCACGCCCATTGTGCGTACCTTGCCGTCAGGCAGCTGCTGCAGCGGGAACTTCTGCTCCCAGCCGCTCATCTCGCGTACCTGCTCCAGGCAGCGGTCCAGCGCACAGCTTGTATTGGGCGCACCGTAATAAGCCGGCATAATATCACCCTCACGTGTAATATTCATCTCACGCAGCTTAATCGGATCCATCTTCAGACGTGCTGCTAGCTCGTTCACAGCGGACTCTACGGCAAAGATACCCTGAGGAGCGCCATAACCGCGGTAAGCGCCTGCAGCCTGCAGGTTGGTGTAAACTACGTCAAAGCCGAAGCGGAAGGCCTCGGTACGGTACAGAGGAATAGACTTGTGACCGGAAAGGCCGACGGTCGTGGGACCATGCTCGCCGTAAGCACCGGTATTGGAAAGAGTATATAAATCAATCGCGCGGATTTTGCCTTCTTTAGTAGCACCAAGACGCACGCGCACCTCCATCTCGTGGCGCGGGCTGGAAGCTATATGACATTCATAACGCGAGAAAATCATCTTACTAGGCTTTTTGGTTTTCCAGGTAACAAAGGCCGGATACATTTCGCTGACACAGCTCTGCTTAGCGCCGAAGCCGCCACCGATACGCGGTTTAACCACGCGTACCATGGTTTTTTGGATATGCAGCGCGTTCGCAATAATGCGGCGGCAGTGGAAAACAATCTGCGTAGAGCTGAGGACATTCAAACGGCCGTAGGTATCAATAGAGCAATAGGTTACGAAAGGCTCCATCATATCCTGCTGCACAGCCTTGGTGTGAGTTGTCTGGTCGATAACAACATCGCATTCCGCCAGAATCTTATCAACCTCGCCATCCTCGATAACCTCGTGGGCACACAGGTTGCGCTTATTATCGGCGCCGACCGGGCAGTGAGCCTTCCAAGTATCCTCGGGATGCACGAGCATAGGATTATCCAGCGCAGTGCGGAAGTCAAGCACTGCGTCCAGCAGCTGATATTTTACTTTAATCAAAGACAGCGCCTTGTCGACAGCCTTTTCCGTTTTGCCGGCAACAATCGCTACGATATCACCCACAAAGCGTACATGACGGTCCAGCAGCAGGCGGTCATAGGGACTCGGTTCGGGATAGGTCTGGCCTGCGTAGGTGCAGCGCTCGCCGTCCTGGTCCACGTCCTCCCAGGTATAAATTGCTTCGATGTCAGGCACCTTGGCTGCAATCGCGGTGTTGATGCTTTCAATAATAGCATTCGCATGCGGAGAACGCAGCACCTTGACAAGCAGGCAATCGTTCGGCACCAGGTCATCGGTGTAGACAGGCTGGCCTGTCACCAGCTGCATAGCATCCTTTTTGCGGTAGGATTGGTTAACTATTTTCATCTGCAGCTCCCCTCCTTATGCCTGTGCCTGAGCTTTTTTCCAGGCGATAAAATTCTGGATTCCGCGCAGCTGTCCCTCATAGCCGGAGCAGCGGCACAGGTTGCCTGCCAAAAATTCCTTGATTTCTGCTTCCGTAGGCTCGCTGTTTTCACGCAGCAGCGCAATCGCGTTCATAATCATGCCGGGGTTGCAGAAGCCGCACTGCTCCGCGCCCTGGTCTGCAATAAAAGCACCGAATTCCGCTGCCTCCTGCTGCATTCCCTCCATCGTTACGATGCTGTGGCCGGCGGCACGCGCTGCCAGAACAGCACAGGAAAGCACCGGCTTATCATCCATAAATACAGTGCACAAACCGCAGTTGGTAGTGTCACAGCCGCGCTTCACGCTGTAGCAGCCTTCCTTGCGCAGAAAATCGAGTAAAACTGTATCAGCCTCCACCATACGGGTCAGCTTTTTGCCATTTAAGGTTAAGGTTATCTCCATCAGGCCTTACCTCCCAATTCCGTTAAACATCTTGCAGTCAGCACCTTAATCAGATGCGTGCGGTAAGCAGCACTGCCACGCGGGTTGCTTTCCGTCGGCAGTAAGTCTGCAGCATATTCAGCAAAGGCCTGCGCCTTCTCGGCAGTCATAGGCAGAGTTGCGAGCTGCTCTGCATCCTTCACCAGCGCTGCCTTTGCCGGGCGTGCGCCCACTGCGGCCTGCACGCCTTCCTGAGTCAGCGCCGCAGCACAGGTCAGAACCGGGAAATCGGTTTTGCTGATGCGCACGGATTTATAGCTGTAATGCGCTGCTGTCTTTTTAACAATAATGCGTACCAGAATATCTCTGTCATACGGCATATTCACAAAATCTGCCAACGGCACAATACCGCCTTTATATAATTCCACATAGCTGTCCATAACCAAAAGCAAAGTCAGCACATCCGAAAAGCCGAAGCGTCCGAACACACTGCCGCCTACGGTAGCAAGATTGCGGAACTGCACACCTACAATATGGCGCAGCGCCTCCTTATTTGCTCCCTCACTGTAGGCGGTAAAGCCTTCATGCAGCTCCAGCCGGCGCAAGCTCACCATCGCACCGATGCGGAATTCCGTTTCTGTTTCCTCTATTGTATCCAGGCCTAAAGCCGACAAATCAATCGCTGTCTGCACATTGCCCTTGCTCAGGCGCATCCACAGCATACCGCCAAGCACGCGGTTAGGACGCTTCTGGTTCAGCTGCCAGGCCTCCTCCAGCGTTGCTGCCTGCTTATATTCACGAATTGTCAACATATACTGCCCTCCTGTTCTTTTTTTATTGCATACCTATTCCATTATATTTTACCATATTTTTTCTATACTTGAAAAGATAAAAAATGCACATTGGCTCATAAGTTACATTCTTCTGCAGCACAAGAAAAAATGGATGCCTCTCTGTAAATTAAGAGAAGCATCCACACTTAAAGTTTTGTTATTCAGATTTAAAAGCCTGCTTATTTACCTTTTTTAGCACCCTGACGGCGGTTGCTGCCGGTTTTGGGAGCCTTGCGCTTGTCAACAACGGAATTGCGTCCGCGCTTAGGTCCTGCTGGCTTTTTCTTTTTGGCAGCCACAGCAACGCGACGTGCCACAACACCGCCCTCCAGGTTTTGGCGTTCCATCAGAATTCCCAGCTTGGTTTCGATATTACGCAGCCATTTAACCTCATCGGCAGTATAAAGCGTAATTGCTTCGCCCTCATTACCTGCACGGCCTGTACGGCCGATGCGGTGAACATACCAGTCGACATCATGCGGAATATCGTAGTTTACAACATGAGTTACACCCTCAACGTCCAATCCGCGGGCAGCCAGATCGCTGGCAACAAGAATCTGAATCTTAGCATCACGGAAGGCCTTCATAACAGTTTTGCGCTTTGCGGGAGACATTTCGCCATGCAATACATCAACGTTGTAGCCCTGCATGCCCAGCCAGTCGCCCAGCTCCTTGGTGCGCTCCTTGCTCATGCAGAAAACAATCATCAGATAAGGATTCAAGCGGTCAATAAGCGCCGCCACAGCCTTGTTCTTATATTCGTCGGTTGTTTTCAAACAAATCTGCTTGATTTTCTCCACGGTAGCCTGGTCAGGATTGATATCAATCAGCTCGCAGTTTTTCGTCAGCTTGCGTCCAAGCTTGCGCACTTCTTCCGACAGAGTTGCTGAGCAAAGCATCGTCTGATGCTCCGGCGCAGTCATAGCAATCAGCTCCAGCGCTTCATCCATAAAGCCCTGCTGCAGCATTTCGTCAACCTCGTCCAATACCAGATAGCGCACGCCGCCAAGGTCGGTGTTGCCCTTGCGGATGTGGTCCAAAAGACGGCCGGGAGTACCAATCAGCACATGACTACGTCCCTCCAGCTTATATTTTTGCGTTTCAAAATCGCGTCCGCCGGTAACAGCCAGCACCTTGATATCGCTTTCGCCCAGGATTTTTTTCATTTCGGTAGCAATCTGCTGTGCCAGCTCGCGCGTCGGCGTAATTACCAGTGCCTGCACGTAGCTTTTGGCAGTATCGATTTTTTCTGCCAGCGGCACCAGGAAAGCCAGTGTCTTGCCTGTGCCTGTCTGCGCACGGGCGATTACGTCACGTCCGGCAAACAGCGCCGGGATAGCCTGCTCCTGTACCGGCATCGGCTTTTTGATGCCCATTTTCTGAAGCTGCTCTACGGTGTGGGCACAAACCTTTAAGGCTGCAAATCCATTTGTCATTTCACATTCCTCTTTTCCTCTAAATTTTATCTTCTGACCTTATGGTCTTTTTTCTCTATAACTTTAGTATTATATCATAAATCAGGCAGGAACGGAAAGATGCAGGCAAATTTTTCTGCTGCACATGATTTCTATAGCCTGAAAACTATCTCTGATTTTTATAATTAAGCATATAAAAATGCTTAGACAAACAAATTGTACATGCGACAAAAGGCCCCTGCCGGCGATTGCTGACAGGAGCCTTGACTTATTCAATTTACTCAGCTTAGCAAGCTGACATTTGCTTTTACATTACGCCTCTGAAATAGTGGCCTCTTGTAGTACCCGGCAGATTTTCCGGTGCCTCCACCGCACCGCCGAGAATCTTGCGGTACAGTGCCACAAGCTCGCCCAAGCGTGCCGCATCGTAATCACGGCCGTCAATTCTCAGCGCTGCTACACCTGCTTCCGCCATATGCTGCACATTGGCAGTCATCGAAAGCTCATGCGCATTCAGAATATGCATGCGGCAGAACTGGTCCGTAACAATCGGGAAGCGTGCATCCTTGCGGTCACCCAAGAATAAAGGCTCTGCACAGTTAAACTTGCAGGCACCCTTATCCAACGCACCCAGGAAACTGCCGCCTACGCAGTATTCGGAAACCATCATTTCCAAGCGTCCCTGAATCATGCACTCCAACGGCAGCGGGCTGACGCTCACCAGATGCTCTACCTGCGCCATAGTCAGCTCTGGGCTGAGCACTGCGCCTGCAGCGCCCTGCTCCTGCCAGAACTGCAGTGTCTGACTGTTGAAGATGTTCAAAGACATATCTGCTACCAAATTAAGCGCTGCATGCTTATTCGCCAAGGGCCACAGGCCGTTGTTGTTGATGTAAACAAAATCCGGCTGCAGCTCTTCCCACAGAGTGAAGAGCTTATCGAAATATGCCAGCTGTGCTTCCTTGATGATACGCGGAGTAGCAAAGGCCAGCTGACGGCCTGCCTTGCGCACCAGTTTAGCAGCCTTGGCATAATCCGCCTCTGACGGCAGCTGATGATTGAAGCAGTCACCGCCAAAGAGAATGCGTTCAGCACCTGCCTGCAGCGCAGCATTGACCTTCTCAACGCTGTCGCAATGCACTACCAGAACGGATTCATGCTGTTTAGCCTTATGTGCCTGCGGCACTAATTGCTCGCTGAAGCTGTGCACCGCTGTGCGCGCCGGTGCGAAGGCATTAAGACGCGCTGCATCCAGTGCCTCGCATGCCATACGGCGTGCTTCGTTCATTTCGCTCATCGGCACCATAACATTTTCGTCATGCTCAAAAAGCAGGCTGTTCAGGAAATATTCAGTCGTACCGAGGCGGTCCAGCTGCTTGCGCACGCCCGCCTCATCCAGCGCACGCTTGCGTGCTGCCTCTACGATAAAATCGGTTTCGCCGTAGCCGACGTTGCCTTCATCATCCGTCAGCGTAACGGTCATGGGCTCGCCCAGACGTGCAGTAACAACGGCATCTACCGGAATGCGTTTTTTAGCGTCCGGTCCAAAGAACTGCTGCGCATAGCTCATCAGTCTGCTGTCGAGAGTACGGAAAACGCGGTCATTCAAACGTACGCCGTTAGGCACATCAATCGTTACCTGCTGGCCGGGAGCAGCGCTCTGCACACTGTTGCCGCCGCACAGCATATCCGTAACAGTGGTACCCACGCGTCCACCCACGCTTACCCAGAACTCCAAGCCATCGCCCAGATGCAGCTCCTTATCCAGCTTGATAACCGCTTTATTGCGGTTTTTGTCCAGCTTAGCTACACGGCCGATAAGCACACCGCGGTTGTTGGGACGGCGGTCGCTCATCATTGTGCGTCCGGGACGGCGCTCTAGATAAGCGGTGGTAAAGTCACGGTTGAAGATTTGCTCGATATTCGCCAAATCTTCTTCCGGCACGTTGTAGTCACCGGCAAGATAGCTGTCAATCGCACGGCGGTAAGCATCTACTACTACCGCAACATATTCGGGGCGCTTCATGCGTCCTTCGATTTTGTAGGACACAACGCCTGCGTCAATCAGCTGCGGCAAAATGCTCAAGGTATTCATATCCTTGGGGCTCAGCAGATACTGGCCTGCATCCTTGCCCTGCAGCATATCCTCATCCTTCGCGTTGAGCAGCTTATACGGCAAACGGCAAGGCTGGGCACAGCGTCCGCGGTTACCGCTGCGGCCGCCGATAAGACTGCTCATAAGGCATTGACCGCTGTAGCATACGCACAAAGCGCCATGGATAAAGGTTTCGATTTCACTGCCTCGGCTGCAGGCTGCGCCGATTTCCTTCAGGCTCAGCTCACGCGCCAATACGCTGCGCTCCATGCCTGCGCCCATAGCGAAGTCTACACCGCTGCTGTTGGTAATGCTCATCTGCGTACTGGCGTGCAGCGGCAGCTCCGGCACAATTATCTGTGCCAGGCGGATAACGCCCAAATCCTGCACAATGAGTCCGTCTACGCCCACGTTATTCAAAAACAGCAGATAAGCGGATAAAGCCTCCAGCTCGCTGTCATCAACCAAAGTATTGACGGTAATATACAGGCGCACATGGTGCATATGCGCAAAATACACCGCCTTCGCCATTTCATCTTCATCAAAATTGCTGGCATAGGCACGTGCGCCAAAGGCTTTACCGCCCATATATACAGCATCGGCGCCGGCGTTTACCGCTGCCTCCAATGCTTCCCAGCTGCCTGCGGGAGCAAGCAGTTCTATTGTTTTCTTTTCCATATGTTATCTACCTTTCACGCACTGCTGCCAGCAGTCTGTCATATCTGGCCTGCAGGCTTTGCAGCTCTTCTGCCAGCACAGCATTTCTTTGCTGCATTTCCTGCTCTAGCGCAGCATATTTTTCCTGCATTTTCTGCTCTGCTGCTGCGCACTTTTGCTGCATTTCCTGCTCCATCGCAGCGCATTTTTCCTGCATTTTCTGCTCCGCTGCCACGGATTGCTGCTGCATTTCCTGTTTCAGAGCAACGCATTTTTCCTGCAGCTCCAGTCTGTCTGCAGCCAGGTCAAGCGCCGTCCAGATGGCGATTTTATCTGTCTGCAGCAGCTTTTTGCTTTCTGCCAGCTCCTGCATTCTTCTGTCTACCTCTGCTGCTATTTTCAGCACCTGTTCTTCGGAAGCAGAGGTCGTTAATGCATAGGTACTATTATATATTTTTACAGAAACTGATGCTTTTTCCATAAACACATCCTCTAGCTTATTCTGCGATAACGGTAAAGTTAAAGCTCTGCAGGCTCATTTTTTCCCAAGAGCGTTTGTAATCCATGCGGATATTATAGGTACCGGGCTTGGTAACTGCCAGCACCAGAATTTCAACGCCGGGCGCTCCCATTCTTTCCTCGTCACCACGCGGAATGGTGAACGAGCTGCCTACCTTGCTTACTGCCGGTGAGCTGCAGGCAAATTGCCAGCCGTAGCCGGTGGAAGGATTGCTGTCCAGCTTCAGCGCCATCAGTCCGCTTGCAGGCAGACGCAGTGTTTTGCCTGCAGCCTTATCGGTAATTTTCGCCAGCTGCAGCAAGCGTCCTGCTTCGCCGATGCGCAGAGAGGTAACTACATCCCTGTAGGGCACAAAGCTGCTGTAGGCAGCATTTTTCTTGCTGCGCACAAACAAGCCCTCTTCGCCGAAGAGCACATTATCATAATTGCCCAAAGCATTTTTTACGTTATCATTATCGACAAAGAAATCCGTAACCTCGAACTCCTTGCCGGTTGTCAGATCAAGATTCAGTCCGGCATATGCCTTGCGTCCGCCATTATCTGCCTCCAGCAGCAGGCTCACCAGACTCGGACGGTTCAGCATTACCTTATAGGTTACACTTCCCTGACCGCCTACCTCCTTGACCAGCTTAGCTGCAGCATCGCGCACCAATGCGTTGGCCTGTTTTTCCAGCTCAGCGGAATTACTGCCGTCGATGTAGGGCAGCGTTGCCGTTGCCTTGCCGACAGAGGTCTGTTCGGTAAGCACCGTAGTCTGCTGGTCTGCCAGCACCGGCAGAGATAAACATAAGCACAATAATGTTGTCAACAGGATTTTCATAGCCTGCAGCTCCTTTCCAAAAACATTTCCCAAGCCTTGAACCCCTTGGTAAAAATTAAGCAGGAAGAAAAGCCCTCCTGCTTAATTAAAGCAATCGCGCTAAAACTAGCCGCCAATCGCTATTTTACAATCATAAACTTTTAATGAACTCAACAGCCTTTTCCAGACGTGCCAGAGTTCTTTCCTTACCCAGCAGAACCATAACGTCAAACATACCGGGGCTTACGGTGCGTCCGGTCAGAGCCAGACGAGTCGGATGGATAACCTTGCCCAGAGCCAGACCGTTATCGGCAGCAATCTTATTATAAGCTGCTTCGGTAGAAGCCAGGTCATATACATCATCAGCCTTAATTGCTGCAATGCATTGCTCCAGAACAGGAATATTTTCTGCCTTGAAGTGCTTAGCTACACCCTTCTCATCATATTCTTCAACATCCTTGAAGAAGTAAGTGGAAGCATCGGCAACCTCCTGCAGAGTTTTAACACGTACACGTACAACGTCTACGAGCTTTTCAAAGTATGCTTCGTTGGCAGCATCGTTGAACCATTCTTCGGTTACCAGGCCGTCTTTAACGAAGAAGGGCTTAGCATCCGGCAGAATTTTTTCCAGCGGCAGCTCGGACAGATATTGGCCGTTCATCCAAGTGAGCTTTTTGGTGTCATAAATAGCAGCCTTTTTACTCATCTGCTCCAGCTCAAACAGCTTAACGGTTTCTTCCAGAGTGAAGATTTCGCGTTCATCGCCGGGGCCCCAGCCAAGCAGAGTAAGATAATTGATGATAGCTTCCGGCAGGTAGCCTTGGCTGCGGAATTCTTCAACGGAGGTTGCGCCGTGACGTTTGCTCAGCTTGGAACGGTCCATAGCCAGAATCATCGGCATATGACCGAACTTAGGCGGCTCCCAGCCCAGTGCTTCGTAAACCAGCAGCTGCTTCGGAGTGTTGGAAAGATGCTCCTCGGCACGCAGTACGTGAGTCATGCCCATCAGATGGTCATCGACACAAACAGCGAAGTTATAGGTAGGAATACCGTTGGATTTTACAATTACGAAATCGTCGAACTGGTCCATGTTAAAGGTAACTTCGCCATGAATCAGGTCATGAACGGTGATGCTGCCCTCAGCAGGAATTTTGATACGAATGGAATACGGTTCGCCTGCAGCGATACGTGCTTTAGCCTCTTCTGCCGGAATATCGCGGCAGGTACGTGCATAACGGAACGGTTGCTTAGCAGCGCGTTGTTTTTCGCGTTGTGCAGCCAAATCCTCGGTAGTGCAGAAGCAGTAGTATGCTTTGCCTTCGTCCAGCAGCTGCTGAGCATATTTTTTGTAAATATCAAAGCGCTCGGACTGATAGTAAGGACCATATTCACCGCCGGCCTCCGGACCTTCATCCCAGTTGATGCCCAACCATTTCAGGCTGGTAAGGATTTGGCTTACGGAATCCTCTTTCAGGCGTTCAATATCGGTATCCTCAATACGCAGAATCAGCTTGCCGCCCATTTTGCGGGCAAACAGCCAGTTAAACAGCGCAGTACGCGCACCACCAATATGTAAATACCCAGTAGGACTGGGAGCAAATCTTACTCTGACTTCAGACATTTCATCGTCTCCTTACATTTTAATTACGAATATAGATTGTCAATCAGACTAATTATACAGCTTTGAAGAAAAAAGTGCAAATATTAATCTGCGTTGCCGCCGTTTTTTATTTTTCTTCATGATTTAAAGAAAAAGCAAATCCGAATGACTTCGTTCATAGAAAACTGCTTTTATTGCTATTATTTCGCATTTTTTTCGTTTGTCTAACCGCCGTTTTCGTATTATAATATTGTAATAAAGTAAACAAAAGGAGGATGCTTATGTGCCAAGCCCCAGATTGGTCCGTCGGTGACCGCTATCTGCGTGAAAACGTTCCAGAGCTCGCCCCGTTAGTTGACCGTTATTCGCCCTGTCCGTTAAAACCAAAATCCAAAGAGTCTTATTTTACTATATTACTGACCGGTATTATCGCCCAACAGTTGCCGCCTGATGTCAGCCAGCAGCTGATGCAAAGGCTCGAAGGTCTCACCGGCAATCCCATTACACCGCAGGCAGTGCTTGCTGCTTCCGCCGAGGACCTGCTCAGCATCGGTCTTGTTAAGCAAAAGGTGGATTACCTGCGCAGCTTTGCCGAAGCAGTGATCAACGGCAGCGTAACCATGGATAAGTTCGATGATATGACCGACAGCCAGATTACCAAGCAGCTGATGCAAATCCGCGGCCTCGGCCAATGGACCATCGAAATGTTTCTGCTGCTGGCTCTGTGCCGCACAGACGTTGTACCCAGTGCCGACTTTATCTTCAAGAAAGAGCTGCAGAAAATGCTCAATCTTAACGAAATCCCCAAACGCGGCAAAATCAATACGCTTACGGAAACATGGCGTCCCTGGCGCTCGCTCGCAGTGTGGTATATCTGGCAAAAAGCCAACGATAGCGAAAAAAAATAACACAAAAAGCAAAATTAAACCGTCCTTCCCTGTCTGCATTTTTGCAGATAGCGGGAAAGGACGGTTTTTCTTATTCTCCGAACGCTATTTACTGTTCACTAATCACTGAATACTATTTCAGGCTGGCAATAGCAGCAGCGGTATCCTCAGCGCCGTAAACATAGGAGCCTGCTACCAATACGTTGGCACCGGCAGCCTTCACCAGCTTGGAGGTTTCGGCGTTAACGCCGCCGTCAACCTGAATATCCACGTTCAGGCCACGCTCGGTAATCATTGCATGCAGGCGTTCAATCTTCGGCACTACGCCTTCAATAAAGCTTTGGCCGCCGAAGCCGGGGTTAACGGTCATCAGCAGTACCATGTCAACGTAAGGCAGAATTTCTTCTACCGTACTCAGGCTGGTAGCAGGGTTCAGTGCAACGCCGGCCTTCATGCCCCCAGCCTTAATCTGCTGGATGCAGCGGTGCAGATGCTTGGTGGTTTCTACATGCACAACAATCTGGTCGGCACCGGCAGCCTTGAAGTCGGCAATATATTTTTCCGGATTTTCTACCATCAGATGGCAGTCGAAAAACAGGTCGGTTACCTTACGGATTTTTTTCACTACAGGAGCACCGAAGGTCAGGTTAGGTACAAACTGGCCGTCCATAACATCGATGTGTACCCAGTCGGCACCGGCAGCTTCAATTTTTTTGATTTCGTCCGCCAGATATGCAAAATCGGCAGATAAAATTGATGGAGCAACTTTAATCATCATTTTCTTCCCTCTTTCTCTTGCAGGAGTTTTACCTCTGCTAACATTGTCAAATATGATTCATAACGGCTGGGAGAAATCTTTTCTGCAGCCACAGCATCCTTTACACCGCAGACAGGCTCGTGCGTGTGCGTACAGGGACAGAACCTGCAGCCTGCCTCATAATCGGCAAACTCACGGAAGGAGGCCAGCACCATTTCAGATGTCAGGCCCTCCAGCAGCAGATTTCCGAAGCCCGGAGTGTCCGCAATATAGCCTTCGTCGAACGGCAGCAGCTGTGCATAGCGTGTAGTATGCTTGCCGCGGCCGATTTTTTCGCTAACCTCGCCCGTGCGCAGGTCCACGCTGCTGTCGATAGCGTTAATCGTAGAAGATTTACCTACGCCCGAAGGTCCGCCAAAGGCACAGATTTTACCACGCAAACGCTCACGCAGAGCCTCCACGCCGGTGCCATTCTGCGCCGACAGAGTATAAACCTCGTAGCCGATAGGCTCATAAACTGCCTTCACCTGCTCAATCAGGCCCGCAGGAGCGTTATCCTCCTTGTTGAGCACCAAAATCGCAGGAATTTTCGCCAGCTCTGCCAACGCCAGCAGCTTATCTGCCAGCAGAAAGCTGAAGTCCGGCGCAGCACAGGCAAAGGCTGCCACAAACAAATCCAGGTTAGCCAGCGTAGGACGCGGCAGAAAATTTCTGCGCGGCAGCACACCGGTAATCATCCCCTCGCGCTTTTCGCTGCTGCTTACCTCAAAGCAGGCGATATCGCCTGTTGCCAGCGAAAAACGGTTTTTCTTCATTTTTCCCTTTACCTTGCAGGTATAGGGCTCGCTTTCGCCTTCTACCTTAAGGTAATAATAGCCGTTATAATTTTTCAGGACTCTGCCCTGCAGCTCTGCCATATTTACAGGTTCCTTTCGGAAATGAGCTTGCCGTCACAGATGAACTGGACCTTGGCATTGCCTGCATATTCCACCTTCTGACGCAGACGCACGCTGCCGTTTTGTGTACCGCTGTACAGCGTTGCCGTGCCGTTGTCATCCGTCAGCACAATGCGTACGTTGGCAGGCTTGCCGCTCGGTACGACAAAGTCAACGTAGGCGCTCTTCTTCTCGCCGCCGGCAGCCACCGTAATCGCTACTGCCGCGCCGTCGTTAAGGTTACTGCCTACACCCGGGTTGCAGGCCAGAACTACATTCTTTTTGGCACTGGCATCCTGAACCTTTTTGATTTCACCAAGCTTCAGGCCTGCCTGCTCCAGCATACCCTTAGCTTCGTCAACAGATTTGCCGATAATATCCGGTACCGGCTTATCGCCTTCGTTAATTACCAGGTCGATGCCAGTTCCCTTAGGAGCCTTGTCCAAGCCCTTCGGCGACTGGCTGAGAACAGCGCCGATTTTGCCGCCGTCCACATGCTTGCGCGTCACCTTGCCGACCTTAAAGCCTGCGGCCTGCAGCTGCTGCTCCGCCTTCGAGAACGACATGCCTGTAACATCAGGCACAGCCTTCAGCTCCGCGCCCTTACAGATGGTCAGGATAATAAGGCTGCCCTGCTTACGTTTTTCGCCAGCCTTTGGGGACTGCTCCATAACAGTACCGGGCTTAAACTTATCAGGATCGCCGTATTTTTCCTCTAACTCTACCTTAAACTCCTTTTCCTCAAGCAGCTTCTGTGCTTCAACTACCGTCATATTGGTAACATTAGGCACTTCAATTTCCGCCAGGTTGCGGTTGAAGATAAAGTGCGCTACCAGTGAAATTGCTACTACCGCAGCAGTAATCATTACTATCAGTTTGGTATAATTCAGCTTTTTCTTAACCACCGGTTTTTCATCCCCTGTTTTTTCGGAAAGCATTGCTGCCTGCTTTTCCTGAATTTTTTCCGGCTCTTGTGTTACAGCCGGAGTTACCTGCTTCGGCGGCAGCTCACTGCGCACCGGCTTCATAATCACCGTAGCACCGTCATCAGGGCTATCGACAACATTGCCGTTGGACTTCACCGCGCCCAGCTCCTGATGATAGTCCTCGCTGCTGAACGGGAAGAGCTTCATCTTCAGGTTCAGCAAATCGCGTCGCATCTGTCCGGCGTTAGCGTATCTGTCCTCACAGCGCTTCGCCAGCGCCTTGTTCATAATCTCCTGCATGCCCTCGGGAACATTATCCATGTAGTCCTTCAGCTGCGGCACAGGCTTTTCTACATGCATCATAGCAACAGAAACAGCCGTTGTACCAACGTAAGGAACCTCACCCGTAAGCATTTCGAAGAGCACTATGCCCAAGGAATAGACATCGCTGCTGGCAGTAATCTTACCGCCACAGGCCTGCTCCGGTGAAATATAATGCACTGACCCCATCACCGATTTGGAATAAACCATCGTCTGATTCGTGACCATTTTGGCAATACCGAAATCAGCGATTTTAGGATTCATATTTTTATCAATCAAAATATTCTGCGGCTTGATATCACAGTGAATAATATTATGGCTATGAGCATGCTGTAGTGCATCTGCAAGACGCACAGCGATTTCCAGAACGGTATTCAGGCTCAGCTTATGCTCCTGCATATACTCCTTCAGAGTAACACCGTCAACATATTCCATAACTATATACTGGTTGCTGCCTTCCGACACAACATCATAAATGTTGATGATATACGGATGCACCAGACGCGCCGCGGATTTTGCCTCCCTGCGAAACTGCTCCAGCAGCTCGTTGTCCTCGAGGAACTGGTCGCGCAGCATTTTCACGGCTACATTACGGTCCAAAAGCTGGTCGTGGGCCAAAAAGACTTCGGCCATACCGCCATAGCCAATCGGACGAATAAGCTCATAGCGTCCGTTCAAGATGGTCTTGCCATTTTTATCCATTACAGCTTTCCTCCCCCTGCGTAGTTAAATCAATCAGAATCAGAGACACATTATCGCGTCCGCCATTGTCCAAGCTCTGCTCCAGCAGCTTGTCAGCAGCCTGCTCTGGATCTGCACAGCCTATAATCCGGCTGATTTCAGCTGCACGCAGCATGTCGGACAGACCGTCGCTGCACAGCAGCAGCCTGTCACCCTCCTGCAGACGGAAGCTGAAGAAATCAGCCTTTACCGTTTCCTCGACACCCAGGGCTTGCAGCAAAATATTACGTTGCGGATGTACAAAGGCTTCCTCGTCCGTGATTTTTCCCTGTTCCTTTAAATCTGCTACCAGTGTATGGTCATGCGTCAGCTGCTCCAGCTTGTCGTTGCGGAACAGATACAGTCTGCTGTCGCCTACATGGCAACAGTAGCCGTGCCCGTCCCCCGGCAGATAAAGCGCCGTCATCGTCGTTCCCATGCCGGAATAGCTTTCATTACTCACCGCCATTTTGAAAACATGCGTATTGGCCTTGTCAAAGGCCTCCAGCATAACCTTACGGATATTCTGTTCCTCCTGCTCATGGCGCAGGCTGTGTGTCGCAGCCTCAAAGGCTTTAATAGTAGACCTGCTGGCGATTTCGCCTGCCGCATAGCCTCCCATGCCGTCGGCAACGGCAAAAAGAGAAGGCTCGCGTACCAGCAGCGCATCTTCATTATTCTCTCTGACCAGGCCCACATGGGTTCTGCTGATTACCTGCATTATTTTTGCTCCTGTTCCTTGGCAAATTTAGCCCGCAGCTGACCGCAGGCTGCATCAATATCCTTGCCCATCTCCTTACGAACGGTAGCGTTAATCCTGTTTTTCTGCAGGATGCGCAAAAAACGTTCTACTGCCGCTTTGGACGGACGCTCAAAGCCCTGCTCCGGTACCGGGTTGGCCGGTATCAGATTAACAGATGCCTGCTTATAGCGCAGGTAATTGCTCAAAAGCTCCGCGTCCTGCGGACTGTCATTTTTTCCCTTCAACAGAATATATTCATAAGTTATCTGCCTGCCGCTGGCCTTGCTGTAGCTTTCAGCAGCTGTCAGCACATCCACAAAGGGATAGCCCTTGTTGACAGGCATCAGCGCCGTACGCAGCTCGTTTTTTACCGCGTGCAGCGAAATTGCCAGATTTATCGGCTTGCCCTGCTCCTCCAGGCGTTTGATACCCGGAATAATGCCGCAGGTGGAAAGCGTCATGTTGCGGTAACTCATGTTGCAGGTGTCCTCGCGGTGCAGAAAATCCAGCGCCTGCAAAACGCTGTCAAAGTTCAGCATCGGTTCACCGCTGCCCATAACCACCACTCTGCTCACCATTGCTCCCTGCTCACGCAGGCGCTCGTTGAACAGGTAAACCTGAGCCACGATTTCCGCAGCCGTCAGATTGCGTACAGCGCCCTTCAGGCCGCTGGCGCAGAATGCGCAGTGCATATCGCAGCCGACCTGGCTGGAAACGCACACGCTGTAGCCGTAATCATGGTGCATCAGAACCGTTTCTACCGAATTTCCGTCCGGCAAGCCCAAGAGCAGCTTGCTCGTCATGCCGTCGGAGGAATTCTGCTCGCGCAAAATTTCCAGACTGCGCGGCAGCACGGTAAATTTTTCCTGCAGCACGGTAATATCGGCCTTGCTCAGGTTGTGCATAGCGGCAAAATCAAAGACCGACTTTTGGTACAGCCATTGAAACACCTGCTTGGCACGAAACTTTTTCAGGCCTGCCGCCACAAATAATTCTTGTAATTCTTCTATTGGTAAAGCAAAAATATCTTGCATTCTCTTACCTCTATATTACTGCTTTTTCATCAGCTTACAGATATAAAAGCCGTCAATGCCGTCATTCTGCGGCAGAAGCTGCAGCTCCTGTACCTGCTCGCCCGTCAGCGGATGCGTAAATTCCACACGCTGCCATTCGGGATGCTGCGTTAAAAACTCTTCCACCAGATAATGGTTTTCACTCTGCTCAATCGTGCAAGTGCTGTACACCAGAGTGCCGCCGTCCTTCACATACTGTGCGGCATTCTTTAAAATTGCCA
Source organism: Phascolarctobacterium succinatutens (assembly GCF_958453765.1). Lineage (GTDB taxonomy): Bacteria > Bacillota > Negativicutes > Acidaminococcales > Acidaminococcaceae > Phascolarctobacterium_A > Phascolarctobacterium_A succinatutens_B. The sequence continues at coordinate 35,021 of NZ_CAUDZA010000005.1, read as the reverse complement.
GCTGCAGCGGTGGGAACAGCTTCAAGTCCTTACGCTGCTTGCGCCAGCGTGCTTCCGCACGGCGGCGCAGTACACCCAGACCGGAGCAGGGTGCATCAACCAAAACTCTGTCAAACGCGCCCAGCCATTCGCTGCGCAGCTGCAGAGCATCGTTCTGCAGTGCTTTGACGCTCTTCATACCCAGACGGGCAGCGTTTTCGGCAATCAGCTCCAGCTTGTGCTCGTGGATATCGCAGGCGATAACCTCGCCATTATCCTGCATAAGCTGTGCCACGTGCGTTGCCTTGCCGCCGGGAGCGCTGCACATATCCAACACGCGCATTCCGGGCTGCGGCGCCAACACCGGCGCTACCAGCATAGAGCTTTCGTCCTGAATGTAAAAATGCTGCGGCAGTGCCGCCAAAAGTGTATGCAGCGACGGCAGATGCTCTGCCACAATGCCGTAGGGACTCCATTCGGAAGCACGCACCTGCGCACCCATTTCCGTCAGATCAGCCAACAGCTTGTCGCGCGTAGTCACCAGCGTATTGGCACGCAGGCACACCGGCGCAGCCGTATTATCAAACGCCAGCAGGCGTTCGGTGCCGCCGCGTCCCCACGGTCCCAGCCAGCGCTTCACCAACCAGCGCGGATGGTAGTATTTCAGTGACAGATAATCGGCATCCTGCTTTTCGGCATCTGGCAGGACGAACGCACCTGCCTCCTGCTTGCGCAGCAGACCGCGCAGCACGCCGTTGACGAACTTGGCACTGCCCTCATGGCTCACCGAGCGCGCCAGCTTCACAGCCTCGTTTACTGCCGCCGACGCAGGAATGCGTGTCATATACAGCAGCTGGTAGGTGCTGATGCGCAGTATCGCCAGAATATCACCGGCCACCTTATCCAGCGGACGGCTGACGCACTGCGCCAGATACCAGTCAAGCGTACCGCTGGCCTTTACCGTGCCGTATACCAGCTCCGTTGCCAGCCTTCTGTCAAGGTCACTCAATCTGCTGCCGCGCAGATACTGGTTCAGAGCGATATTCGTATAAGCGCCGTCCTCCAGCACCATACGCACCAAAAGCGCCGCTGCTCCGCGGGCGCTTTCAGGATAATTTGCTTTTTGTTCCTTCCGCATGCTTTGTTTCTTCCTCATCATCTTCCATAAATGCTAAAATTGCTGCTTCCAGCTTATTGATATCTACCCGTGTATTAAAGCAGGGACCGAAGGGACGCTCGTTTAAAACGCCCAGAACCGGCAGAGGAAACACGTCCTGAATGCCGCTGGTCAGATCACGCTCGCAGGCCACGGCCACAATAGCCTTCGGCCTTGCCTGCTTAACCATCTGCCTTGCTAGCGTACCGCCTGTAGCCACAGCAAAATGGCAACCATATTTGTGCGCCAGCCCAAGCATAGCACCTACGCTGCAGCGTCCGCACTGACGGCAGTTCTCTACGTTACGGGTTATCTTATGTACGCAGGTATCCAGCTGGATACAATGCGGTGTTAAAATCATTATTCGGTTGGCAGGCACCTTCACCTTATGCTGCAGCACCAGATTGTTGCTGACCTCAATAAAGGACTGCTCGATGCGGTCACGGGGAATGTTGAACAAGCGTCCCAGTACTACCGCAAAGGGGAAAAGAATATTAATTGCCTTCCACGCCCAAAAATACAAAATCTTGAGTACCGGTATTCCCAACAGCGCCATAACAATTCCCAGCACGCCGCTGAGCATCGCCAACACTATAAGTACGCCGAAAAAGCCGAAGACTATCGGCAAAAATCTGCTGATTTCATAAAGTCCCGGAAAGGTTACCTTCCAGACCACATAAAACATCAACGCACCTAAAATGGCGCTGATGGAGGTCAGAGCCATAAATATACGTTTTTTAGGCTTAAATACACTGTCTTCGTTCATTAAAAGATTACTCCTTCAAATCACAGCCTGCTTCAGGCAAGCAGGTCGCCCTCCTGTACGCCGCGGCCGTTCAGGAAAACCTGCGCCGGCATACGTTTTTTGGATTCGGGCTGTACCTCGGTGATTTCCAGTACGCCCTCACCGCAAGCCACAAAGAAGCTGTGCTTGCCGGTTTCGATAACGGTACCGGCAGCAGCAGCGCTGCTTTTGTCAGTCATTTTGCTGCCCCAGATTTTCAGGCTCTTGCCGTTCGGCAACTTGGTAAAGGTGCTGGGTGCTGGGTTGAAGCCACGGATAAGGTTGTGTACCTCCTGCGCCGTTTTGCTCCAGTCGATATGCTCCATGCTGCGGTCGAGAAGTGTTGCATAGGTAGCTTGCTCGTTATCCTGCGGTTCAGCCACGGCAGTACCTGCCGCAATCTTGTCGATAACCTGCAGCAGCAGTGCCGCACCCTGCTCACGCAGAGCGTCATGCAGCTCGCCCATTGTGGTATTTTCTTCGATAGGCACTACTACCTTGTCCAGCATAGCGCCGGTATCCATACCGATATCCATCTGCATAATCGTTACACCCGATTCCTTTTCGCCCTTGATGATAGCGTACTGAATCGGTGCCGCACCGCGATACTTCGGCAGCAGCGAAGCGTGTACGTTGATGCAGCCGTATTTCGGCAGCTCCAGAATTTCTTTGCTCAAGAACTGGCCGAAGGCAGCTACGACAATCAGCTCCGGCTGCAGCTCGTGCAGCAGCTCAACAAATTCAGGAGTTTTTACCTTTTGCGGCTGGTAAACAGTTAGGCCCTGCGCCAGCGCATATTCTTTAACCGGTGTTTGCAGCAGCTTGTTGCCGCGTCCCTTTGGACGGTCCGGTTGAGTTACTACCGCAAGAATTTCATGCTTACCGCTTTCGCACAGCGCCTGCAAGCTGCCGACTGCGAAATCCGGTGTTCCCATAAATACTATACGCATTTGTTTTCCTCCGTATATCTTTTTTCATATCCCGCTTAGGATTTATCTTACGGCATCCTCGGGATTTTCCTTCTGCTTAGGCGAAATGGTTTTAGCCTTGTCGATGAACAGAATGCCGTCCAGATGGTCCAGCTCATGCTGAATGCAGATAGCCAACAGACCGCTTGCGGAAAGCAGCATGCGTTGACCGGTTTTGTCAGTGAATTCGCATTCTACATATTCGGAGCGCTCTACCTCGCCCTCATAATCAGGCACAGAAAGACAGCCTTCGCTGCCCAACACCTTGCCCTCACGTTTAACAATCTCAGGGTTAATCAGCTCGTACAGGCCTTCGCCTACGTCAATAACTACTACGCGCTTGCTTACACCCACCTGCGGTGCTGCCAGGCCTACGCCGTCGGCCGCATACATTGTTTCTGCCATATCACGCAGCAGACGCTGCAATTTTTTATCTATACGCTCTACCGGTTGAGCTACCTCACGCAGCACTGGAGCGCCGGCAATCACTATTTTTAACTTAGCCATTTTTGTTCCTCCTTGTAGCTATTCCAATAGTTCATTATAACACATTACTACAGAAAAAAACAAATTCTCTGTGCAGGCTTCCTCATATATTTATGCCCAAACAGCAAAAGCCTTCTGCGTCAGGCGGATTTTCCGTCAGAAGCAGAAGGCTCTTAAGCTTTTTTGTTATCTATTTTTTATAATTATTTTTATCTGCCATACTGATACCAGTATTCACCAGCTTCTGTGCCGGCTTGCTGCCATCTTTTGCTGCAGCAGCGGCAGCCATCACAGCCTCGTAGCCCATTTTGTACTGATTCTGTACGGCAACGGCAATACTATAGTTCTTGTCCTCCAAGCCCAGTAAAGTCTTTTTGCCAAGGTCAAAACCGGTAACGGCAACATCCTTGCGACCTGCAGCCATTACAGCCTCCACAGTTGCATTGGTGGAGCCGTTGTTGCAGGCAATAATGCCTTTAACATTATGAGTGTTTTTGATTTTTTCGGCAACCAGCTTAACAGCGCCCGCTTCATCACCGTAGTTAATAATATAATCATGTTCGATTTTCCAGCTTGCAGGAGCAAATTTACCCCAATTTGCCATAATGCTGTTCAAGCGGTCGGCAATCGTAGTGCTGGCCAAGGTGCTGACATGTACCAAAACTGTTGCCTCCTCGGATTCCTTCACACCGTTAGCCTTCATCTGCTCTACCATTTGCTGGCAAACCTCGGCGCCGGCTTCGAGATTGTTGGTAAGGAAGGCTGCATCATAATCATTGCTGCTGAGTGCAGTATCAACCAAAAACACCGGCAGCTTCTGCTCGCGCAGTGTTTTCGCACTTGCCGTCATATTGGAGCTGTCCGCCGGAGCAAGAATAACTGCATCTGCTTTTTTGCCGGGAAGCTCCTTGACCATATCGCGCTGCAGCTCCCAGTCGCCGTCCTTCATAACGCCGCCTACATAAACGTTAACGTCAGCCTTGGCTGCACCGTCCTTAATACCGCGGATAACTTCTTCCCAGTAGTTACCCTTCATAACCTTAAGTACGGCATAAACGTTTTTGCGTCCTTCCTTGATTTCCGTCACAGGCTCAAAATCCTGCTTGCTTTTAGCGTTCATCACCTTTTGTGTTACGGCTCCCTGCTGTGAATTACTGTCGTCGCAGCCGGCAACGCCTACGAGCAGCAAAGCTGAAAATAACACTGCTAATAATTTTTTCATACCCATATTATCAACCTCCGCCTTCTTGCAAACACTTCGATGCTTGTTCATATATTGCAAGAATTATTATAGCACTTTCATACGAAAAATCAAGTAATTTGAAATCTTTATTCGTTTCAACCAGAAGTCTACTGAAACATTTACGCTAAAGATTGAAATGGTTAGCAAGCATCAACCTTAACCCAAAAACCTGTTATTTGCTTCTTTCAAAACAAAAACAAATATTATTTTTGTCCTCTTTCACTTCACAATAGCTTGCGTCAGGTAAAGATAACTTTACAAAAGCCTCTTTCTTCTCATCAAATTTTGTGCTATAATCTTTTATTAAGCAAGCAAAAACTGACAACAGTACAGCCCGCTTTATGATAATTTAGGGAGGATTTTTACATATGCTGAACCAGGTTTCTTTATTCACCGAAAACAACGAGGGTGGTTTGTTCAAAATCACCACCATTCTTGCTAAAGCCAATATCAATATTTACACTATGCTGGCCAATGACAGTGCGGAATTCGGCATTGTGCGCCTGATTGTGGACAAGGCAGAAACTGCTATCGAGGTGCTTAAGGCAGAAGGCTATCAATGCCGTCAGGACAAGGTTATTGCCGTAGAGATGAACGATACTCCGGGTTATCTGGACGGAATTCTTGCCGCTATTCACGGTGCCAACATCGACATTTCTTATCTGTATATTTCCTTTAACCGTGATAACGTTAAGCCGGTAGTAGTTTTCAAAACCAACGAGCCGGAAACCGCCACCTTCCTCATCGGTCGTGGCTACAAGCTGCTGGAAACATTTTAATAGCTAAGAAAATTTAGAGGCCGCCCGCTGAAGCAGGCGGTCTTTTTTGCATGCAAAAAAGCTGCCGCAGCCTTCGCTGCAGCAGCTTATACTTATCAGTTTACAATTCTTCCGCCAGGTCAAGCAGCAATCTTTCCGTTTTTTCCCAGCCCAGGCAGGGGTCGGTAATAGATTTGCCATAGACGCCGTCATGTACGCCCTGAGCACCGTCCTCGATATAGCTTTCAATCATCAGACCCTTGACGATTCTGTTAATATCAGCGTTCAGCTTGCGGGAATGCACGATATCCTTAGCAATGCGGATTTGCTCCAGATATTTTTTGCCGGAGTTGGCGTGGTTGGTATCCACAATAATCGCCGGATTCTGCAGCTGACGTTCTGCATACATATCAATAACGATTTTCAGCACCTCATAATGGTAGTTGGGAAAGCTGTTGCCGATGGGGTCAACATAGCCGCGCAGAATAGAATGCGCCAGCGGATTACCCTTGGTGCGTACCTCCCAGCCACGGAACAGGAATTCCTGCTCATGCTGCGCTGCCGCCACACTGTTGAGCATAACAGACAAATCGCCGCTGGTAGGATTCTTCATGCCTACGGGAATGCCTACGCCGCTGGCAATCATGCGGTGCAGCTGATCCTCGCTGGAGCGCGCGCCAACTGCGGCATAGCTCAGCAAATCCGACAGATAGCGGAAAACCTCAGGATAGAGAATTTCCTCTGCACCAGTCAGTCCTGTTTCTTCTACCACGCGCACGTTCATTTTGCGGATGGCGATAATACCGCCCAGCATATCCTCTTCACCCTCGGGAGAAGGCTGGTGCAGCATACCCTTATAGCCTACGCCGATAGTACGCGGCTTGTTGGTGTACAGACGCGGTACGATAAAAATTTTATCCTGTACCTTTTCCTGCAGCTTAGCCAGACGATAAACATAGTCCAGCACAGCATCCTCGTTATCGCTGGAGCAAGGACCGATAACCAGCAAAAAGCGGTCATCCTTGCCTGTAAAAATATTCTTTATAGCCTCGTCACGCTGCAGCTTCAGCAGCTTAGAAGCCTTACTTACCGGATAATCCTCCATTAAGGCCTGCGGCGACGGCAGAACCTTGATAAATTCCATCTGCATGCTCATAAACAATTACTCCCATTAATCAATTTGCTGACACCGGCAGATTTTTTGCAACATTCTACCGGTATTAGCAGTGTTAAATTTCCTATATTGTAACACAAACTCTGTTTTTATACAATCATTTACCATGTTAAATTACACTTACAGGGTCAACATTAAAGTACAAATTAGGCTTTTCCTTAAATTCGCTGTTCAACAGCGCTTCCTTGGTCTCACGCAGGTCCTGTGCCTTCAGCAGCACATTGAAGCGGTACAGATCATAGGCCTTCGCCACCAGTGAGGGAAACGGTCCTGCAATCAGCAAATCCTCCAGTTTGCCTTGCAGCTTCAAGCTCTGCAGATAAAAGACAACCTGCTGCGCCAATGCCAGTCCTGCCCCCTCATCTTTATCCACTATCTGCAGCTTGAGCATCTGGGCGAACGGCGGATAAAAATAGTTCTGACGTTCCTGCAGCTCACGCTTGGCAAAGGTGTCGTAATCCTGCGTCACCGCCAGCTGCAGAATCGGGTTATCCGGATCATAGGTTTGGAAGATTACATGTCCCGGCCTGTCACCGCGTCCCGCACGCCCCGCCGCCTGCGTCAGCAGCGAAAAGGCGCGCTCGGATGCCCTGTAATCCGGCAGATGCAGCGTGCTATCCGCCGCCAGCACTCCCACCAGCGTTACATTGGGAATATCATGCCCCTTTGCCACCATCTGCGTGCCTATCAAAACATTGGCTGCACCGTCGGCAAAGCGCCGCAGGATATCGGCATGTGCAAACTTCGCCACAGTCGAATCCTGATCCATACGCAAAACCCGCACCTCCGGCAGCTGCTGCAGCTGTTCTTCCGCCTTCTGCGTACCGCTGCCGAAATATTTGATGCGGCGGCTGTGGCAGTTCGGGCATTCCTGCGGCAGCGGCATCGTGTTACCGCAGTAATGGCAGCGCAAATCCTCGTTTTTCTTATGGTAAACCATTGCTACAGCGCAATGCGGACAGGTAATCGTCTGGCCGCAGTCACGGCACATCACAAAGGTAGAATAGCCGCGGCGGTTCAAGAGGACAATCGCCTGCTCCCCCGCCGCCGCCGTCATCACCAGCGCCTGCTGCAGCGCGCGCGACAGCACGCTGAAATTGCGTGCCTCCAGTTCCTTGCGCATATCCACGATCTCAACCTTTGGCAAAGCAGCACCATTAGGACGTGACGTAAGATGCAAATGTGTACATTCGCCCTGCAGTGCCTTATAATACGTGCATAAATCCGGCGTGGCACTGCCAAGCACCAAAGCTGCGCCGGTCAGGCGGCAGCGGGTGCGGGCAACATCACGCGCATTGTAATGCGGACGGTGGTCCTCCTCCTTGTAGCTGCCCTCGTGCTCCTCGTCGACAATCACCAAGCCCAGCTTTTCAAACGGAGCGAACACAGCACTGCGTACACCAATCAGCACCCTTGCCTTGCCTGTACGCATGCGGTACCACACGTCGCCTCTTTCGTTTTGTGAAAGCTTACTGTGCGCCACAGCAATTTCGCTGCCGAACCACGCCTGAAAGCGCTTCACCAGCTGTGCTGTGAGCGCAATTTCCGGCACCAGCATCAGCACCTGCCAGCCTGCATCCACAGCATGAGCCGCCGCGCGCAGATAAACCTCCGTCTTGCCGCTGCCGGTAATTCCCTGCAGCAAAAACGACTGCGCACGCTGTACATCTATCGCCTGATTGATTTTAACAGCAGCATCCTGCTGCTCCGCCGTCAGCTGCAGGCTTTCGCCACGCTCCTGCACCGTGTTGTAGCTGTTGCGCAGCACACGCTTCTGCACTGCGTCCGCCAAACCGTTTTGCGCTAATGCGCGCGCCACAGCGGAGCTCACACCCTGCTGCGCCAGCTCGCTTACGCTAAGTGCTCCCGCAGCCTGCGCCAGTACGCCCAGCGCAGCATGCTGCCCCTTGGCGCGTTTGGCAAGTACTCCTTTGGCCAGCGCTTTCCTGCCTGTGGCATTGATGCGGTAGGCCAGCACTGTTTTTTCCTGCAAACGCTCATTATAAACATAATAAAGCAAACGTCCCTGCGCATCACGCACGGCACGTCGCTTAATGCTCGACTTACCCGGCACAAAAAGGCGCATCGCCTCTGCCAGCGAACACATATAATAATCTGCCATCCATTTGGCAGTAGCCAGCATTTCCTTATCAAACCAAGGAGTATCGCCCAAGGCTGCCTCTACAGGCTTCAGCTTACTTCTCAGCACTTCATCACTAGGCAGCGGCACACGCTCTACCACAAAGCCTTCCACCTTCTGGCCACTGAAGGGAACAACTACACGCCAGCCGCTGTCTATAAACTGCAGTGCTTCCGGCACACTGTAAGTAAACTGACGGAATAAATTTTTTACCGGTAAATTTATCGCAACATTAACAGCAAACATGGCAACCTCCTGCAAACATACTTGTAGTTTATTATAGCATAAATCATGGAGAATGCGGAGAGCGTTTATATAAAAAAAGCGTTCTACCACAATCATGTAGAACGCCTTGTAATGCTATGCTATTATGCTTTTACGCGCTCAGCTTGGAGGCCAGCTCGCGCACCTCTGCTTCCGACAGCTTGGAAAGACGAACGGTAAACTCAATGCTCATACCCTCAGCCAGCAAATCCTTGGCAAATTCAATCTTCTTTTCTTTTGCCATTGCTTCTGCTGCTTCTTTAGCTAATGCTTCTGCCTTTCTTGCAGCATATTCTTCAATTACATCAGTCATTTTTTCTTCAACTGCCTTCGCTGCTGCTTCGGCTTTTCTTGCAGCATATTCTTCAATTACGTCAGTCATTTTTTCTTCGCCCTCCTTGCTGTATTTCAAAAACTCCATGCGATCGGCAAATTCATGGTAATGTAAATTTTTAGGCTCTGTACAATATAAATCCTGCATCAGTTTACCCAACGCTGTATCATCTCGACGCTGGCTGTTGACATAAATGATATGCGAACCATCTTCAAAGCATTTCGCATTTTCATCTATTCTGCGTCTTATATTATACAAAGGCAGATTATCGCGCAAGACATCATTCTCTGTAATAAAAATTACGTAGGTATCCGGCAGCTCTTCGTAAAGCTTACTTGGTTGCAGGAAGTGTGTATCAAGGATACTGCTGTAAAATCTGGCGCGTCTTGCCGGAGCACCTTCATCGCTTCTTTGTACCTCTACGTTAAAATAGCGTCCCTCGCTATCCTGCGCCAGGATATCCAACTGCGAAGAATGTCCGTAGATGTTTTGAATAAAGCTTTGTATCCTGACATTCCTCACCTTAATTTTATCATCTCCCAGGATTACGCGCAAGAAAACCTGCGCTGCTTCTTTGTTGTCATCAAGCATAAAGTTCATAAACCTGTTGTTCATCATGCAAAGGCTGCGGATGACCTGCTTGATTTCACTTTCTTGACTTGCTTCATTTGTCTGCATTACTTCACCTCCCTTCCTAAAAAAAACGCCCTATGTACTACTTCAATAATACATAAGGCGTTCTCAATGACGCTGCGACGACCGTACTCCAAGCAGGCGTGCAAAATCTTACGGTCTTATATTATCAGATAATTGCGATAATATCAAGAACAGTATGAAAATTCTCTAATCTTTCTTGAAGAATAAGACGTTCTACCGCAATCATGTAGAACGCCTTGTAATGCTATGCTGTTATGCTGCCAGCAAGGATAAAATTTTCTTTCCTGCCTTATTCAAAATAGAGCAAAATCACTGCTTCAACGCTTCATCAATACCAAGCCCGAGCACCTTTTTTCGGAACAATTCCTTCACGCAATTTATCCCAAATTGCATTTACTGCATGGTCTCCAAAAAATACGCTATGCTCCGGTTCCGTTGCAAGCTCCAGAAAATCCGTTCCTCCTTCTTCACGTATCTCCCTATTGACTGATTCAGCTAATTCATTTAGCTCTTCAACAGATATATCACGTTCCCAATCATCCTCGGCAAGCTCTGTAATATCAATCTTACCGTTAATTTTATCAACGATGATTATTCCCGGTTTTAGGCTTTCATTACCATTAGTATAATACCAGTAAATTAAGTACTCGTCTGTTTCTTCTATCAATTTAAATGTAACCATTATCACTTTCACCTCCTCAACATTTTAATTCACCGCTCTATATTTCTTCTGAGCAATATATCATTGATTTTTCCATCTGAATCAGTATTATAAAACACATGCATAACTGCTTCAGTTAGACTTTCATGATGATATAACTCCAGATACTTGTCACTATATCCTTTTGCTTTCATTCTTCTATGAAAGCCACCTATTCTGTAGAAAAAATTTTGAGTTTCTTTTTGTTTATATGCACCCTCTGCGAACTCTAACTTCAGCGCATTCAACACTTCTTCCCGCCCAAAATAAATTTCTGACTTGAAATCATATCTTAGAGCACATGAGCAACTAAGATTATCTGCCAAATATCTTAAACGCAGCTCATCAGACCATACAGTAAACACATTTCCTAGATAATGAACAAGTCTTGTATCTCCAACCCATTCAAGTATTTTATTTACCTCAGAATAGTACTGCTCTCGATCAAAAACAAATATCTGATTAAACTCAATGGTTTTAGAATCGTGAATGAAATCATGCCAAATAACCAAACGTTCCGTTTCATCAATATGAACCTCGGTATCTCCACAACCAACACATCCACAACCACATACAAATATGTTGACCGGTTCACCCTCCAAAAAGAAACTTCTCATAAGACTTGTATATAATTCCGACGGCCACAATGGTAATCCGCATGAAATCTTTTTACGCAGATTATCTCCATCAATATAGATTTCAACTACATCCGTAGGCTCATTATCACACCCAAAAGTTTCTGTTGACAGCTTAAAACTAATTTTATTCAACATCACAAAAATCACCTCGGACATAGTTTAACAATACCATACTTTCAGCGCTTCCTCGCATTTCATAATCTCGCACTGAGACTAGCCATTATTTTTTGCTTTCTCTTCCAGTTCCAACATGTACTTATCAAAATCAGCCATAAATAATCTGTCTTGAATGACACGATATTTTTCAAATTCAGTTTCAGCTTTTGCCTTGGCAATCTCAGCAGTGATTTTTCCTGCATCTTGAAGAACCTCTCTGTCATCGGCCATCAAAAATAAATCAAGTCGCTTTGACCAGTCCTCCATCGTCATCGGAATGTGACGTTCCGCACGGTCTTCTGCCAAATCCAGATAAGCAGATACAATACGCTCCAGCGAACGCATTTCCTTCTCCGAAAGATAATTCTTCGCAATACTCACATCACTTTTTACAATCTTTCCTTCTGGCGCTGCTGCCCAAGTGGTTAATCCCATATGTGGCTTATCAGCATCAGCCCGCTCGTAAATCAACTCCGCTGCTGTATGTCCATGAACTGCATAATGCATCTTATTTTGAACCTTTGCAAAGAACTGCTTGGTCGTTTTTGCTGTTTGATCATATGATGGTGTAGTCCTTAACGATACGGTTAGCCCACTTGCGAAACTGTACAGCTCGCTCATTGTTTACCTTGAATCCAACAGCAATAATCATTTGAAGATTATAATGCTTTGTATCACGAGTCACCTGACGTGAACCTTCGGTTTGAACTATTCGGAAATTCCTAATAGTTGCAGACTCTTCTAATTCACTATCTGCATAAATCTTTTTAATATGTTCATTTATCGTTGGCAAACCAACACCATATAATGTGACCATCATCTTCTGTGTCAGCCATATATTTTCATCTTCGTAGCGCATATCAATGCTGTCCTGCTGGTCACCCACAGAGGCAACATAGGTCAGGTATTCCGCTGCGCTGGAACGGATGGTTATTTCGGTTTTGTTTTTTGCCAAGTTAAAAGCCACCTTTTTACCTTGTCATTATATCCAGCCCTTCTTCTTAAACTCCTCAATTCGAGCTAAGTCTTCCTCTGAAGGTAATTCTGCCTTTTCTTCGTCGCCTGGAATATTTAAATATTCGTTGTTCCATCTATTTAAAATCTTAACTACCTCATCCGATACACGAATGTCTCGCTTCATGATAGAGTCCACATTCCAATCCATTACATCCGAAATGCCCATAGCATTTGTGATTTTAATCTTAGAAGTAGCATACTCTTTTTTCTTTTTCTTAAAATAGCCATTGCCGGCAACAATATTCAACTTCTTTTCAAATGGTAGCTTGTTTCCTATGTGCTCTATTTTCTCCTTTATTGTTGAATCCGACTCATCTGGAAAGTAGTTGGTCTGCCACTTCTGAGGGAAGATATGCTCAATCTCCCATTTTGCAGGAAGCAAATCATCTTGATGCTCATAGGCAAGCGTCTTCAAAAGCATACGCACTGTATTACGATTAGGATTCTGAATATATGGTTCCAGCTGTGGCATATCAATAACCTTAAACTCAAATGCAGGTACAATAGAAACAACAATTGCAGAATTCAATTTTAAGATATCTAGTTTTACAGCATTGATTGTAGGTGTCATCAAATACTTTGTCATCAGCTCCATAAGTAATTTATTCAAGAACAGAGCAAATCTTTTTTCAAAATTCGCTTTATTTCTGTAGCAAACGTAGTAAATAACAACCGGATATTTCCAGAACTCATTTGGATATGAAGCCAAGGTATCCAGTGTCTGCCTAATTTTTTTGTTTTTAGACCAATCTTCACCTTCTAGCTCTTCACCCTTGTTTACAACCTTCCATAGATTCAAAATCACAAAAAGGGTATCTAAAAGTTCTGGCTTGTATAATCGTTCAAATTTATTAGCTGCGTAATACTTTCTAACACCCGGAGTAGTAGTCTTAGTATCTTTGTCAAGTGCCCGGTAATAAAACATATTGTAGTAGAAAAGCTGTTGTATACTTTCATTCGCATCTGTAGCTTGCTCATCTAACTCTTTCCAGCGTTCTATAAATGCCTTTTTAGCATCCTGTTCAAGTTTGTTGTAAATCTTCGCTTTGAAAATATCCGCATCTGATAAAGGAAGTCCTCTATCATTTAATGTTGAGAAAATCGTCAAGGCAGTATCCTGAGTATCAGCTCTAATCGGAAGCAGAATAGCTTGGTTCAAAAGAGCATAGATAAACTGGTAAACCATCAGAGGATTCTCTTTAGAATGCTTATCAAACAACTCTTGGAAATATCGATAATTCTTCGAATAATTGTCTTTCGCATTTTCATCAGCTTTTCCAGTCTCCAAAATAGAACGTAAGATTTCATTACCATCGTTATTTACAACACGTGAATTCAAAAGAATGTTCTTGAAATCCACCATTCCGGTAAGTTTATTGGTACGCCAAATCGTAGGCTCAATCTTTCCAATAAAATTGTTGGCCTCTGCTGTTCTCTCTGATGCTGCTGTTGCAACAAGTTTTGTATAAATAGCACGCAATAACAGAAAAAGTGATGTAATACGCTGCTGCCCATCTATTATTTCCTGCTCACCATTTTCATTTTCGTAGGAAACCACACTTCCCAGAAAATAGGAACTTTCTCTTTCTGTTCCACCACTTGTAGCAGTAAACTCCCATAAATCCTCAAAGAGAGTTTCTACCTGTTCATCAGTCCAAGCATAAGGACGCTGGTATTCTGGTATGACAAACGGCTTTGATTTTCCGCTACCCAAAAGCGTCTCCACACTTTGCTTATTAACTTCTATTGTTGTTGGCATATCATCTGCCTCCCTATAATATCTATCCTACTGACCACAAACTACCAAAACATTTAATTTTTTATTTGTGTTTGTTTTTTCGTTTTCAAAAGCTCTATTCAAAAGGCGTATTTCAATCATTTTTCATACTGCTCATTCTGTACTTTAGTCAGCAGCACCACAGTTTCAGCGATTTGCCGTCTCCAATCACGCTTCGCTCACGCTCGCATTCTTGGACGGCTATCGCATGGCGCGCACCAGCTGCTCACCGCGTCGCTCAGCTCCTAGTGAGCAGGGTGACGCACTCAACATGGCTCGTCATCGGGAACATATCCACCGGCTGCGCTACAATCGCCTTATACCCATGCTGCTCCATAAACGCCAAATCACGCGCCAAGGACGCAGGATTGCAGGACACATAAACAACGCGCTCAGGCTGTACCTCAGCAATCGCCGCCAGCACCTTCTGCTCGCAGCCCGCACGCGGAGGATCCACCACCACAACGTCCGGACGCACACCGCCGGCCAGCAGCTTCGGCAGCTCTACCGCAGCATCACCGCAGATAAATTCCGCATTAGCGCATTTATTTTCCTCAGCGTTTTTCTTGGCGTTTTCAATCGCAGGCGCCACAATCTCGATACCGTAAACCTGTTCGGCGTGACGCGCAAGATACAGAGAAATCGTACCTGTACCGCAGTAAACGTCCACTACGGTTTCCTTGCCGCTCAGCGCCGCAAACTCCAACGCCTTGTTATACAGCTTTTCGGCCTGCTCGCTGTTCACCTGAAAGAAGGCCTGCGCGGAAATATGAAAGCTCAGACTGCCCAGGCTGTCCTTAATCGATTCCGGACCGTACAGCACACGCGTCTTGCTGCCCATAACAACGTTGGTCTGCTTCTTGTTGATGTTCTGCACCACGCTCACAAGTCCCGGAACATGACGCTTCAGCCATTCGATGAGCACGCCGCGATGCGGAATGTCATAGCCGGAGGTAATAATAACCGCCATCACTTCGCCGCTGTGCACGCCCACGCGTCCCATAATATGGCGCACGAGTCCCTTGCCTGTCTTTTCGTCATAAGCGCTGATGTTATAATGCTGCATCCAGGTGCGTACCGTTTTCATAATCGCATTGTTCGCCTCTTTGGATATCATGCAGGCATCCGTATCTACAACGCTGTGTGTTGCCGTTGCATAGCAGCCTATCTGCAGCACGCCTTCGGCGTCCGCTGCCGCCGGGAACTGCATCTTGTTGCGGTAGCTCCACGGCTCCGCCGCCCCCAACACCGGCAATACCTCTAAATTAAGATGTCCGATTCTGGTGAGTGCATCCTGCACCTGCTGACGCTTGCATGCCAGCTGTCCCTTATAGCTCAAATGCTGCAGCTGGCAGCCGCCGCATTCCTTATACACCGGGCACGCAGGCTCCACACGCTCGGCAGATGCTTTGACAATCTCCTCCAGCGCACCTACAGAGTAGCTTTTCTTCACCAGCGTAATAGTTACGCGTACCTCTTCCTCCGGCAGCGCGCCTTTGACAAAGACTGTAAAGCCTTCATACTTGCCAACGCCCTCGCCGCTGCTGCCAAGACCATTGACAGTTAACGTAATATTATCCCCCTGTTTTACGGGAATTATCTGCTTCATATATTTCCACCTGACCTTTTCGATTTTATTGTATATATATCTAATTATATCACAAAAACAGCCTGCAAAGAACCAGCAGCACGCTAAGATAATGCTTTACATCAATTCCGCAGCCTACATAACACCAAAATATCACTTTGCATCTTTCCTGTAATTGTGAGAAGTGTGCAACATTTTCTGTAAAGCTATATACTTTGCATATAACATAAGCTATAATTAAGTTAGGAACATTGAGTTTCCGGGTCTATAAAGGTTTTATTTTGCGAAAGGAGCGATGCACAATGACAGTAAAATTTTTGAAATGCAGTATTTGCGGTAATATCGTCGGCCTGATTCAGGACGGCGGCGGCGAGCTTGTCTGCTGCGGCAAGCCCATGCAGGAGCTTGTTGCCAACACCGAAGACGCAGCGCAGGAAAAGCATGTGCCGGTTATTACTGTTGATGGCAGCACAGTTCGTGTAGCTGTAGGCAGCGTGGAGCATCCCATGATTGAAAAGCACTACATCCAATGGATTTATCTGCAGACAACTCATGGCGGTCAGCGCTATATCTTAAAGCCCGGTGACAAGCCGGAGGCTGTTTTCGCTCTTGCCGAGGGTGCAGCTCCGCTCGCCGCTTATGCTTATTGCAATCTGCACGGATTGTGGACGGCAAAGCTGTAACATCTGTCGCCTTACATTCATAAAACATTTCTTTTCTCAGTGTCGGAGTCCCGACCGATAACGGTCAGGGGCTCCGATACTTTTTTATTACTCAAAAAGCTAAAAAATAAAACCGGCCTCCGACAGCTATATGTAATAGCATATCAGAGACCGGTTAAATTACAAAAACAATCACGCGAGGCTTATGGTCTTAAGCCCCAAAGGCTGTTAAAAAGCACAGCGGGAGAATTATTTTTCTACCCACAGGCCTTTTTCGTCTTTTTTGTAGCCAGCAAATTCGATTGCCAACGCAGCCATAACCTTGGTTGCGTCCTTAATCTGTACGTTCAGCTCTTCTGCGCGGATGAAATCATCGTGGCACATTTCGCTGGGGTTTTTGCTGGTGAGCAAAACGTATTCGTTCTGCATTTCTACAAGTGCTTTTGCTTCTGCATTAAATTGTTCCATTATACTAATCTCCTTAGTTTTTATTATTGTACGATAACGCTCAGGTCACCTACAGCATGGGTAATATCCTTAACTGCTGCCAAAAGTGCCAGACGGTTGTTCTTCACGCGAACGTCCTCGTCCATAACCATAACGTCTTCGAAGAATTTGTTGATCGGGTCAACCAGCTTAACTGCTTCAGCCATAACTGCAGCATAGTCATACTTAGTTGCTGCAACCAGCACTTCCTTGCTGGCTGCCATAGCAGCATTGTGCAGAGCGCCTTCGGCCTCTACAGCGAAGAGCTGCGGGTTGATAGCGGATTCTTCTTCAATCTTCTTGCACAGGTTAGCAACACGGGTTGCAGCCTGAATCAGTGCCGGAGCCTCTGCGGAAGCAACAAAGCTGTTCAGAGCCTTAGCACGGGCAACAAGATCGGTGAAATCGTCGTTCATCTGGTCAGCCAGAACTGCGTCAACTACGTCATAACGGATGCCCTGATCCATCAGCATGTTGCGCAGACGTTGTTTCATAAACTCAGCAATTTGCGGTACGAGCTTTTTGGTATCCTCTGCCGGGATGTTCAGCAGGTACAGAGCGCCGGCGATAACCTTGTACAGAGATACATGGTATTTGCCGTCCAGAAGAATGTTGATGATGCCCAGAGCCTGACGGCGCAGTGCGTACGGATCCTGAGAGCCGGTCGGAGCCAGACCGCGGCTGAAGGTAGCGCAGATGTTGTCCAGCTTGTCGGCAATACCGGTCAGACGGCCGATATCAGTAGTCGGCAGCTCGTCACCGGCAAAGCGCGGCAGATAATGCTCGTAAATGCCCAGTGCAACCTCAGGAGCTTCACCGTCGAGCTTAGCATATTCGCGGCCCATAACACCCTGCAGCTCGGTGAATTCGATAACCATACCGGTTACCAGGTCACATTTGCACAGCAGAGCGGTGCGCTCCAGCTTTTCTTTATCAACCTTGGCATTGATAGCCATAGCCAGCATATCAACAGCCTGTACCAGACGTTTGCTCTTATCATTCATATTTCCCAGGCCTTCCTGGAAGGAAACGGTTTTGAGTTTTTCCAGACGGTCAGCCAGAGTTTGTTTTCTGTCTTCGTTGAAGAAGAATTCAGCGTCACTCAGACGTGCACGCAGTACGCGCTCGTTACCGTGAGCAACAATTTCCAGATGCTCCTTGCCGCCGTTGCGTACGGTGATGAACTTGTTCAGCAGGGAGCCGTCCTCTGCCAGTACCGGGAAGTAACGCTGATGCTCACGCATCGGGGTGATGATGCATTCCTTCGGCAGAGCAAGGAATTTCTCTTCGAATTTGCCGCACAGAGCAGTCGGCCATTCTACCAGATAGTTTACTTCCTCCAGCAGGTCCTCGTTGATTTCGGCATGACCGCCTTCGGCAATTGCCAGGTCAGTAACCTGTTGACGAATCAGCTCACGGCGAGCGTCTTGGTCAACCATTACGTAGTTGTCATACATAACCTTTTCATAGGAATCAGCATCAGGGATTTCTACAGCGCCGATGGTGCCGATAGCAACAGAAGCTACTGCATTCTTAGCCTTACTCTTTACGGTGTCGAACAAAGCCTTGGCAGCATCGCCGATGGACTCATGAGCTTTAGCGTTATCCAGTGCGGAAGGACGCAGGAAGCGGTGACCGCGGCTGAATTTGCCGGATTTTACGCCGGTAATTTCAACAGGGATAACTTCATCGCCGAACAGTGCAACCAGCCAACGAATCGGACGGACGAATTTGAATTCATGATCTGCCCAACGCATGTTTTTCGGGAAGTTCAGGCTGGTGAGGATATCACTCAGCAGGCCCGGCAGCAAATCCTTAACCGGTTGGCCTGCCAGATGCTTAACAGCATATACATAATCATCGCGGACAACGAGCTCTTTTACGTCAACGCCTTGGCCGCGAGCAAAGCCGATAGCTGCTTTGGAGGGAGCGCCGCTTACAAAAGCGATTTTTGCGGAAGGACCTTTAGCCTCAACAGTGCTGTCCTCCTGAGCCTCGGCAACGCCGCTGGCAATGAAGGTCATGCGACGGGGAGTGCCATAGGTTTTAACTGCTTCGAAGGGAATGCGCAGCTCAGTCATTTTCTTTTCTGCCAAATCCTTTAATTGTGCCAGAATGGCAGGCATAAATTTCGCAGGAATCTCTTCTGTACCGATTTCAAAAAGTAATTTTTCCATTATTTATTCTCCCCTTTCTTGAGCAGCGGGAAGCCCATTTCTTCACGTTGTGCTACATAAGCCTTTGCACACAGGCGGGCCATCGCACGTACACGGCCGATGTAGGCAGTACGTTCACTTACGCTGATTGCTCCGCGGGAATCCAGCAGGTTGAATGCATGGGAGCATTTCAGAACGTAATCATAAGCAGGACGGATATAACCAAGCTCGATAACGCGCTTAGCTTCTGCTTCATATTTGTCGAACAGGTCAAACAGCAGCGCGGTGTCTGCTACCTGGAAGTTGTAGAAGGATTGCTCTACCTCGTTGGTGTGGAACACGTCACCGTAGGTGATGTCGCCAACCCATTGGATATCGAATACGTTTTCTACGCCCTGGATATACATAGCCAGACGCTCCAGGCCGTACGTGATTTCAACGGTTACAGGCTTAACGTCAATGCTGCCTACCTGTTGGAAGTAGGTGAACTGGGTGATTTCCATACCATCCAGCCAAACCTCCCAGCCAAGGCCCCAAGCGCCCAGAGTCGGAGATTCCCAGTTATCCTCTACAAAGCGGATATCATGCTCCTCCTGATGAATGCCGAGCTCAGCCAGGCTCTGCAGGTACAGCTCCTGAATGTTTTCCGGAGAGGGCTTTACGATAACCTGGAACTGATGATGCTGGAACAGACGGTTCGGGTTATCACCGTAACGGCCGTCTGCCGGACGACGGGAAGGCTCTACATAAGCCACACGCCAGGGCTCAGGTCCGAGTACGCGTAAAAAGGTAGACGGGTTCATTGTGCCTGCGCCTTTTTCGATGTCATAGGGCTGTGCCATAATGCAGTTTTGGCCTGCCCAGAATTTTTGCAGCTTCAAAATAATTGTCTGAAAATCCATGTTTTACCTCCTATATTTGTTACAAAGACGGCAATGGCAGCAGCTTTGTCCGAAAAAACAAAAAAGCACCCGCGTCCCCGTAACTTAAATGTTACAGGGACGGAGTGCATACAGCTCAAACTCCGCGGTTCCACCCTGCTTGACTGCAATAACTGCAGCCCGCCTCAATCAATATACTATTACAGCTCCAAAGCGCCTTCATCCGCCTTTGCCGCCTTACACTGTCACGGCTCGCTGAGTTTGCAGATTACTACTCTTCTTCTTAGCTTAACTGTTAGTATATAAAATGCAGCGCTGTTTGTCAAGTGCGGCAAATAATTTTGTAAATACCACTCACAAAAATATATCGTTACTATTAGCTTTCAACATAACAAAATGCCCCCACGCGAACGCGCAGAGGCATTATTGCTTCAAGTTGTCAGGTTAATATAAATTAAGCGGCTATTATTTCTTTTCGATGAGCTTCAGCGGAGCAGAAATCTTAGCTTCTACTTTTTCGCCTTTAGCAGCCTTAACAGCTACTTCCAGACCTTGCTGGCCCATGATTTCCGGCTGTTGAGCGATAGTAGCGCTCATAGCGCCGCTTTCTACAGCCTTTACGCCGTCAGCAGTACCGTCAAAGCCAACGATGAAGATTTGCTTGCCAGCACTCTTAGCAGCTTCGATTGCACCCAAAGCCATTTCGTCGTTCTGAGCGAAAATAGCTTTGATGTCCGGGTTAGCCTGCAGCATGTTTTCTGCTACAGTCAGGCCCTTGCTGCGGTCAAATTCAGCAGTCTGTTTAGCAACAACGGTCAGCTTGCTGTCAGCCAGCTTGTGGAAGCCTTCGCCGCGTTCACGGGAAGCGCTGGCACCGGGGATACCCTCCAGCTCAGCAACCTTAACCTTTTCGCCCAGCTTTTTGATAATGTAATCAGCAGCCATTTCGCCGCCCTTTACGTTATCGGAAGCAACCAGGCATGCTACATCACCCTGGTTAGCACTGCGGTCGAGGCAGATAACAGGGATGTTAGCCTTGTTGGCAGCCTTTACGGATGTAGAAATTGCATCAGAGTCAACAGGGTTAACCAGCAGAACGCTGATGTTTTGCTGCAGCAGGTCAGCAATATCATTAGCCTGCTTTGCAGGATCGTTCTGAGCGTCAACAACCTTTACGGTTACGCCCAGCTCCTTAGCCTTAGCTTCTACGCCTTTAGCCAGGGAAACGAAGAACGGATTGTTTTGAGTGGATACGGAGAAGCCAACGGTGATTTTCTTGTCGTTGCCTTTTGCAGCATCCTTCTTGTCGCTGCCGCCGCAGCCGACAATCATCATAGCCATTGCTACAATGCAGGTTAATACCAATAAAATTTTTTTCATGTGAGAAAATACCTCCCGGAATTAGAAATTACTATGCGGACAAAAACTTGAATTAAGCAGGCTGCGGCTGAAAAGCACTGGATGGTGCTTTACGTCCGCATCACGCTTAGTTTTTCTTTCTGTCCATCAGCACAGCCAGCAAAATTACAATACCTTTGACAACTTGTTGGTAAAAGCTGGATACGTTTAAGATATTCAGACCATTGTTCAGAGTGCCGATAATCAGCGCACCGATAATGGTACCGAAGATGCGGCCCTTACCGCCGGAAAGACTGGTGCCGCCCAATACTACAGCTGCGATAGCATCCAGCTCATAGCCGGTACCGGCAGTAGGCTGAGCACTGTTCAGACGGCTGGTAAGAATAGCGCCTGCCATACCGCAAAGGAAACCTGTTACGGTATAAGCAAATATTTTAATGCGGTTGATTTTGATACCTGCAATGAAGGAAACCTTCTCATTACCGCCGACAGCATAGGTTTTGCGTCCCAGCGGAGTTTTGTGCAGGATGAACCACAAAATAAAAAACATAATCAACATCATAATGGCAGGAACCGGCAGACCGGCAACATACCCCTGGCCGAATTCAAGGAAGCGGTCATCCTCGGACAGGCTGCTGATAGGGTTGCCGTTGGTATATACCAAAGTCAGACCACGGAAAATGGTCATGGTCGCCAGGGTTGCGATAAAGGGCGCCACCTTGCCGTAGGTAATTACCAGGCCGTTGACACTGCCCAGTACAGCACCGATGAGGCAGGCCAGCACGATACCGAATACAGGATCCATACCGCCCTTGATAAAGCTGCCCATGAGTGCACTGGAAAGCGCCAGAATACTGCCGACAGACAAATCAATACCGCCGGTTAAGATAACAAAGGTCATGCCAAAGGAAATTAAGGCATTGATAGAAACCTGACGCAGCAGGTTTTTCAAGTTGCTGGGGTCGATAAAGCTGCTGTTGAGGCAGGAAATGACCACAAACAACACAACAAGTCCGATTATGGAACCGGATTTTTTCAAGATTGCTTTTACATCCATTATTTTTTATTGCCCTCCCGTTGCAAGTGTCATAATTTTTTCCTGGTCTGCTTCATCGTGCAGCAGCTCGCCGGCAATGCGGCCTTCGTGAACGACGACGATGCGGTCGCTCATGCCCAATACCTCCGGCAGCTCCGAAGAAACCATAATAATCGAAACGCCACTTGCAGTAAGCTCGTTCATCAGCTCATATATATCGCGTTTTGCACCTACGTCGATACCACGGGTAGGCTCATCCATAATAATGACCTCCGGGTGCATGCCAACCCATTTGGCAATAACCACCTTCTGCTGGTTACCGCCGGACAACGCACCGGCCTCAAGCTCCAGGCTGCTGGTCTTTACGCCCAGCTTTTTTGCCATTTTATCGGCAAAATTATTAAGAACATTAAAATTGATGACACCGCTTTTGGCAAAGCTGTCAACACTCGGCAGAGCAATGTTACGCAAAATGGAGAAGTCCAGAATCAGGCCCTCTGTTTTGCGGTTTTCGGTTACGAAGCCCAATCCTGCCTGAATAGCATCCTCAGGCTTGGTAATCTTCAAAGGCTCGCCCTTGAAAACCAGCTCGCCGCCTGCATGAGGATCAACGCCGAAAACGGCGCGCATGATTTCGGTACGGCCGCTGCCCATAAGGCCGGCAAAACCCAAAATCTCGCCCTTGCGCAGATTAAAGTTAATATCATGGAAAACTCCCGGCTGTTCAAAGTGCTTAACCTCCAGCAGCACCTCGCCCGGCTTATTGCGGCGGTCGGGATAAAATTCCGTAATGGAGCGTCCAACCATATCGCGGACAATCTGCTCCATGCTATATTCCTTAACAGGTTTGGTTGCAACGGATACGCCGTCACGCATAACGGTAATCGTGTCGCAGTTCTGCGTAACCTCTTCCATACGGTGCGAAATATAAACCATTGCTACACCGCGTTTTTTCAGGGAGCGCATAACCTCAAAGAGCTTTTCTGTTTCTCTTTCGGTCAGCGCCGCCGTAGGCTCGTCCATAATAACAACCTTGGCATCCAGCAGAAGGTTACGGACGATTTCCGTCATCTGCTGCTGTCCTACCGAGCATTCGCCGGCTTCCATATCCAGTGGCAGCTCAATTTCAATTTCACGGCATTTCTGCTCTGCCATAGCACGCATAGCCTTAAAATCCAAGATACCCATGCCGTTGGTTACGCTGTGCATCAAAAACAGGTTTTCCAGAATGCTCAGGTTCGGCCAGATATTCAACTCCTGATGGATGAAGGCGATGCCGTAAGCTTCTGCCTCCAGAGGATTTTTGAAGCTGATTTCCTTGCCGTCGACAAAAATCTGTCCCTTATCCTGCTTGTGAATACCCGTCAGAATATTCATCAGTGTTGATTTGCCGGCACCGTTTTCACCCATCAGAGCGTGTACCTCACCACTTTTAAGCTTCAGGTCAACACCCTTGAGCACCTCATTAGAACCAAAGGCCTTATGGATATTTCTTAATTCAATCTCCATACTTTTCCTTATTCCTACCTTACGCTAATTTTTAAAAGAAAACATTGCTGTGCAGAATCACATTGGCAAAAGGAGTAATTTCGCCGGTGCGGATAATGCATTTTGCATGCTTGGTTGCCTCCTTGAAGGCTTCGTGGTCTGCATCGATAATCCACTGCTCTTCAGTGAAAAGCTGCTTCATAGCGCCGTAGACAGCAGGATTTCTGCCTTCCATTTCCGCTGCAATTTCTACCTTTTCGATAACCATATTCTTGGCTACTTCCTCAACAACCTCCAGGAAGGAAGGAGTTCCCGGCTTCAGAGCCAAGTCGATTTTCTGCACGCCTGCAGGCACAGGCAGACCGCAGTCACCGATAACGATAGTGTCGGTGTGGCCCAAATCAGCCAGCACCTTCGCAATAGAGCTGTTTAACATTCCACCCTTTTGCATTACTTAAGCATCTCCTCTACTTCATGTAAATAAGGCATACCGCCCTGTGCTCCCAGCTTTTGCACCGAAAGAGCTGCGGCGGCATTGGCAAAGCTGATGCTTTCCTGCATGGATTTGCCATTTGCACGGGCAACAGCAAAGGCACCGTTAAAGGTGTCGCCTGCACCCGTAGTGTCAACCGGCTTTACCTTAAAGCCGGGAACAGTAATAACCTGTCCCTTTTCTGCATAGGCAACACCCTTGCTGCCCAGCGTCATAATCACCTTGCCCTGGTTCTGGTCAAGGATATCCGCCTTGCCCTTACCGGCAAACAATGTTGCTGCCTCGTGCTCGTTGGGAGTCAGATAAGTAATCCTATCCAGCAGAGCCTGCGGCACCGGAGCAACAGGTGCGGGGTTCAGCAGCACAGGTACACCGTGCGCTGCGCATTTTTCGATAACATAAGCGTTAGTAGCAGCAGGAATTTCGTGCTGCAAAAGCACCATATCTGCCTTGCTGATGTCCTCCCACGCTTCATCAATCAACGCCGGGGATACTAGGTCATTGGCGGCCTTGATAACGATAATCGTGTTATCGTCCTCCGCTACGGTAATGTGTGCGGTACCGCTATTTTCACCCGGCAGCACCTTCACATAGGTGGAATCAACGTTGTTTTCCTTTAATGCCTTCAATACCAGCTGACCATATACATCATCACCGATGCAGCCGACCATCATAACATCTGCTCCCAGGCGGGCTGCAGCAACAGCCTGGTTGGCACCTTTGCCGCCGGGAGAAACGGTCAGGCGGTTGCCGAAAATAGTTTCTCCGGGATGCACCCAGCGGTCACATTCAACGGTAATATCAATATTACAGCTGCCTACTACGACAATCTTTGACATATTTTCTACCTCCTGTCTTCAGGATTTATATAATTTTTTGTAATAACAATGCGTATTGCCCGTCAATCAGATTCGGCTGCAGCAAATCCTTAAGGAGTACTGCCTGCTTGCGGCTGGTTTTGGGCATGGTCTGATGCCAATAGGTTATAGCAAGCTGCAGCAGTCGCAGCAGCTCCTCCCTGGCGCTCTTGTCATCGGCAGTCAGCTGCCAGAAAAAGCTGTACCATTGGCGGAAGATATCCGCATCATCCAGCATCGCCGAACGTGATACGTTGGAGGTTACATCACGCAGGTGACGCAAAAGCAGCTGCAGAAGCGCTGTCTGCCGCTCAGGCTGTGCCTTCGGCACACGCCGCAGCATTATACGGTACAGAAGCGTCAGTTCTCTGTAAATCCTGCAGGCTTTGTCAAAGCCGTCCCAACGTGCATACACGACGAAATGCAGCTGCAGCTGCTGCAGGCTCCACGCCCACCGTTGCAAGTCCTGCTGCTTTAAAAGCCAGCGTCCGGCCTCACGCAGCAGAAACGCCGTCTCCTCGCGCCACCGCCTGCGTGCCATACGCGCCGCCAAACTAAGCCATTCGCCCATAAATTCCTGCAGCATTGCAGTATTGTCGGCTTGCGTCCGCAGCCAGCGCCGCACCAGCAGTGCAAGCATGGGACGCACCTCAGCCAAACGCCTGTCGCACACGGCAAACGTCAGCCTCAGCAGAACGCTGCCGCCCCGATGTGCCAGCTGCGGATTGACCAGCAGCTGCTCCAGACGCGGCCTGCTTTCCTGCATCCAAGCCGTAAAAAGCTGCCGTTGCCGGTGGCGTAAGGCCACCAGCAGACAGCAGCTGATTGCTTGTAATGCTTCATTATCTGCTGCTTCAGCAATAATACCCGAAAAAGCTGTGCAGGCGTTTTGTTCTCTGCCGTCACGCAGAGCAATACATGTTTCTAAAATAAGTTCTGTTACCATATTTCTACAGGTTAATATCGCCTTCGTAGACATCACCGGAAACAGGATCCACCGTTACCAGCAGGCCGTCGGCCAGCTTGGAGGTTGCTTTCTCCGCGCCTACGATAACAGGCAGGCCGCAGGTTACGGCAACAATAGCAGTGGAGGATGTCAGGCCGCCCTCTTCAGCGATAATCGCTGCTGCCTTGGCAGCAGCCTGCGGTACAAACTCGTCATTCAGCACATCAACTACAAGGATATCGCCCTTTTGGAGCTTGTCCTTGAAGTCTGCCGCAGTTCTGCCTACGCAGATACGGCCGGTGACAGTCTTGCTGCCGATACCGGTACCGCTGAGCAGCTTGGTGCCCACTGTAACCACCTTAATCAGATTTGTACTGCCCGGAGTACCGATAGGCACGCCGGCAGTTATAACAACAGATGCGCCGTCCTTGATTACGGAGTGATGCAAAGCACACTGCAAAGACAGCTCAATCATTTCATCAGTATTTGTGGAGTATGGCCCCAAAAGCGGCAATACACCCCAATAAAGCTGCATCGCACGCACGCGCTCAGGCAGACGTGATACAGCAACAACAGTACATTGAGGCTTATATTTGGCAATCATACGCGCCGTAAAGCCTGATTCGGTAATCGTAAGAATAGTATCTGCCTTTATTTCCTGAGAAATCTGTACGGTAGCATGGCTGATTGCGTCAGTAGAATGGATGCGCTCGCTGATGCCCTTCTTTTGGAAGATATGCACATAATCAAGTGCATTTTCCGTGCGAACGGCAATCTTAGCCATTGTCTGCACCGCCTCCAGCGGATATTTGCCGCTGGCAGTTTCGCCGCTCAGCATAATAACATCGCTGCCGTCGAAAATAGAGTTGGCAACGTCGCTGGCCTCGGCACGGGTTGCACGGTAGCTGTTAATCATACTTTCCAACATCTGC
The DNA here is from genome assembly GCF_958453765.1 of Phascolarctobacterium succinatutens. Taxonomy (GTDB): domain Bacteria; phylum Bacillota; class Negativicutes; order Acidaminococcales; family Acidaminococcaceae; genus Phascolarctobacterium_A; species Phascolarctobacterium_A succinatutens_B. The sequence continues at coordinate 7,906 of NZ_CAUDZA010000005.1, read as the reverse complement.
GTAGCCGTGATAACAGGCTTGCCCGCCTTATTGCAGCGCGCGATAATATCCTTCTGTACCAAAGGTACATCCTCGGTCGGTATCTCTACGCCCAGGTCGCCTCTGGCAACCATTATACCGTCGGATACGCCGATAATCTCATCGATATGCTGCACACCGGCCTCATTCTCGATTTTGGAAATAATCCCGATGGAAGAGCCTGCTTCCTCAAGCACTTTACGGATAGCGATAACATCATCGGCCTTCTGCACGAAGGATGCCGCAATATAATCCATATCATGCTCGACAGCAAAAAGAATATCTGCCTTGTCCTGCTCCGACAAGAATGGCAGCTTCAGCTCAATGCCGGGGCAAGCCACGCGCTTACGCGAGCTCAGCTCGCCACCATTGACCACCTTAGTATAAATTCTGCAGCCGTCAATGCGTACAACCTTTAGGGAAAGCAGTCCGTCGGCCAGCAGAATATTGCTGCCGATTTCTACCTCCTGCGGCAGACCTGCATAATTAACGTGTGCCATATGGCGGTCGCCCAGGTATTCTTCAGTAGTCAGGCAGAAATCATCGCCCTCGTTCAGCTCGATTTTGCTTTCGGCAAACATGCCCAGGCGCATTTCCGGGCCCTTGGTATCGGCAATCGTAGCGATTACCTTACCGGCCTCTTCTGCTGCCCGGCGCACCAGCTGCAGCCTTTTGCCATGATCTTCATGGTTGCCGTGCGAAAAGTTGAAGCGTGCCAAGTCCATGCCTGCAAGCATCATCTTACGCAGCAGCTCTACATTGTCCGTGCTGGGACCTACTGTACAGATAATCTTCGTTTTCTTCATCAGGACTGCGCCTCCTCAGTACTGAAACTTATTCTCACACAAAACCTCATAGGCATCCTCTGCCTCCGAAACCGGCAGACAGATTTCATAAGCCTTGTTATGCTTGCCTCCGGCACTTTTTAGCTGTACCAAAAAGCCGTTTTCCGTCAGCATTTGCTTTATTTTTTTGGCTTGTTCCTCAGTGTGGGCAATATAAATTGTTTTCCACATACTAGAATGCCTCCTGTAAATCAGGTAATTGGATTAAGCCTTGTAAGCTTTGATTTTTTCAATCAGCTTCGGCAGGATTACGTTTACATCACCTACGATGCCATAATGAGCAACGGTGAAAATCGGTGCCTCTGCATCTTTATTGATAGCAATGATGATATCGCTGTCCTTCATGCCGGACAGATGCTGGATAGCACCGCTGATGCCGCAGGCAAAGTAGATATGCGGAGTAACGGATTTACCGGATTGGCCAACCTGTTGGGAATGAGTCAGCCAGCCCTCATCAATAGCGGCACGGGTGCCTGCTACTGCGGAATTTTCAAAGAGAGCAGCCAGCTGTTCCAGCACGTCGAATTTCTCCTTGCTGCCGAAGCCGCGGCCGCCTGCTGCGATCATATCAGCTTCATCAATCTTAACAGCGTTTTCACTGCTCAGAGCTTCTTTTTTAACCAGTTCAACACGGCTTACAGCGCCTGCTTCCGGAGTGAAGGCAATAACCTCACCGGTGCGGGTGTTATCCAATTCAGCCGGTTTGAATACTTTAGGACGAACGGTACCCATTTGCGGACGGTTAACGTCGCAGATGATGGTAGCGCAGATATTGCCGCCCAGTGCGGGACGAGTCCAGGCAACGAGCTTATCATCGGTTACATCCAGAGCGGTACAGTCAGCGCACAGGCCGGTATGCAGACGTGCTGCAACACGCGGAGCCAGGTCACGGCCGTCATCGGTAGCACCGAACATAATAGAAGCCGGATCATATTTCTTGGACAGCTGGCAGATAGCATCGGTATATAACTCGGTATCATAATCTGCATATTTAGCATCCTCAATAACATAAACAACATCAGCACCGGCAGCAATCAGCTGCTGCGGCAGCTCGCCTGCAGCAGCGGTCACCAGTACCGCACAGCATTTTTCCTCCAGCTTGGCACACAGCTCTTTGGCAGCGCCCAACAGCTCAAAGGTAACATTCATCAGCTGACCATTTTCCTGTTCAGCAATAACCCACATATTTACACACTCCTATTCGTTATCTTCAGTATCGTCAGTTTCGGCAATAGCTATAGCCTCCATGGAACATTCGCGGATGCAGGCACCGCAGCAGACACACTGCTGCATATCAATCTGCGCCTTGCCCTCTCGCAGCGTCGCAGCGCCCATCGGGCATACCGCCACACATTCCTCACAGCCACAGCAAAGCTGCCTGTTTACTTTTATCAGCATGGTTCGCCTCAGCGGGTAATAACCTCTGCCTTAACCAGCTTTTCAAACAGCATGTCTACTGCTGCATCAGCATCTGCTTCGGTAATGATTTCGCCATTGATTTCAGGCGGGGTCGGGGTGAAGGCTTTTTTAACCTTAGTCGGAGAACCCTTCAGGCCTACGGTTGCAGGATCAATATCCAGGTCAGCAACGGTCAGAGTAGGAATCTGAGCCTTACGAGCTTTCATTTTGCCCTTAATGCTGGCAAAACGCGGCTCTTTTTCGGATTTGGTTACGGTAACCAGCAGCGGTGCTGCACAAGCCAAGGTCATCTGATAATTTTCGTTTTCGCGGACAACAACAAATTTGCCGTCTTCATAGCTCAGGCTCAGAGCGCCGGTAATCTGCGGAATTCCCAGATGCTCTGCCATTTCCGGGCCAACCTGTGCGGTATCGCCGTCTACTGCCTGCTTGCCGCAGAGCACGAGATCAAACTCGCCCAGATGTTTTACAGCAGCAGCCAGAGCCAGGCTGGTTGCCAGAGTATCACTGCCACCCAGAACACGGTCGCTCAGCAGAACGCCGTCATCAGCGCCCATAGCGATTGCTTCCTTCAGAATATCGGTTGCCTGGGGCAGGCCCATGGTCAGTACTGTTACCTTAGCGCCTTCCTTATCCTTCAGGCACAGTGCTACCTCCAATGCCTGACGGTCATAGGGATTCATAATATTTTCTACACCCGTACGGTCCAAGGTATTGGTTTCGCGGTTAAATTTTACTTTTGCCGTATCCGGCACTTGTTTTAAACAAACGAGAATATTCATTTGCTGCCTCCTTAAGCTTATTACAGGAGCTGCTGCTCCGGCTTTTTTACATTCTTCTCTTTATTTTAGCATTTTTGTACTTAAACTTGCAAGTATATCATGAAAGTTTATGAAAAACAGCTCAAATAATTAAATCAGCCTTTCTTTACTACGCAGTTTTCGCCCAGTATTTTGACTACATCCTCGGCAAAGCCAGGTGCTTCGCTGTTTACCCAAAAGTTAGGTGTTGTCTTGATCAGCTTGCGCGAGCCCATCAGCTGCAGGTATACGCAATCATCGCCCTTATATTTTTGGAACAGCTGCATCAGCTCACGCTGCACCAGCGGATTTTCCAGATGCGCTTCGATGCGCAGACGGATCTCCGTAGGCGGCTTGGACGGCAGAGCGCGCACGCTATTGGCAATAATCTTGCTTTCACGCTCATCCACGCTGAAGCGTCCCTCAATAGCCACAATGCTGTCTTCATAGATATCCTTGACATTTGCATGATAAGCCTGCGGGAACACGATAATCGGGAAGCGTCCGCTGAAATCCTCCAGCGTCAGAAGAGCCATCGTATCGCCGCGCTTGGTATTTTTTATCACACAATCCGTAATAATACCGGCCACACGCACAAACTGTCCGTCCTGCACCTGCGTTTCGCCGCCGAACTGGTGCAGCGGCATGAAGCGCTGCAGCATTTGCTTGTAATCGCTCAGCGGATGGTCGGTAACGTAAAAGCCGATGATTTCCTTTTCGTTCTGCAGAATAAGCTGCTTGGGGATTTCCGGCAGCGGCGGCAGCTTGATTTCCGTCACGCCGAAGCTGTCATCTCCGAACAGTCCCAGCTGGCCGTTGGCTTTGTCCCTCTGGCAGGCAGCGCCCAAATCAATCGCCTGGTCCATAATAGCCAGCATCTGCGAGCGTCTGGCGCCGAAGGAATCCATCGCACCGCATTTAATCATATTTTCGATAACGCGCTTGTTGACTACGCGCATATTCACACGGCAACAGAAATCCGTCAGGCTCTTGAACGGACCGCCCTCGTTGCGGGCGCTGATAATGGCATCTACTGCGGCATCACCGGTATTTTTGATGCCTGCCAGGCCGAAGCGGATGGATGCATTTTGATGTACCGTAAAGTTGTGACCGCTTTCGTTGACATCCGGCGGCAGGATTTTGACATTATCATTACGACAGACGTTGATATACCAGCTCACCTTATCCGCATCACCGATAATGCTGTTGAGGAAGGCCGCATAGAATTGCGGACGCCAGTGCGCCTTCAGATAAGCGGTTTCATAGGCTACCAGCGCATAGGCTACGGAGTGGGATTTGTTGAAGCCGTAGCCAGCGAAGTGCTGCAAGAGCGAGAAAATCTGGTCGCTGAGCTCTTCGGGAATATTGTGCAGCTTCTTGGCACCGTCGATAAAGGACTGGCGCATAGAATCCAGCTCCTTGGCCTTCTTCTTGCCCATCGCACGGCGCAGAATATCTGCCTGACCGAGCGTAAAGCCTGCTAGTGCGGAGGTTATCTGCATAACCTGCTCCTGATACAGGATAACGCCGTAGGTATCCTTCAAAATAGGCTCCATCAGCGGATGTAATACCTTGGCTGTGCGCTGTCCGTGACGGCCGGCGATAAAGTCCTCCGCCATACCGGTTCCCAAAGGCCCCGGACGGTACAAAGCCACCAACGGAATCAGGTCCTCAAAGCTTTCGGGAGCCAAATCCATAACCAGCTTGGTGATGCCTGCCGACTCCAGCTGGAAAACGCAGGCCGTTTCACCGCGGCGCAGCATTGCGCAGGTCGCCTCATCTGCCAGCGGTATATTATCAATATCAACTTCTTCACCCGTAGTTTCGCGGATAAAGCGAATGCAGTCACCGATAACAGTCAGCGTGCGCAGCCCCAAAAAGTCCATCTTCAGCAAGCCAAGCTCTTCTACTTTATTTTTATCGTACTGGGTGATGACGCCACCCTCACTGCCCTGCTGCAGCGGTACGTAATTTTTCATATTATGCGGCGCGATAATAACACCGGCGGCATGCGTGCCTGCGTTACGCGGCAGGCCCTCCACGCTTTGCGCAAGGTCAATCAGCTTCTTGACCTCCGGACGCGAGTCATATGCCTGACGGAAGTCCTTGCTGCCGTTCAGCGCCTTCTCCAACGTAATGCCCAGCTCACGCGGAATCAGCTTGGCGATTTCATCTACCTCGCCGTAGCTCATGCCCAGTGCCTTGCCGACGTCGCGCACTGCCGCGCGCGCCTGCAGTGTACCGAAGGTAATAATCTGCGCCACACGCTCCTGTCCGTAACGGCGCACCACATAATCCAGCACCTGATTACGCTTCACATAGCAGAAGTCGGTATCAATATCAGGCATGCTTACACGTTCAGGATTCAAAAAGCGTTCGAATAGCAGATGATAACGCAAAGGTTCAATATTCGTTATACGCAGCAGATAGGCCACGATACTGCCTGCGGCACTGCCACGACCCGGCCCGACCGGAATATCATGGCTGCGGCAGTAGTTGATGAAGTCCCAAACAATGAGGAAGTAGCAGGCGTAGCCCATCGTATTGATGATGTCCAGCTCAAAATCCAGACGCTTGCGTACCTTCTCATCCACAACCTCGTAGCGCTTAGGCAAGGCCTCCTCGCACAGGTGACGCAGATAACTCACGGCATCAAAGCCCTCCGGCACCGGGAACTCCGGCAGCAGCAGATGGCCGAACTCCATCTTCACGTTGCAGCGGTCAGCAATTTTATTGGTATTGCTCAAAGCCTCCGGACAATCGCCGAACAGTGCCTCCATCTCATCATAGCTTTTCAGATAATAGCTGTCGTTGTTGAAGCGCATACGATCAGGCTCATCAACCGTGCTCGTCGTCTGGATGCACAGCAGAATATCCTGCGCCGCGGCATCCTTTTGCTGCACATAATGCAAATCGTTTGTCGCCACCAGACCAAGACCGAACTTCTGCGCCAGCTGCTTCAGCTCCGCGCTGACCTTGTGCTCCTCATCAAGGTCATGGTCCTGAATTTCCAGAAAGTAGTTTTCCTTGCCGAAAATGTCTATATATTCCTGAATGCAGCGACGTGCTCCCTCCAGGTTGTCCTGCAGAATCATCTGCGGCACCTCGCCGGCAACGCAGGCACTGAGGCAGATAACGCCCTCGTGATAGGTACGCAGCACGTCCTTGTCTACGCGTGGTTTATAATAAAAGCCCTCCAGCTGACCAATGCTGACAATTTTCATCAGGTTATGGTAGCCTGTATCGTTCTCCGCCAGCAAAATTAAATGGTACATGCCACGGTTATTTTTTTCCAGATGCGAGCCCTTCGCAAGATACACCTCGCAGCCGATAATCGGCTTGATGCCTGCCTTGGTACACTCCTGATAAAATTCCACTGCGCCGTACATTGCGCCGTGGTCGGTAATCGCCAAGCTGTCCATCCCCAGCTCCTTGGCGTAGGCCACCAGCTCGTGGATTTTCGAAGCGCCATCCAGCAGGCTGTATTCCGTATGTACATGTAAATGAGTAAAGCGTTTTGTCATCTCTTGCTCCTTAAATTTAAAGACCGCTGCCGCGCAAATCCGCGGCAAATGTATGTAAATATTTCTTTTCTATTCCCCTTTTTTACCCCACGCCAGACCAATGAGCAAAAAGAACAGATTATACACGAGCGCCGGCAACAGGCTGTTGATTTCCCAAGGACTGATATGCTTCCAGAAAAGTGCCGCAAAAATACCTGCGCCCATAGCAGCCACACCCATTGAAGCGCGCACCCTGCCCGGGAAGAAGATGCAGAACGTCAGCGGCAGAAAGATACCGCTGCCTCGCAGCGCCATGGAGAGATAATTCCACTCCAGCACCGACGAATCAAGGTGCATAAAGACAAACACCATCGCAGCGACAGAAACGGCCAGCACGCTCAGGCGGCTTGCCCACAGCTGGCCTGCAGCCGTAGCCTTAAGCCAGATTTTGCTGACGATATCACGTGAAATCATCGTACCTACGCCCAGCGCCAGACCGGCGATTGAGCCCAGTGCCGAAAGCAGCACAGCGCCCAGACCGATACCGCCAAGCCATTGCGGCAGATAGGTAACGAGATACAGCGGCAGTGCATCGATAGAATTTATCTCCGGATGATGCAGATGCATGAACATACCGATCATTACCGACGGCAATCCCACGGGAATTACTATCAGTGCGGCAGCACAGCAGCCGACAGCTGCAGTTTTGGTATCGCGCGCCGAAAACAGTGCCTGCACATAGGTCTGCGTAGAAATAACCCCCACAATCATCGAACCGAAGCTGACAAGACCGTCCTCCACGCCGCGTCCGAAAAGGCTGAACCAGGGATATGCAGCAAAGCTCTGCGTCAGCCCCTGCCATCGGCCCATATCGGCGTAGGCCAGAAAGCCGCCGACGAAAATGCTGGCGAAAATCAGCACAATCTTAAAAATGCCGGCCATACCGCTGCTGCTGAGGCCGCCGAAAAACACCAGCAGCAAAGTAACAGCGATAACAATGGCTGCTGCAGCAAGCAAAGGTACGCCGAACAAGCCAGCAATCAGATGCAGCGCGGTAAGCGTGCTCGCCACGATGCTGAAAAAAATACCGGCGCAGGCGCTGAAGGTCGCCAGCCACCCCGCAGGCTTGCCGTAATCCGTAACGAGATACTCCGCTACTGTGGTCAGCGAGCTGCGGCGCAATGGCACAGCGTAAAACGCCGCCATCAGCAAAAGCGCGATACCGCTGCCCAGCGTAAACCACCAAGCCGTCAACCCCAGCTTGAAGCCAAGCTGTGCCGTGCCGACGGTAGCAGCGCCGCCGATAATCGTGCCGATAATC
>NZ_CAUDZA010000004.1:0-108556 GCF_958453765.1 Phascolarctobacterium succinatutens | reverse complement strand
GTAGCCTCACTTCTACTAATGCTAACGTAGATTTGAACGCAGGCGGCAGCATTACGACGAATAGCACAGTAAATGCTAATAACAACGTAACAGCCAATGCTAACGGCGATATCAACACCAAAGGCGATGTTACTGCAACAAACGGTAATGCAGTGCTCAACTCTAAAGGTGGCAGCGTAAATACCCAGAACGTAACTGCTGGTCAGGCAGTAGATATCGACGCAGCGAATAATATCACTGCCAACGGTAGCCTCACTTCTACTAATGCTAACGTAGATTTGAACGCAGGCGGCAGCATTACGACCAACGGTCAAGTTACTGCACAGAAGAATGTTGATTACAATGCTAAAGGCAGCATTACTACCGGCGGTATTATCAACAGTACAACTGGCAATATCAACCTGCAGACAGATGCTGCTCAGGGCGATATCATCTTCGGCGGCGACGTAACTGCCGAGCATGGCAACATCAATATCGACGTATTGCAGAACGGTAATGTAACTGATGACGATAACAAATTTACCGCTCTTGGCGACAAGGGTGATATCAATAGCGGCAACTTCGCACTGCAGATCAAGGGTGCCGGAGATGTTGACCTGCACGAGATTTATGCTACCAACAACGCGCTTATCGACGTTGTCAACGGCAATCTTGCCTTGGCAAAAATCGACGGCAATCTGGTAGCTCTGCAGCTGAAGACCGAAGGCAAGCAGCTGAAGGTTGATGAGCTTATCGCAGGCACCAAGATTATTGCACAGAGCAGCGACATCAATATCGATAAGATTCAGCAGCGTCTGGATGCTGACGGCCTTCTGACTATAGTTCCAGATAGCGCACAGCCCAATAAGCCTATTGACAACCTAAATATTGGTGAGATAATTACTAATAAGGGTGTCCGCTTTGATCATCTGTGGCTGAATAACGGCTCTATTAACGTAAGCGAGGGCATATTCAATATCGATAAGCTGGTAGTCAATAATGTTGCTCATTTCAGCAATAAGCATATGAAGACTGCTGTATGGGGTGCACCGCCGCAACGTGACGATAGCGACAGCATTTATTGGAACAACATTGCAGTGAATAACCCTGCTAACAATTTAGCTGAATGGCAGCAGGAGGGTATAAAACCGTATAAATGGATGTACCTGCACTTCGCAGAACAGCCGAACATTCAGTACAGCAACGGCATACTGCTTTACCTGCGTAATTACTATTATGTTTATAACCAACACTATAGCGCTGTAGACTATATGCTGTATCAGCTCAATGAGAACAAAGCGGAGGAATATGATATTAACTATGCACCTGGCGTAGTACAATACTTCCGCTATGACCTGTATGACCTGGATGAAGACAATAGCAAGAGTGAACCCGAAAAAATCACTGTAGAAGCATAGGAGGAAACGCTGATGAACAAAAAGGCAGAGGCTTTTATCAAATATCTGGATAATAACAAGATTACCTGCTTTGCTATTGAACAGATTAGCGAGGATAAGCTGAACACAGTGGTCTTCCGTTCTCACATTGTTGTTGAAGGCCAGCGTCTGCCGACGCTGGTCATCCTGGACAGCAGTATTTATGGTATGCTTCGCGTGCAGCTGGCAGCAAATGCTGTCAACGAGAGCAACGAAGTGGCTATTTTGAGGGAAATCAACAAGGTGAACCGTCAATATAAGGTTTTTAAATATTATCTTACTGATGACGGTTCACTCTTCCTAGACAGCTGTCTGCTCTGCCAAAATGGCAGGCTAGAGGGCGACATGATTTATACCGTGCTGGATGTAATCATCAAGCATCTGGAAAAGGAATATAAAAGAATAATGCAGCTCATCTGGCAGGCCAATTAGCCTGCCGGATGCAGCAAAATTTTGTATATCAAAGGGGTGTTGTCGATGATTACTAATAAAACAAGCTTGCTACTGGTTACGCTTTTGCTGGGATGCAGTGCCGCTGCTTTCGCAGCGCCTACACCTTCGCAGGAAGCAGAATTCAATAAAAGCGGCTTGAATAACGCCGGTGTGGCAGCCAACAGAACTATAGAGTATATGGAGCGCCAGCGTGTTGCCAGACAGATTGCTGAGGACAAGGCTAAGGCTAGCAGCAAGGTAGAGCAGGGGAGCCAAAAGCCTGATGCAGAGCAGCAGGCTGCAGTGACCTTTAAGCTGGAAAAGCTGGAGCTTGATGAATCCACTGTACTGGAGCAGGCAGAGCTGCAGAAGCTGACGGACGAATATATCGGTAAAGAGGTTGGCGTCAAGGATTTGTACGAGCTGGTGAATAAAATCAACAAGCTGTATCTTGATAATGGTTACTTTACCTGTCGTGCAATTTTGCCGGCACAGACGATCAAAAACGGTACGGTAAAAATTGAGCTTATCGAAGGCAAAACGAATGCTGTTGAGGTGCAGGGCAACAAGTATACCAAAAGCAAATACATCAGCAAGCGTATGAGCCTGAAGCAGGGCGAGGTTGCCAACATCAACAAGCTGAATGACGATTTACTGCGCTTTAACGCTGCCAATGACGTGCAGCTGCGCATTTCTCTGCAGGCTGGCAGCGAGCCGGGAACTACGGATTACGTCATCAGCGCTTATGAACCGCAAAACATTACCTGGACTGTTTACAGTGACAACGCAGGCAGTGATACGAGCGGCGAATACCGTGGCGGCCTGTTCTTTACGGACAGAAGCCTGACAGGTGTGCGTGACGCGCTGACGCTGAACACGATGCTGAGCGATGGCACCAAATCCTTCGGCCTTGGCTACAGCAGGCCCTTAGGACATAGCGGTACTAAGCTGAACATACAGTACAGCACTAACAGTGTTCACATTACTGACGGAATACTGGAGCCTTTGAATGTACGTGGTCATGCTTACGCGATGAACGTTGGTCTGAGCCAACTGTTGGTAGCGACGGAAAAGATCCGTACTGAGGCAACACTTGATTACGGTCAGCAAAATTCTAAGACTGATTTCAGCGGCCAACATTGGCTCGATGATGCTATTAAAGGCGTTACGGCAGGATATTCCGTAACTAATTACGGCGCAAGCTCTGTTATTTACCAAAAGCACAGCTTTAACGCTGGTACGCATACCGATATTGCCGATAATGACAAGGATTTTTCCATGTACCAGCTTAACGGCCTGTACCAGAAAATGTATCAGCATGGGCAGCTTTTAAGCCTGCGCCTGGACGCACAGCGTGGCTTCAACAATTATCTGCCTTCCGCCCGCCAGTTCTACATTGGCGGTATGTACAGCGTACGTGGCTACAAAGAAAGCTTGCTTGGCGGCGACAGTGGCTACAGTGTGGGCCTGGAATATTCCGTGCCTGTGACTAAGGACAAAAAGACTAGTGCCTTCGCCTTTATGGATCATGGACAGGTCTTTGGCGACAGTGCCTTTGACAGCCATGTACTGACAAGCTGTGGCCTGGGCGTGCGCAGCAACATCACCAAGCACATCGGTGCTGTGGTAACATTGGGCGTGCCTTTGATTAAGGAAATCAATAATACTGATGTAGATTCAACTCGCATCCATTTCATGGTAAGCGGTCAATTCTAAAAAAATCTTGTGTAATAATAGGACTAGGGAAACCCGGTCCTATTATTTTTTGCCTGTATACCTGTATATATGTAGGAAAAAGAAGCTTTGCCTGTAGCTGATATCCTATTATATGAAAAAAAATTCGATAACTGATGACAATTACCGCAATTAAAGCTATAATAGGTATATAAACAAAAAATTATTTTATGAGGTGACATACAATGCAATTTCCGATAGTTTTAGGTGTTTCTGCACGTCACGCACATCTGTGCCGTGAGCATATGGATATTTTATTTGGTGAAGGCAGTGAGCTGCACGTTAAAAAGCCAATCGGCCAGCCCGGTCAGTTTGCTTCCGAAGAACAGATTACCATGGTAACTCCCAAGGATTCCATGAAGCTGCGTATCATCGGTCCTCTGCGTCCGGAAACTCAGATTGAGCTTTCTCTGACCGACGCGCGCAAGGTCGGACTGGATGCTCCTATCCGCAACAGCGGCGATATCGCAGGCAGCGCAGGCGCTAAGCTCATCGGTCCGAAGGGTGAGTTGGAGCTGAAGGAAGGTATTATCATCGCAGCACGTCACGTGCATCTGTATCCGGAAACCGCTGAAAAATACGGTCTGAAGGATGGCGATATCGTTGATATCCAGACAGAGGGCGAGCGTTCCGTAACACTGCATAATGTTCTTGTACGTGCGGGCGTAAAGCATGCTGACGAGGTTCATATCGACACTGACGAAGCTAATGCCTGCAACCTGGGCAGCGGCGTGATGGTTAACATCGTCTACAATAAATAATTCCACCGTTTTTCCAACAAAAGGATGGTGAGTATATGAAAAAAATTACAGCCTTGGCGGCAGTGCTTGTTTTGTGCGCTGCGCACGCTTCAGCCTACGAAAACAGCTATGCAGGCTACAGCGTTAAGGACGGACAGCCTTACTATAAGCTGGAAGCGAAGAAGGTTTATGCGTATACCAATATCAGCAGCAAAAAGGTTTATCAGAACGAAGAGGATTTAAAAAATACCGCAGTTAATATTGTTAACTATTACACAGCAGAGGATATGGAGCAGATTTTAGGCGAAAAATTCTCTACGGCTTATTTTGATGCGGAATATGAGAAGCTGGCACTTTTGGAGCGCTCCCAGCTTAATCCGAAAACCGTGCCTGCGCCGCTGCTGGAGCTTGATAAATATGCCGAGCATGACAGTAACGGCAATCTGACGATTCAGAGCAAGGTGCTTAAAGAAAAGCTGGAAAAGCTTACGCCTCTTATTAAGACAGGAAAAATTGCCGGCAAAAAGGCAATTACTATTTCCTACCTATATAAACAGGGTGATGTGCTGGTTAAAATTGATACCAGTCTTGTTTCTGCCAACGACAGACTTTATCTGCTGTCGACAGTAAACACAGACCAGGATCTTTACGCACCCAAGAAGGACGAAAAATCTGCTGATGCCGATGCAGATATCGACGAAACAGACACTGATGAAGAAAACGAAGAAGCGAAGACCGAGCCCAAATCTGCTGCTTCCGTAAAGGAAGAAATGGAAAAGGCTCTGGAGGTTGAGAACGTTTTTGTTCGCGATGTACCGGCCGAAACCATGCAGCGCTTTGATAAAGCACATACTGATTTGCTGAAGGGCTTTAAGGCTTTTGCTCCGACAAGCACGCCGAAGGCTATCAGCTTTACCGATGCCGCAGCCGGCAAAAGTGTGCAGCTGCCGGATGACTGGTTCTACGGCCAGCTGAATCTTAAATATAAGGACAAGGGCACATTTTACCTGACTTTGGCTTCTTCGTTGAAGGAAATGCAGGAGGTTGCCGCAAATACTGATTATGACAGTATTTATTCCGTATTAGCTATTCCGCAGGCTGACCCCGAATACCAGAAGAAGGTTACGGAGCTTTACAGCAGCGGTGCGCGTAATGTTCTGCAGCACTGGAATCATCTGCTGATTACTGCCAGTGTTGATAACATTACTGACGCTGAAATCAAAGAGCTTCTTTCAACGCCTGTTGCCAACAGACTTGCGGTTGAGAGTTTTATCTCCGAAGGTCTGCAGCGCATGAAGGGTTTCAGCAACGAATACTTTGCTTTGAAGGATTATAAGACAAATTTTGACTTCACCCAGGAAAAAGCTCTTATCGGCATCAATGCTGATACCGATTTGCTGAAGGATTTTGCTTATAACAACAAAATTTTACTGAGCTGTAACCAAAAAGCTGCTACAGCGATGCTTTTTATCAAAAAAACCGACGTTATAACGGAAAAAAGCCTTGAACAGCAAGTAAACGAATGGCACTTTTAACTACACAAGTGCAATGAATTGCAGTGCATGAAAATCTCACGCCTGAGAAAAGGAAAATTTAACATAATATACATTATCGGACGTAAAATATTATTTTGCAGTCTTTGTGGTAAAAAGGCAGCATTATAGACATGTTTATTTCCCGACTGAGGAAAATGCTGAGAAAAGCGTCAGATTATGAGAATTCTTCGCTTTTTGCTCCTCCCCCGGAGGTTTTGAGAAGTTTTTAGCATTTTTTATGTTAAATTAGCCACTGTGCGCACTGCTGTTTGACGAAATTACTTTTATCTGTTATAATTTGTATAAGGTTAACTATAAACACATGATTGGAGGGTCTAAAATGGGAAGAAGAAAAGCACTCCCGCCGGACTTTGATGGCAACTATACCGAAGATATGTTGTCTGAACGCCAACGTAACATTTTGAAATTCGTCCGTACTTTTATTAATCATAAGGGCTATCCGCCTGCTGTACGCGAAATCGGTGCAGCAGTAGGTTTATCATCCAGTGCCAGCGTGCATAATCATCTGAAGAAGCTGCAGGAGTATGGCTTCATTCAGCGTGATGCTGCTAAGCCGCGTGCTCTGGAGCTGATGAGCGAAAGCGATGCCTGGAGAAACAAGCTCCTTGTTCCGGTACCGCTGGTTGGTAAGGTTACTGCAGGTGTTCCTATTCTTGCTGTCGAGAACATCGAAGAGACCTATCCTATTCCTCGTGACCTGATTGGCTGCGACGATGATGTTTTCATGCTTTCCGTATGCGGTGACAGCATGATTAACGCAGGTATTCTGGATCATGACTACATTATTGCACGTAAGCAGAATTTTGCTAATAACGGCGATATTGTTGTTGCCCTGATTGACGGCGAGGAAACTACCGTTAAGCGTTACTTCCGCGAGCTGCGCAGTGTGCGCCTGCAGCCAGAAAACGATAAGTATGAGCCTATTGTAGGTTCTGACAACATTAAGGTGCTTGGTAAGGTTATTTCTGTATTCCGTATGCTCTAATAACCTGACTGTAAAATGCATGTAAAATGATGTCACTTTAGCGTCAAATACAAAAAACAGCTCTTTACAGAGCTGTTTTTTTGTTATATATTATAGTTATGAATGTATGTAAACGATTTTTACAAGGAGATGACGCATATGTTACATCCATCTACTGATATTATCATGAACGCCCAGCAATTCTTTGCTGCGGACCAGAGCGAAGCTAATCTGGTGAAGCTGCTGCATGCAGTCAGCGTAATGCTGCAGGAAGGTGCAGAGGTGCTCATTCCTACTGCTGCCGATGCGCCGGAGGGCCAGCTGCTGCTGCAGACGCAGACTACGGACAGCGGCTTGGAATATATGACTGCTTACAGCAGCAAAGAGGCCTACGAGCAGGGCGAGCCTTGCAACGTTATCAGCCGTCCTTTAGTCAACTACTTTGAAGCTATCCTGCAAATGGACGGCATTGCCGGCATTATCTTTAACCCTGCTTCCCCTGCTCCCTTCAATATTCAAAACCGGATGATCAAGGAACTGCTGGCCGATGCCAAGAAGAACAAGCAGCAGAACGCTATTTCTGTTTGGCGCGGTGATATAACTACGTTGGACTGCGACGCGATTGTTAATGCTGCCAACAGTACGCTTTTAGGTGGCGGTGGCGTTGATGGTGCTATCCACCGCACTGCAGGACCGCAGCTTTTGGAGGAATGCAAAACCTTAGACGGCTGCACAACCGGTGCGGCAAAGATTACCTATGGCTATAACCTGCCTGCAAGCTACATTATTCATACTGTAGGACCAATTTATAATGGTAAGGTTGAACAAAGACTGGAGCTGGCCGACTGCTACAAGAACAGCCTGGACCTGGCGCGCAAGCATCATCTGCACAGCATTGCTTTCCCGGCGATTTCTACCGGTGCTTATGCTTATCCTGTGGACGAGGCTGCCCGTATCGCTCTTTTGACCTGCACCGAATGGATTAATGCCAACGCCGACTATGGCATGAGCGTTGTGCTTACCTGCTTCAACAGCGGCGTTTATAACGCTTATCAGAAGCTTGTTAAAAAGGCGCAGAACGGCGAGTTAGATTAACCTTATAGCACTTTTATGTACGACAAAACCCGTGACTTCCTTTGGAGGTCACGGGTTTTTCTTAGCTTTGGTGTAAGCTTAACAGCGTACAGATTTACGCGTTGATGATATTGTTGAACAAAGATTTATTGGCTTCAATAGGCTGCTTGCCGCCGACTACGCAGATCAGGCCGTCGCTGAGCATGTCCTCTACTACCTTAGCCAGTGCCTGCAGGTCTGCATTGCTTACATTAAGGATTTCGCTGCGGATGCGCTGGCGCAGCTCAACGGGAACGTGCTTCAGATATTGCGCGGTTGCCTTGTCAAGACGCATGCTGTTGGTCAGGGGCTTATCCATCGTGCTGATGGTACCGATAACATACTTGTTCAGCTCGCGTTCGGGGAATTCTTCGTTTCTCAGCCATTCTGCCAGACCTTGGTAAGCCTCCAGAGTTTTCGGCAGCTGCGGGTCGCGGTAGGATGCAAACACGCCTACGCCGTTAAGCTCAAAGCGTGCGGTAACACCGTAAGCGCCGCCCTGAATACGGATTTTGGTCCAGAGATATTCATAGCTCAGAATGGTTTCCAGTACAGCCATCGCGCCCACGTATTTGTGACCGTGCTTAGCAAAGTTGCCGCCTGCAGCAACGTATTGTACCTTACCTGCGGTAGCAATAGCCTCGTTAACGGTGCCTACGGGCAGAATTTCAGCCTTCTCCCCTGCTTCTGCCTCAGACAGCTTGCTGATGAAATCAAGGCACTGTTGTCTTACTGTTGCCTGCTCCTTCATGTCACAGCTATAGCTGAGCAGGAAACGGTTCTTCTGGAAGAAGCGTTTGATTAACAGGCGCAACTGCTCCAGTACCTGCGGTGCCAGCTCGTCGAAGTTATCGGTCAGCTTTTTGAGGAACTGGTAATAGCTGAATTCATCCTGCTCGTTGACGCGTGCGCCGGCAGAGCAATAGGAGAACAGTCTGGTGATAGCAACGGTCTGACCGCGGTTGAAGAAATTGTCATCCCAATCGGTTTTCAGCTCGGATACCAGCTCGCGGAAGCGCTCCAGATCGTTCATCTTGCTTTCCAAAGCAATGGCCTGCAGGATATCCAGCATTTTCGGCAGGTTATCGGTGAGGCATTTGCCTTTGGTGGAGAAGTAAATTTTATAATCATCCGTAGATTCTGCTTCGGTGAAGGCGCGTACAGCGAACGCAATGCCACCGGTATACATTATGGCGTTGGTTGCCAGCTCCTGATAGCTGTAGCGCTCGGTGTTGAACTTGCCCATGATATCTGTGAGCAGATAGCACAGAGGCAGCTTTTCGGCTTTCATATCGGTAATATCAAAATAGAAGCTGGTATAAGCAATTTTATTAGTGTTGCGCGGAAGATACAGCAAATGGCTTGCGCCCAGCTCTTCCTCCTGCGTTTCAATCTTCTCTACCTCCTGCCTGATGTCGCTGCGCTTCAGTACAGGGATGGTTGCGCGTGCTTCCTCACTGTCGGGAGTAGCCTGCAGACGGTGCAGCTCGGCGCATTCGTCGATATGCTGCTGCAGCTCCTCCTGGCTCATCTGTGCCTTGATAGCGCTCATCTTGGCAGCAGCGGCTTCCTGGTCTGCTTCCTCCTTGCCGGGCTGCGGCAGCAGGGTTACCAGCACCTTATGGGTGTTGTCCAGCAGATAGTTTTCAATAATGCTTTCGTAATAGTTGGTTTTCAGACCCTCGCGCAGAGCTGCCAGATATTTGTTGTAACAGAGGCCCTCAATCGGATTGCCGTCATACAGCCAGTTATCCATAACGCCGATGCCCAGAATCAGTCCCTTGGGATAGCCGCCGAAATCTGCTTCACGCAGCTTGAATTCCATGGAGTTGATGTTGGCCTCTAACAGCTTTTTGTCAATGCCGTTGATGGTGATGTCCTGCAGTGTTTTATAGATAACGCTGATAAATTTATCACGCAGCTCCTTCTCACTGCCGCTGGCACGTATAGAGAATACCGGCTGATACATGCTGGAGGTATAGCCGCCGTTGATAATCTGGCCTACGCCTGCATCCATCAGTGCACGGCGCAGTGCGGAGGATTCGCTGTCCAGCAGGGTGCTTTTCAGCAGGCTCAGAGCCATGCTGGTCTGCAGGTCGGTTGCCTTGCCTGTTACGATAGAAAGCTCGTGATATGTTTTGGCAGTGCAGTCCTCCTCTGCCCCAACCGGATAAAAAGCTTCGATATCCGCAGTACGCGGCAAGGACTGCTGTTCTGCGATGGCGGAATCAACAGTACCGGTTTTCTCGAAGCTGCTCAGATATTCGCTGTCGAGATATTCCAAGGTAGCGTCGATATTCATATCGCCGTATAAATAGATATAGCTGTTTTCCGGGCTGTAATAGGTTTTGTGGAACTGCTCGAATTTTTCCTGAGTCAGCTGCGGAATAGCGTCCGGATAGCCGCCGGATTCAAAGCGGTAACAGTTATCGGGGAACAAAGCCTTCAGCGCTTCGTTTTCCAGATAAGCGTCCGGCGAAGAATATACGCCCTTCATCTCGTTATAAACAACGCCGTTGTAGCTCAGCTCGCCGTCGAGGCTGTCCAGATTATAGTGCCAGCCCTCCTGACGCAGGGTGTATTTGTTTTGGTAGAAGGACGGATAGAATACAGCGTCCAGATATACGTCCATCAGGTTATGGAAATCCTTATCGTTGCGACTGGCAACGGGATACATGGTCTTATCCGAGAAGGTCATAGCGTTCAAAAAGGTGTTCAGAGAGCCCTTGACGAGATCCACGAAGGGCTCCTTTAAGGGATATTTGCGTGAGCCGCAAAGAGAGGAATGCTCCAGAATATGTGCCACACCTGTATCATCTGCAGGCGGAGTTCTGAAGGAAATAGAAAAAACCTTGTTATCGTCATCGTTAGCAAGGTACAAAAGGCGTGCGCCGCTTTTGATATGCTCCATGATATAAGCCTGAGAGCTGATTTCATCTACAAATTGTGCTTGTAAAACCTTAAAGCCGTGGTATACGGCATTTATTGCTAAAGTCATTGTTGCCTCCTAAAAAATTTACACTATGGTATTTATTATAACATATTTGCATATCTATTGTCTGAAATTCTTGTAAAAACAGTTAGCTGTTGCTAAAAAAGATTATCTCCTTGCCAAAAGCGATGTTCTTGCCTATAATAATTAGTAGAATAGTCAGAATCTGGAGGGAGTATTCATGGAAGAAGCACGCTTTACACTGCGCATTCATCCTATTATTATGAATAAGATGAAGCATTTGGCAAAGATAAATGGTCGTTCGGTCAATAAGGAAATCGAACAGATTTTAAAATGGGTTATTGATGATTACGAGCGCCAATACGGCAAAATTGAGCTGACCAAGGCGGAAATGCCGGGCTTCAGCACAGGCGCAACGGTTAAGGAAGCGCCGGAGCAGCCTATGGAAATGCTCTTCGGTTTGGATAATAAAAGCAAAAAATAATATGTAGGCTCCCCTGCACTACGCTATACAAATAATTAAGGCACTACTGCGCTCACAGTAGTGCCTTTAGTGTTTATACTTATTTTGCTATTGCGTGCTCCTTCAGCTCCAGCTTTTGCTTTTCTTCCACCTCTTTGATGCGGCAGCTGGCGAAAATAGAACCGGAAACGTTATGCCATACGCTGAAGATAGCGCCCGGAAGCGTAGCCAGCGGGTTAGCAGCGAAGTTTGCGGTTGCCAGTGCAAGCGCCAGACCGCTGTTTTGCATAGCAACCTCGATAGCAATAGAAGTTTCCTTAGCGTAGGATACCTTCATCAGACGCGCCATGCCCAGGCCCAGTGCCATACCGATGCCGTTGTGCAGGACAACTGCCAGCATTACGATCAGACCGCAGCTCATCAGCTTAGCAGCGTTTACAGCAACGATACCATCGATAATGGTTACAATCGCTACAACGGAAACCAGCGGCAGAATACCGCCCAGCTTGACGATGGTTTCGTGGAAAAGGCTGTTTAAGATGATACCTGCAAGCACAGGCAGCAGCACAATCTTCACTACGGAAAGTACCATAGCCATAAAGCTTACCTCAACCCAGGAACCTGCCAGCATGTACACCAGCACAGGTGTTACTAGCGGTGCAATCAGAGTCGAAGTGATGGTCATGCCAACGGATAAGGGAACGTCACCCTTAGCGATGTAGGCAATAACGTTACTGGCAGTACCGCCGGGGCAGCAGCCTACGAGGATAACGCCCAGAGCGATATCAGTATCAAGATTCATCACTACAGCCAGAAAATAGGCTGCCAGGGGCATGATGGTGTATTGCAGGATACAGCCGGAAATAACCTCCTTAGGTCGGGAAAAGACGATTTGGAAGTCCTCGCGCTTGATGGTCAGACCCATTCCGAACATTGCCGTGCCCAGGAAGAGAGCTGTGTACTGCGGAATCCACATGAATTCCTGCGGATGGGTAAAGGCAATCGCAGAGGTGATTAAAATCACGACGGCGATGTACTTGGATAACAATCCGCTTACCTTGCCAATGATGTTTAAAACGCTGTTTTGCTCGTTCATATTAAATTGCCTCCTTACATGTATGCTGCCCTGGGGCAGTCACGCTGTTAATTGCCTCGAGCAGAAGCAATTACATGGGTATTGTACCACAAAAAGGAGGAAAAATCTATGCCCGGCTTAAAGTATCAGCAGGCCTCCAGCAGGTGCGACACCTTCACCTGCAGCTTATCGGCGATGCGGAATACCAGGTCCATACTCGGGCGCGCGCTGCCGTGCTCTATTTTGCTCAAATACTGCGGAGTAATGCCTATCTGCTCTGCGAGCATCCCCTGCCCCAGCTCCTGCATGATTCTGTAATAACGTATTTTTCTGCCCATTTCTACATACTTTTCGCAATACATATATCATCCACTCCTCTACTTTTTACTGATTATAGCTTACAGTATTTCCGGCATTTCTTCATGTAAAAAAAGGTGCGAAGACAGCCTTGATACTGCTTGCCAAAGTAAATACAGGCGCATTCCTGAAAAACGTGCCGGCAATCAGTATTGCTTTTGCGTTATGCCTTAGCATAATCTTATTATAAAAAATAGGATAGCCAGAGATTGGCTATCCTAAAAAATTTTTTGAGAAATTTTTAGATATTTTTTGCGAAAATGAATTTTGCACTTAATTTACCGGTATCTCCTGTCTGGAAATAACCTCAATCAGCTCGCCCTGGCTTTTAAGCCAGATATCAATACCCTTGCCGAAAACCTCCGCTTCGATAAGTGTGCCGTTTTCGCTCTCCGCTACTACCTTTGCAGTAGGCAGGCGGTCAAGGATGTACTCGTAGCTGCCACCCTTAAACAGGAAGCGCAGGCGCTGCAGATGGCCGCCGTACATAAACTGGATGCGCTTGCGGAACTCGCCCTCCTCAAAGCGTTTGGAATACGGAACGGCAAAATGCGTTTCGGTGACGCTAAAGCTGTTGATTCTGTCGATGCGGTAGATAGTCGGGAAGGGATCGTTTTCTATCTCGAATTTGAGCTCCTCCTTTTCCTTGGGCACAATGAAGCCTGCCAGATAAAAGTAGAATTCGGAGAACATGATGCCTACGGGTTGCAGTCTGCGCTGCACCAGCACACCGTCGGTACGGCGGTAGTTGATGATTATTTCCAGATGCTCATGCACAGCGCCGCTAAGCTCCCACATTTTCTTCAGGAACTTGTCCTTGTGCTGCGGTTCTACATAAAGCAGCTTTTCGTTGCCTATAAGCTCGCTCACACGCTGCTGCTCCGTTTTAGGGATACAGCAGTCAATCAGCTTATCGATAATCGGGTAAAGCTCATTTTTGGTGAAGGCCCTGCTTTCCAGCAGTATTTTGAGCGTGGCGAAAACCTCCTCGTTGGACAGCAGATTGCGTGAGGGCGGTACAAGCTGGTAAGCGCCGAGCTTCTGGTTGTAGACCAAATCCTGCACCAGGCCTGATGCTTCATTCTGCTCATGTAAAAAGGACCGCAGGTCTTCTATGTCGCGCTGAATAGAGCGTAAGGAGCAGCCGAAGCGTTGGGCTTCCTCCTTCTTGTAGAGCATTTTGCCGTCTACCAGGCGCGAATACATATAGAGCAAACGATCCTTTGCGATGCGTAAATCTGTCATTATTAGTTCCTCCCTGCCATGAAATTTGCAAAGCGGCTGATGTAAGAAAATCTCTTTAAGCTTATTATAGCACAATCATTCTCTTAAGCAAACGTTTTGCCACCAGCTATAAGCAAATTTTACCATAGCGGGAGGACACATATTGTCTTTCTCTAAAAATATTTTTGGCTTTTTTATTTATTTTAGAGATAACAGGCTAAAAATTACGCCTGTTCAGTTTTAAGCGTGGGCAGAAAGCCGTCCAGTGCTTCCAAAGCGCGTGCTGCAATCTGAGCGTTCTTTTCTCTCTTCTTGCGGATGCGTACAGTGAGCGGCGGAATGAGGCCGAAGTTGATGTTCATCGGCTGGAAGTTTTCAATCGCCGGATTGCTGATGTAGTTGGCCAGCGCTCCGTGTGCGGTTACGTCGGGGAATTCTACCTCAGGCAGCTCCAATACCGCTCTTGCAGCAGCTAAACCGGCCATCAGTCCGGAGGCTGCCGACTCGACGTAGCCTTCTACGCCTGTCATCTGTCCGGCAAAGTAGAAGCGCTTGTTGCTGCGCAGGTTGAAGTGCTTATCCAGCAGCTGCGGCGAATTCAGGTAGGTGTTTTTGTGCATAACGCCGAAACGGACGAACTCTGCGTTCTCCAGACCGGGAATCATGCCGAAAACACGTCTTTGCTCCGGCCATTTGAGATGTGTCTGGAAGCCTACCAGATTATAAAGGGAGGCAGCGGCGTTATCCTGACGCAGTTGTACTACTGCATATGCTTCCTTGCCATTACGCGGGTCAATGAGGCCTACAGGCTTCAGCGGACCGAAGCGCATGGTGTCCTCGCCTCTTGCAGCCATTTCCTCGATAGGCATGCAGGCTTCAAATACATCATGCTCAAAATCCTTTACGGGAGCGCTTTCCGCATTGCAGAGAGCTTCCCAGAAGGCAACGTATTCCTCCTTCGTGTAGAAGGGGCAGTTGAGGTAGTCGGCGCCGCCCTTGTCGTAGCGGGACGCACGGTAAACCTTGTCATAGTCCAGGGAATCGGCGGTAACAATCGGTGCTGCGGCATCAAAGAAGTGCAGATAATCAGCCTGCAGCAGCTTTTTGATATCGGCGAAAAGCGCGTCGCTGGTCAGCGGGCCGCTGGCTACGATGACAGTGCCTTCGAGGCTTTCCAGGTCGGTCACCTCTTCGTGGATGACGGTAACGAGCGGATTGGCCTTCACTGCTTCGGTTACGGCAGCGGCAAAGCCGTCGCGGTCAACAGCCAGAGCGCCGCCGGCAGGCACCTGATGCTCGTCAGCCTTTTGCATGATGAGGGAGCCTAAACGACGCATTTCTTCCTTCAGCAGGCCGACAGCGTTTTCAATATTGCCCGCGCGCAGGGAGTTGCTGCAGACAAGCTCGGCAAAATATGCGGTTTTATGTGCTTCGTCACTTTTTACGGGACGCATTTCGTGCAGGATTACAGGGATACCGTGGCGTGTGAGCTGGGTAACGGCTTCGCAGCCTGCCAGCCCCGCACCGATTACATGTACAGGAGAGATAGTCATTTATTCCTTGCTGCCTTTCTTAGTTGTAGTAGTTTTTTTAGTTGCGGTTGTTTTCTTTGCAGTAGCGGTTTTTTTGGCGGTAGTTGTTTTAGTAGCGGTAGTCTTTTTTGCTGCAGTGGTTTTCTTCGCAGCAGTTTTGGTAGCAGTCGTTTTCTTAGCGGTAGTCTTTTTTGCCGCCGTAGTTTTCTTGGCTGCGGTGGTTTTAGTTGCGGTTGTTTTAGCTTCTGTAGTCTTTGCTGCAGCTGTTTTGGAAGCATATACCGGTCTTGCCTTGGAGCATTCCTGGTTGCTGCAGAATTTGCGCTTGCTGCCGTTGCGCTCCACGTGCTCTACCATCATGGCGCCGCAGTCCGGGCAGGTTTCGTTGAGCGGCTTATCCCAGGTGGTGTAATCGCACTCAGGATATTTTTCGCAGCCATAGAATACCTTGCCGGTCTTGCTCTTGCGTTCGAGGATATCGGCGCCGCACTTAGGACATTTTACACCAATAGGGTGCAGAATGGGCTTGGTATTGCGGCATTTGGGGAAGTTGGGGCAAGCCAGGAACTTGCCGAAACGTCCCTCGCGGATAACCATCATCGTGCCGTCGTTGCACTTGTCGCAGGGAACGTCGGATACCTCCAGCGGGATTTCCACGATAGGAATAGCAACGCCTGCGTGGTCCAGTTCCTTTTTGAAGGGACCGTAGAATTCGCTGAGAACCTCGTCCTTAGTGTGCTTCTTCTCGGCAACCTCATCCAGCTTTTCCTCCATCTGGGCGGTGAAGCCGATGTTGATGAGTTCCTTGAAATATTCGGTGAGCATATCTACAGTCATAATGCCAAGCTCGGTAACGAGCAGCTTTTTGGCCTCTTTGACAACGTAACCGCGGGTAAGCAGTGTAACGATGGTAGGTGCAAAGGTGCTGGGGCGGCCGATGCCCTTCTCCTCCAGCTCCTTGATGAGCGTTGCTTCGGTGAAGTGCGCAGGCGGCTCGGTGAAGTGCTGTTCTGCCGGCATGAGCTTGTAAAGCAGCAGCTTGCTGCCTGGTTCAACATAAGGAACCTTGGAGTCCTTTTCTTTATCGTCATATTTGCTGTGCAGCTGCAAGAAGCCCGGGAATTTCAGTACGGAGCCTGTTGCGCGCAACTGGTAGTCAGCAGCATCAATTGCCAATGTGGTAACGTCATATACAGCGTCTGTCATCTGGCTGGCAACAACGCGGTTCCAGATGAGCGTATACAGCTTGAGCTGGTCGTTAGTGAGGTGCTCCTGCATCTCGGACGGCGTACGCATGACGCTGGTCGGACGAATCGCCTCATGCGCGTCCTGAGCGTTCTTCTTGGTGCTGTAATGGTTGGCCTTGGCCGGGCAGAATTCGCTGCCGAAGTTTTGCTTGATGTAGTCGCGGATTTCGTCAACGGCTACGTCCGCCAGACGTACGGAGTCGGTTCTCATGTAGGTAATAAGGCCGACGGAGGTTTTGCCCAGAGATACGCCTTCATAAAGCTGCTGTGCAAGCATCATGGTCTTTTTGGCGCTGAAGTTGAGCTTTTTGTTGGCCTCCTGCTGCATGCTGGAGGTAGTGAACGGCGGTACGGGGTGACGCTTGCGTTCCTTCTTTACTGCGTCGCTCACGATGTAATCAGCCTTGGAGAGTGCTTCCTCCGCTGCTCTTGCCTCCTGCTCGTTGTGCAGCTCCAGCTTTTTGCCTTTGTATTTTACTGCTTCCGCTTCAAAGAGCTGGCCCTTGCTGCCTTCACGCAGCTTGGCGCTGAGTGTCCAGTATTCTACCGGCACGAAATCTTCGATTTCACGGTCGCGGTCGGCAACAATTTTGGTAGCAACGGACTGTACGCGGCCGGCGCTCAGGCCCTTGCGGATTTTGCGCCACAGCAACGGGCTCAGCTGATAGCCTACGATGCGGTCTAAAATGCGGCGTGCCTGCTGTGCATCAACCATATCCATGTCAATGCAGCGCGGATGCTTGATAGCGTCCTTGACAGCAGCAGCGGTAATCTCATGAAATTCAATGCGGCAGGCAGATGTCGGGTCGATGCCCAAGATAAATGCCAGATGCCAGCTGATTGCTTCACCCTCGCGGTCAGGGTCAGTTGCCAGTAAAACTTTGTCGGCTTTTTTGGCTTCAGCCTTCAGGGATTTGATCAAATCGCCCTTGCCGCGGATGTTGATATATTTCGGCTCAAATTCGTTTGCATGCTCCTCGTCCGGCAGAAAGGTTACACCTAGGGTGCTTTTCGGCAGGTCGCGCAGATGGCCCATAGAAGCCTTTACAGTATAGTTTTTGCCTAAAAATTTTTCGATAGTCTTGGATTTCGTAGGTGATTCCACGATAACCAGAGTCTTTGCCATTTATGTTCCTCCTACTTTCGGTAGTAACGCTGCGCCTGGTCTGTAGCCACCAGTCCGGCGGCCTGCAGGTCAAGCAGCTCCATGCTCACGGCAGCAAAAGCGGCTCCGCTCTGCTCCGTCAGCTTTTCTAAAGAAAGCGCTCCTGCCTGCAAAAGAGCAAGCAGCTTCGCTCCTAATTCTGTTGTGACAGGTGCGGGCGCAGGCTTTGGCTCCTGCGGCGCGCAGTCAAATATACTCGGCTGGGTTATGCGGCGGTTCATCGCCTGCTGCCAGCTTCTTTTATCGTCTAAAATATCCTGTGGCATATCCACCAGCTTGGCACCGGTGCGGATAAGCTCGTGACAGCCAATGCTGCTGCCGTCGAAAATATTCCCCGGTACGCAATATACCTCGCGTCCCTCATCTGCAGCGATATTCGCCGTAATTACAGCGCCGCTGCGCTTGCCTGCCTCTGCAACCAGCACGGCTTGCGACAGACCGACGATGATGCGGTTGCGCGCAGGAAAGTTGGCCGCTGCAGGCGGAACTCCCGGCGGATATTCCGTCACCAGTGCGCCATGCTCGGCAATGCGGGCAAACAGCTTGGCATTTTCGGACGGATAGACAATATCCAGACCGCAGCCCAGAACTGCCACCGTCACACCTCCGGCCTGCAGGCAGGCCTCGTGCGCCGCCGTATCAATGCCCTTGGCACCGCCGCTGATGATTGGTATGCCCTCACGCGTCATAGCCTGCGCAAAGCAGGCAGCAGCACGCACACCGTATTCCGTGCAGCGACGTGAGCCGACGATGGCCAAAGCATAATTTGCCTGCGGCAGCTCGCCCTTGACGTAGAGCACCAAAGGCTTGTCGTTCAGGTTTTGCAGGCTCTGCGGATAGGCAGTGTCGGTATAGGCCAGTATCTGCACGCCGTTATGACGGCAGAAGTAATCCAACCTTTGCGGCAGACGTGCATCACGGTTGCTGATAAAGTTTTGCACTGCTCGCGGCGTACAAAGCCCTGTTGCCGTGAGCGTGGCGGCGCTCGCTTCAAAAACAGCGCGGGCACTGCCCAAAGCGTTAATCAGATCAGGTATTCTGCTGCGTCCCAGACCGGGGACAACAGCGCAGACAGCGGCAAGATATAAGGTATCCATAAGGTCACACTCCTCCTGTAATACATACATTATTATGCAGTCAGAGCGGAACTTCATGCCACAGCCTTCATAATATGCGATTTTCTTACATTATAATGATGAAATTCGTATTGGTCAAGTAAATTAATTATATAATGGAAGAAATTGTCAGCAAAATACGGAGAATTTTATTCACGAAAATGCACAAAAATCGGCCTATATACAGCAAAAGGACTCCCTCATACGAAGGAGTCCGAAAATTATTTTTGCAGTCTTTGCATAACGTAGTCAACAATCTGCTGTGCTGCCAGCGGATGCGCATGTTCGCTGCAGGCTGCTGCCTCACGCGGGCTTACCGTACTGTTTTTGATGTGCTGCACCAGCTCGTCGGTAGAGCGTGCCACCAGAGCGCCGCAATACTGCTGCAGGAAGGCGGCGTTGCCCTCCTCCTGCCCCGGAAGCGGTTTGTAAATCAACAGGTCCAGTCCGCTCGCCAGCACCTCGGCAGAGGTCAGACCGCCAGCCTTGGTAATAATCATATCCGCTCCGGCCATGAGCTGCGGTACGTCCTCACGGAAGCCGTAGATTTCGGCCGTTGCGCCGTATTTGGCTTGCAGCTGTGCCGCCAACGTCTCGTTGTGGCCTGTGACAGCAACAACGCGCAGGTTTTTCAGAGAGGCGCGCTGCAGTGCCGCAATAATTTCTGCCATCGGCAGCAGGCCCTCGCCCCCGCCCATCAAAAGGCAAACGCGTTCGTTTTCGTCCCAGCCGAAGAACTCGCGGCATTTCTGCTTGTCGTGCTTAATCATAAACTGCTGGCGCACGGGAATGCCCGTAGCCTGAATGTCGGAAGTAGTAGTGAGCTTGTCACGCAGCAGCTCGTCGGCGATAAAGTAGGTATCCACGCCGTCGCAAACCCACCAGCGGTGAATCGTAAAGTCGGTCACTACAGCGCCGAGCCAGAGTTTGGGATGCTGCTTTTTGTAATAGCCGATAATGCCTGCGGGTGTAGCATGCGTAGCGATTACCGCGTCAGGCTGTACGCTGCGCAGGTAGCTGCCGCCTAAGCGTGCCAGCAGGCGGTTTAAAAGCTCACGCAACCATAAGGAGCCGCCCTGCTTATTTCCCCAGCTGTAGGCCAGCTTGTAAAGCCACGGGCAGCATTTTAAAATCCACAGGTAGGTGCCTAAAAAGGCCTTGCCCAGAAACTGCGGGAAGAAGTCGAAGATGTTGCCGTGGATGACCTCAACCTCCGGACGGTCGGCGAAGGCCTGCTCCAACGCTTCGGCTGCCAGTCTGTGTCCGGAGCCTATGGGTGCCGAAAGCAGGAGCACAGTATATTTTTTTCGTGTTTCGTGCATATGTATCACCATCTATATTGTATCGGAAATATAGCTAATCGGAATTTTTTTGCGAAAAAGACTTGCTATCATAGCCTTTATATTGTATCATATTTTTAACTACAATCAATAGTTAATGTTCTCGCAAAGAGTAAAATTCGTGAGAAATTTTTGGGAGGCTCGTCAAATGACTACAAGAAGACCTGTTGAAAGCTTTAGCTTTCCTGTAGAAAAAATTAAAGAAGGTTACTATACTGACGCATATTTTATGCGTTCCGAAGAAATCTTAAACGGTGATAATTATCATCCGCGCGTGCTGATGCAGGTGTTCGCCCGTGACCATGTTGTTGTTTGCGGTACCGACGAGGTCATTGCTCTGATCCGTCAATGCGCTTTCCATCCGGAAACTATCGAAATTCATTCCCTGCGTGACGGCGAAGAGGTTGACGAATGGGAAACCGTTATGACTATCGAAGGCGATTATGCCGACTTTGCGCATCTGGAAACCATCTATCTGGGTATTTTGGCACGCCAGAGCCGCATTGCTACCAATGTTCGCCGCGTAGTGAAGGCTGCCAACGGCAAGCCGGTGCTTTTCTTCCCTGCACGCTATGATATTTACCAGACTCAGGAATCCGACGGCTATGCAGCTTTGGTTGGCGGCATCCACGGCTTTTCTACCGATGCCAACGCACTGGCAGCAGGCGGCAAGGGCCTGGGCACTATCCCCCATGCATTGATTGCTTCCTACAAGGGTGACACTGTTGCTGCTACCGAAGCCTTCGATAAATATGTTGACCCGTCTATTGCACGTATCGCTCTGGTTGACTTTGACAACGACTGCGTAAACACTTCTTTGGCTGTTGCCCGCAAGCTGGGCAAAAAGCTCGCAGGTGTACGTCTTGATACCTCTGGCAGCATGGTTGACAAGAGCCTGTGGACTCAGATCGGTACCTTTAAGCCGACCGGTGTTTGCAAGGAGCTGGTTTGCAATGTTCGCCGTGCGCTGGATGCCGAAGGCTTCAACCACGTTAAGATTATCGCTTCCGGCGGCTTTGACGCTGAGCGCGTAGCAGCGTTTGAGGAAATGGGCGTGCCTGTTGATACCTATGCAGTAGGTTCTTCCTTCTTCGACGGCAATATCAACTATACTGCGGATATCGTTAAGGTTGACGGCAAGGACTGCGCTAAGGCCGGCCGCAAATACAATCCTAACCCCAAAATGGAGCTTGTAAAATAATTTGCAACAATGAGGTTGCAGTGCGAAAGTGCTGCAGCCTTTTTTGCTATCCTAATGAAGGAAATATGGCTATCAGCAAGAATACTTACTACGGGAAACAAAATGTCCCTTCAGTCAGGAAAAATTACGGCCACTCATTTCGTGTGGAACCAAGACGAAGCGGCGCAAAACTCGCGCGAAGCCAAGAGATTCTGCAATATGAGTTTGCATAGCGCTCAGACATTGCGCCCCTTAGCGGTTCGTGTCAAGCAAATCAGCTACGCTCTGTGAGCTTGCTTCTTGGGACACTATCGCATGGCGCGCATAAACCAATCAGCATCGTCCTACGGACTTGCTTCTTGGATGCGCCCGCATGTGGTTCCAGACACTCATTCGCTGTAATTTTTATTACTTACGCGACTTTCCGTTTCCCTATTCATAAGAATGAAGGAAATACTTACTACTGGAAATATAATGTCCCTCCGGTCAGAAAAGATTACGGTCACTCATTTCGTGTGGAACCAAGACGAAGCGGCGCAAAACTCGCGCGAAGCCAAGAGATTCTGCAATATAAGTCTGTATAGCGCTCAGACAATGCGCCTCTTCTGCGCTTCCAGACACTTATTTGCTGTAATTTTTATTCCCTGCACGACATTCCATTCCCATATTCATAAATCTTAGCTTTGATATACCATGTGATTATCAGAATTTCATCTACATAAAAAGGAGAACCCACTATGTCATTGAATACAACTCCCGCTGCCGAGCGTATCCACATCGGTATTTTCGGTAAGCGTAACGCCGGCAAGTCCAGCCTTATCAACGCCATTACCAGTCAGGAGCTTGCCATTGTCAGCGAACAAAAGGGCACCACTACCGACCCTGTATATAAGGCTATGGAGCTTTTGCCCCTCGGCCCCGTAATGATTATCGACACCCCCGGCCTTGACGATGAAGGTGAGCTGGGTGCGCAGCGCATAGCCAAGGCTCAGCAGGTGCTCAACAAGTGCGACATCGCTCTGCTCGTTGTAGATGCCAGCGTAGGCCTCAGCGAGGCGGATAAAGCACTGTGGCAGCAGCTGCAGGCAAAAAAGCTGCCATCCATCCTCGTACTGAACAAGGTAGAGCTTTTGGACGAAATGCGCCAGGCACTGCTCACTGTGGAGGCCATGAAGCTCACCAAACAATGCTTCCTTGTCAGCGCCCTTGCCAACCGCAACATCAACGAGCTGAAGGAGGCTATCGCCGCCCTGCGCCCGCGTGAGGTAGAACGCCAGCTGCTTGGCGATTTGATCAAGCCCTGCGACATCGTAGTGCTTGTAACGCCGATTGACAGCGCCGCACCCAAGGGCAGACTCATCCTGCCGCAGCAGCAGGTACTGCGTAACGTGCTCGACAACAAGGGCATTGCCGTAACCGTGCAGGAAAGCGAGCTGGCGGAAGCACTGGCACGCCTTGCCTTCCCGCCCAAGCTCGTAGTAACCGACAGTCAGGCCTTCGGCGCAGTCAGCAAAATCGTACCGCCCACCGTTCCGCTCACCTCCTTCTCCATCCTCATGGCGCGCTACAAGGGCACACTCAGTTCTGCCGTAGAGGCAGTGCGTGTGCTCGATACAGTGCAGGATGGCGATAAGATACTCATCAGCGAGGGCTGCACGCACCACCGCCAATGTCAGGATATCGGCACAGTAAAGCTTCCCGGCTGGATTCGCAGCTTCACCAAAGCGGAGCCTGAATTCTGCTTCAGCAGCGGCACGGAATTCCCCGCTGACTTGTCACAGTATAAGCTTGTAGTGCATTGCGGCGGCTGCATGCTCAACGAACGCGAAATGCAAAGCCGCAGCGAGCGTGCTGCAGCGCAGAACATCACCATGACCAACTATGGCATTGCCATTGCCTATATGCACGGCATTTTAAAGCGCAGCGTCGCTCCCCTGCCGGATATCGCCAAGCTGCTGGAGTAAAGCAGCTGAACAGGAGAAAGTGAGGGTATGAACCATGCACAGCGTTTTATATTATTACCTGATCTTCATCAACTGCACCGCCTTTGTCGTCTACGGTGCGGATAAAGCCTTCGCCAAGCTGCATAGCTGGCGTGTGCCGGAAATAGTGCTGTTGCTTTTAGCAGCGCTCGGCGGCAGCGCAGGCGCATTTATTGCCATGCAGCTTTTCCGCCACAAGACACAGCATCTGAAATTCATCTTCGGCGTACCGCTCATCTTCTTCCTGCAGGTAGCACTCATCAGCTATTTTTTCTATAAGGGCTGAGCGCTCTCTAAAAACCGTACAAAACCGTACAACCCCTTGCTGCATAAGGCTTTGGGGCTGTACGGTTTTATTTGTTGTGTACGGTTTTTAGCTGTTTAGACCTTCTCCAGTAAATCCTCGATATTACAATAAAGCTGTTTGGCTATTCTGGCAAGCGTTTTTGCCTGCGCGCGGTTAATATTCTTCTGTCGCTGCTCATACTGCTGCACAGTGCGCAGCGGAACCTCTGCCAGCTCCCTTTGCGTCAGCTTTGCCCTCTGGCGCAACAGCTTCAGGTTCGTGTCCTTTTTCGCTTCTTTATAAAGCTCCGTCATCTTCTCCGTAAAATGGCGGATATCCATCTCGTGATAAGGATTGTACAGGCTCTGCACAGTTTTGATCAGAGTTGATGTTCTAAAACCCATTGCACCAAATCATCAAGATTGCTCTTACCGGAAGCTACTGCTAAAATTACATCTATTAACTCCTGCTGACTATATACTAATTCAATTTTGTTAAGCATCAGAAACATTAACATAACATGTGCTCCAATGCGCTTATTTCCGTCGATGAAGGCATGGTTTTTTATCAAGCCATAAGCTAAGCGAGCCGCCTTTTGCTGTATTGTGGGAAAGATATCAACTCCGGAAAATCCCTGAAAAGGAGCCTGTAGTGCTGATTCAAGCAACCCGTGATCTCTTACTCCGTCAGTTCCCCCGGTGATTGCAATAAGCTGAGAATGTAATTTTAGTATTTGAGTTTTTGTCAAAACAATCATTCTGCCAGAGCCTTATATGCTTCCATATTTTTAGCAATTAATCGTTTGGAAAGCTTCATAATATCTTCATCATCGGCATCTTCTTCTTGTTCTGCAATGCTATATTCTATAATCAAATAACGTGGAGCATTATTTTTCAGAACTAATACAGAACCATTTTCATCAACCATACGGGCAATTCTGGAGAAGTTTTGATTAGCTTCTGTAATAGAAACCATATTTTTAGTATTGATATTCATTTTCTTACCTCCTCGTATATTTCTTTAACTATATTATAGCCAGCTTCTAGGAGAAATTCAACCTAATTTTGAGCGATTGACTATGATTGTGAACGCATGAATTTTACTATTCGTGTAGTTTAGTGTAAAAAAAGCGCATTTTTTCGCATATTTTTACACGAATATTTTAGGAAAATCAACATTTTTTGACACCATGACAAAAAATGTACACGCGCAACGCCTTGCCCAGCTTGCGTTTGTACAGTTTTGTTGTCTTAATGATGATGCTCTGACACATCATCATTACTTTTATCAGAAAATACTCATTCTGCCAGGACCTTAGATGCTGCCATATTTTCTGCAATCCATTGCTTGGATAGGTCCATAATATTTTCATCAGCAGCATGTTCTTACAGTTCCGCAATCTTCGGCGGATACTTTTCTTCAAAAGCTCGCAATACACCAAGCAGTCTTTCGTCCAGATAGCTCATGCCCTGCTCCCGTAGTTTTTGCGGAATGCCGTAGTAGCATTCTGCTACCGCCCCGGTGATTGCTGCCAG
This sequence comes from Phascolarctobacterium succinatutens, assembly GCF_958453765.1. Lineage (GTDB taxonomy): Bacteria > Bacillota > Negativicutes > Acidaminococcales > Acidaminococcaceae > Phascolarctobacterium_A > Phascolarctobacterium_A succinatutens_B. Next base: position 83,148 of record NZ_CAUDZA010000004.1, on the reverse strand, counting down.
TGTGTCGCTGTCGCCGCCGATAGAAATAGCATTACGGATTGCATCTTCATAGCTTGTCGACTCAAAGAAGGCCATCAATGCCTGCGGTACGGTATTCTGGCAGGTTTCGTTGAACATGTAGGAATCGCGAATGCCATCGAGCGTAAAGTCCATAGGATAATAGTTAGCATCAATATAATCCCTTATGGCTTGCATATCTGCGCCCTGCTTAGCCATAAAGGCTGCCACGGCAGTTGCTTCCGCTCCCTTAATGCCCTCCGGATGGTTGTGCGTCACATCTGTCACCATCAGCGAAAGCTGTTTGACCTGCTCCATAGTATTCGCAGCATAGACAACACCGCTCACGCGCATTGCCTAACCGTTGCCATAGCTGTTATAAGGCTGCGGGTCGCCGAAATAAAGCCAGCAGGAAAACGTTCTGCCATAACCAGCATCAGGATATGCGTCACCAAAGTCACGCATTTTTGCTACAGCCTGCTCGCGCAAATCACTGAAATCAGGCTTGCTCTCCAAAAGCGCCTCGCATAACGCCAAAGACATTACGCTGTCATCTGTAAAAAAGCAGTCATTAGTCAAAAACTCAAAATCCTTCGCTTTGTAATTATCCCATTCAAAACGTGAACCGACAATATCACCGATAATTGCACCCAGCATTGTATACGCCTCCACTCATTTGTTATATGTATATTATAGCATAATTGCTGCGATATTACTTGTGATGTACGTATATACGTGCTAAAATGAGTTTGTAAACAGATAAATTCGATAGTCTTTTCAAACTTTTCTTTTATATTTTTATAAGGAGTTGGTTGTATTGGAATACTTGGTTATCAAAAACAATATTACTGAGATAAAATGCGATGCTGTTGTCAATTCAGCTAATCAACATTTAATTAAAGGCTCTGGCATTTGTAAATCAATATATGAAAGTGCCGGAGAAGCAGAATTGGATAAGTATTTAGAATGCGCTGATGGTCTTGTTGAAGGTGAATGTATTGCAACACCAGGATTTAATTTGCCGGCAAAATATATTTTTCATGTTCTCACTCCCAAGTATTATATAAAGAATGATATAAACATAGAAAAATTTAGTCAGTGCTATGCCTCTATTCTACAAGCAGCAGAATACTATCGTTGTGAAACAATAGCCATTCCATGTATTGGCACGGGACATCATGGCTGGCCGTTGGATTTGTCTTCTAACATTGCTGTAGATACTTTATATTGGATTATAAATGCAGACGAATCGCGATTTTCTTTCTTAAAGCAAGTTATTTTTAGTTGTCCCGATTGGCAGCATTACTTAACTTATAAGGGATTAATAAATACAAGGAAACTATAAATATATACTATTGTATCTTTCCGTATATTATCGAACATAAAGGAGGCGCTACATCATGCTCGTTATATATCCCGCAATTATTCATGTTGATGATGATGGCCTGTTGGCAGAATTCCCCGACCTTCCGGGCTGCTTTACGCAAGGCGATACGCAGGAGGAGCTGCTGGCCAACGCGGCGGAAGCGATGGAATGCTTTTTGCTGGGACTGCTGGAGGGCGGCGAAAAGCTGCCTCAGGCTTCTGCTCCCCAAAACATCAAATTGACCGAACCTAATACCTATACTTCCTTGATTCAGTCCAAAATAGACTTGGCAAAGAACACGAGGTCTGTTAAAAAGACGCTGACTATCCCTGCGTGGCTCAATAAGCGTGCTCTGGATGCTAATATCAATTTCAGCAGCCTGCTGCAGGACGCTCTTGTAAAAGAATTGAAAATCGTTTAAACCGTACACCAATACAAAACCGTACATGCGCAAAGCCTTGCCCTGCCTACGTTTGTACGGTTTGTACAGTTTTGTACGGTTTTTGAGGATAGCCAAAATATACACATATATACAGAAACGCTCTGCCAACCTTGCGGTCAGCAGAGCGTTTTATTGTGTCGTTATTAAGCCTCAGCTTATTTGAAGTAGCTTACGCCGGACAGGAAAATCTTCTGATCCTTGTCGCCTGCAATATTGCGGAACAGGCCCGGAGCAAAGCGCTCGCTGTGGCCCATCTTGCCGAGGATACGTCCGTCGGGGCTGGTGATGCCTTCGATAGCATACAGGCTGCCGTTCGGGTTGAACGGAGTGTTCATGGTCGGTACGCCCTGAGCATTTACATACTGGGTAGCAACCTGGCCGTTGGCGAACAGCTCTTTGATAGTGCTTTCCGGAGCGTAGAAGCGGCCTTCACCGTGGGATACGGCAACTGCATGCTCTTCGCCGGGCTCGCACAGGCTGAACCACGGAGATTTGTTGGAAACAACTCTGGTGGTAACAATCTGGGAAATATGGCGGCCGATGTTGTTGAAGGTCAAGGTCGGTGCATCGCTTATCATGTCGCGGATATCGCCGTACGGAACGAGGCCGAGCTTAATCAATGCCTGGAAGCCGTTGCAGATACCCAGCATCAGGCCATCGCGGTTTTCCAAGAGTTCGCTGATTGCTTCCTTGATGCGCGGGTTGCGGAACATGGTAGCGATGAACTTGCCGCTGCCGTCAGGCTCGTCACCGGCGCTGAAGCCGCCGGGAATCATAACGATTTGGGAGTTGTTGATATATTTAACCATTGCTTCTACGGATTCTTCGATAGCAGCAGCGGTAAGGTTGCGTACGATGAAGGTGTTAGCTTCGGCACCTGCAGCTTCAAAAGCACGGGCGCTGTCGTATTCGCAGTTGTTGCCGGGGAATACGGGGATGAATACGCGCGGTTTGGCGATATTCACCGGAGCGGTTAAAGTCAGCTCGCTCTTGTACAGCGGCATTGCGATGTCAGCAGGCTCTTCTGCCTTCGGAGTGCCGTCCGGGAAAATGCCCAGCAGCGGCTCGCGGTATGCGGCAAAGGCTTTCGCAGCGTCAATCTTGGTATCGTTGATGGTGATGCCTGCTTCGGCAGTAGTGTGGCCTAGCAGCATGTAATCAAGGCCTTCGAACAGCTCTTCCGGTTCTACGCCGGCTGCCAGCTCGAGGACCATGCCGCCGGGCTGCAGAGTGAAGAGACTGTCGGTATCGTGGAACGGTTTGATGAATTCAAAGCCAAGCTCGTTGCCCAGGCTCATGGTGGTTACCAGTGCAGCTACGCCACCCTCTTTAACAGCGGCAGCAGCAGCAATCTTGCCTGCTTCCATAGCCTTGTGTACAGCGGTCAGGTTTTCCTTCAGGGCTGCAAAGTCCAGAACTTCGGCATTATTGCGCGGGCAGGACAGGAAGATTACCTTGTCGCCTGCTGCCTTGAAGTCGGCAGATACAGCCTTGTTGCCGTCGATTACGCCTACTGCGAAGGAAACGAGTGTCGGCGGAACGGTTTTATCCATGAAGGTACCACTCATGCTGTCCTTGCCGCCGATTGCCGGCAGGTCCAGAGCATCAAGTGCGGTGAAAGCGCCCAGCAGTGCGCTGAACGGCTGGCCCCAGCTTTTGGCATCATGCAGCTTCGGAAAGTACTCCTGCAGAGTCAGGCGCAGCTTAGCGGGATCAGCACCCAGAGCTACGGCACGAACTATGGATTCAGTTACAGCGTACATTGCGCCATGGAACGGGCTCCAGCAGGCAACGTTCGGGTTATAGCCGCAGGCCATTACGCTGGCTGCGGTGGTGTTGCCGTGCAGCACAGGAATGCGGCCTACCATGCCCTCGCTCGGAGTGAGCTGGGTTTTGCCGCCGAACGGCATCATTACGGTGCCGCGGCCGATGGTGCTGTCAAAGCGCTCTGACAGGCCCTTTTCGCTGCAGACATTCAGACGGCCGAGGTTAGCCAGCCATGCAGCCTCAAGGTTAGCAGCGGAGGTTACTTCGGCAGGAACCTGCTCGAATACGTTGTCCTCTTTTTCTTCGCTTACTACGATATTGGTGTGCTGTGCAACGCCGTTGGTATCGAGGAAAGCGCGGGACAGGTCAACAATTTTATCGCCACGCCAGAACATAACCAGGCGCGGTTCTTCGGTAACGTCGGCAACAACAGTTGCTTCCAGGTTTTCTTCGTCAGCATATTTGATGAAGGCATCACGGTCAGCGGCAGCGATAACAACAGCCATACGCTCCTGAGATTCGGAGATAGCCAGCTCGGTGCCGTCCAGGCCTTCGTATTTCTTGGGAACCTTATCGAGGTCGATAACAAGACCGTCGGTCAGCTCGCCGATAGCAACGGATACACCGCCTGCACCGAAGTCGTTGCAGCGTTTGATCATTGCGGTTACGGCAGGGTTGCGGAACAGGCGTTGGATTTTGCGTTCGGTCGGAGGATTGCCCTTCTGTACCTCTGCGCCGCAGCTCATGAGGGAGTCAACGGTGTGCTCCTTGGAGGAACCGGTTGCACCGCCGCAGCCGTCACGGCCGGTTTTGCCGCCCAACAGCACTACGATATCACCGGCAGCGGGACGCTCACGACGAACTGCACTGCGGGGAGCAGCGCCGATTACGCCGCCGATTTCCATACGCTTCGCAACAAATTTATCATGATAGTATTCCTGTACATGGCCGGTTGCCAGACCGATCTGGTTGCCGTAGGAGCTGTAGCCTGCAGCTGCACCGATGGTAATCTTGCGCTGAGGCAGCTTGCCGGGCAGGGTTTCGCTGATTGGGGTGCGCGGGTCGGCACTGCCGGTTACACGCATAGCCTGATATACATAGGAACGGCCGGACAGCGGATCACGGATGGCACCGCCGAGGCAGGTAGCAGCGCCGCCGAACGGTTCGATTTCGGTCGGATGGTTATGGGTTTCGTTTTTGAACATTACCAGCCACTCTTCGGTCTTACCGTCGATTTCGATAGGCACAACGATAGAGCATGCATTGATTTCTTCGGATTGGTCAAGGTCAGCCAGCTTGCCTTCCTTGCGCAGCTTCTTCATGCCGATTACGGCAATATCCATCAGGGTTACCGGACGCTCGGTGTCTTCACCGTAAACCTCGTCACGGGCAGCCATATATTTGTCATAAGCCTCTTGCACAGGCTGGGTAAAGGTGCCGGGAACGATATCTACATCTTCAATCTGCGTCATGAAGGTGGTATGACGGCAGTGGTCGGACCAGTAGGTATCCAGCACACGGATTTCGGTAATAGTCGGCTCGCGGTGCTCTTCGTTGAAGTATTTTTGGCACCACAGCAGGTCATCCAGGCTCATAGCCAGGCCCATGGATTGGCGCAGTGCTTCTGCCTCTTCTTTAGACATGGTCAGGAAGCCTGCAACAGCCTTAACCTTTTCCGGCTCCTCGCAGGTGCTGATGAGGGTTTCAGGCTTAGCCTGTTCAGCCTCACGTGCTTCAATCGGGTTGATGCAGTAAGCCTTAATCTTTTCAACTTCTTCCGCAGTCAGCTCGCCTTCCAGCACATATACCTTAGCGGCAGCAACCATCGGGCGCTCCTTTTGGGTAATCAGCTGGATACATTGTTCGGCAAAATCCTCGCGCTGGTCGTATTGACCAGGCAGCAGCTCTACAGCGAAAGCAGCCTCGCCTGCAGCCAGCGGCAGCTCCTCTTCTACGACATTGTCGACAGGCGGCTCGGACAGCACAAGCTGTTTAGCCATAGCGAATTCTTCATCGCTCAGGCCCATCACGTCATAGCGGTTAACGATACGCATACCGGTAAGATTGCTCATACCGAGGTTGTTGCGCAGGTCTGCCAGCAAGCCATGTGCTTCGACAGCAAAGGCATCCTTCTTTTCTACAAAAAGTCTTCTAATGTTACTCATATACACGGCCTCCAATGTAATTTTTTCGAGGTGAATACTTGCTATTTATGTATCTATTTTAACACACTTCGGCGTTTTATCCAATATGGATAGCGATAAATATAGGCATATTAGTGAACATTTTTCAGTTTTAACTAAAAATAATTCGGAAAATCAGCTTTAATACAAAAATGGCCACCCTAAAAGATGACCATAATTTTATTGAACAGGAACGTTATTATAACGTTTATTATTTGGTAAACTCTTGGCTTACCCTGGCAATAGCTCTTACCGTAGCGCGGATATCAGGCTGCGCCAGTATGCCGCTGACTATGGCTGCGCCGTCAGCGCCTGCCGCGCGCACCTCGCGGTAATTGTCTGCAGTCACGCCGCCGATGCCGACAACAGGCAGTCCCTTCTCCCTGCAGATAGCCGTAAGTCCTTCCGTACCCAGCTTTTTAACGTCTGCCTTCGTAGCAGTGCCAAAGACAGCGCCGCAGCCAAGGTAATCCGCACCGCTTTGCAGCGCCGCTTTAGCCTCCGCCGGATTGTGCGCCGAAAGGCCGATGATGTAATCCTCGCCCAGAATCTTGCGTGCCGCAGCGCAGGGAAGGTCGTCCTGCCCCAAGTGTACGCCTGCTGCGCCCACCGCCATAGCGATATCCAGACGGTCGTTGATAATCAGCGGCACCTTAAAGCTGTCGCACAGTGCTTTCAGCTGCAGCGCTTCGGCGTACATCTCCGCGCTGGATGCCGTCTTGGCGCGGTACTGCACCAGCGTCACGCCGCCTTCGAGCGCCTCACGCACGCAGTCAAGCAGCGCCCTGCCCTGCAGGCAGCCATCGTCCGTAACCAGATAAATACTGTAATCAGGCTGTGCTTTCATCAGGACACCTTTTCCTCCGGCTTCAGGTTCACCAGATTCCACTTCGTAGTTACATGGTAAATTGCGTCAATCAGGCGCACCTTGAACATGCCGGGGCCGTCCTTCTTCTCGAGAAAGTTGGCTGCCAGCTCGGCGCTCTGGCCCATGATTACTACGCCCAGTGCTGCCGCAACGAGCATATCCTTGGTAATAGCGGCGCAGCAGGCAACTAAGGTAGTAGTCATGCAGCCGCTGCCGGTGATATCCTGCAGCAGCGGGTGACCGTTGTTCAGCACAACAGCCTGCTTGCCGTTGCTGATGTTGTCAATCGGGCCGGTAACAGCAAACACGCAGCCGAATTTCGCAGCAGCGTCCTTGGCGGTGCGCAGTGCTTCACCCTCTTCGGTCCCCTGCTCCATGTTGTCTACGCCACGGCCGCCGGTTGCGCCTAGCAGCAGCGCCTGACATTCGCTGTGGTTGCCGCGCACGATGTCAATATAGCCTGCGTTCAGCAGCTTCAGTGCGAAGTTCAAGCGTACGGTAGAAGCCATTACACCCACAGGGTCCAGCACTACGGGGATGCCCTTGGTTTTGGCCGCCTGCGCCGCACGCTCCATAGCTATTTGCTTATTAAAGCTCAGCGTACCAAGATTCAGCACCAGTGCATCGGCACCGGCGGTAATTTCAATAACCTCCTCCGGCTCATCGGCCATCACCGGAGAAGCGCCTGCTGCCAGCGCAGCATCTGCACAGCTTTCCGCCGTAACATAATTAGTAATTTCGTGGATGACAGGTCTTGCCTTACGCAGCTTGTCAACCAGCTCGCCAAAAGTATTTTTTAAATCCATTAGTCTAAGATACCAGCCTTTCTGTATAAATCAACAAAATGATGCGTCGGACCGCAGCCGCTGCCCAGTTCGATGCCATGCTCGATGGCTTCGGTAACGTAGGCCTTGGAGGCGCGTACCGCATCCGTCAGCCCAAGCCCCTTGGCCAGATTTGCCGCCAGACTGCTCGACAGTGTGCAGCCTGTGCCGTGGGTATTCTTCGTAGCAATGCGCTTGCCGGGGAACCATGTTTCCGTGCTGCCGTCAAAGAGTAAATCATCCGCCGTATCGCTTAAATGACCGCCCTTTACGAGCACAGCCTTCGCACCCAGAGCAATAATTTTTTCCGCTACTGCGCGCATCTGCGCTTTTTCCGTAACCTGCATACCGGTAATCGCCTCTGCTTCCGGCAGGTTGGGCGTAACCAGTGTAGCCAACGGCAGCAGCTCCTTAATCAGCGTTTCGCAGGCCTCCGGTGCCAGTAGCGGATAACCGCTTTTGGAAATCATCACCGGGTCCACCACTATAATGCGCGGCTGATAACGGCGCAGGCAGGCGGCAATCGTACGGATAATCTCCGGCTGCGATACCATGCCTATTTTCACTGCGTCCACACGGATATCGTCAAAAACGGCAGAAATCTGTGCTTCGACGATATCACAGTCAATATTCTGTACTGCGGTAACACCACAGGTGTTTTGTGCCGTAACGGCGGTAATGACGCTCATACCGAAGGTGCCATGAGCGGCAAAGGTCTTTAAATCGGCCTGGATTCCTGCGCCGCCGCTGGAATCACTGCCGGCAATCGTCAGCAAATTCTTCATCTGCTTTCTGCCTCCTTTAATGCGCACTCAACGCGCGCAGGTATTTTCCTTGTTCTGTCCGGAGTAATCGAACAGGCCATCGTTCTTTTCCTCCAACGCTTTGATAATATGATAGGTATATTCGTTGTAGGGAGTGGGAATCCCCAGCTCCTTGCCCATCGCCATCAGAGCACCGGAGAACATATCAATCTCGGTGTGTCTGCCTGCGTCCAGATCCTGCAGCGTGGAATAGCGCACAGATGGCGGAACGGCACTGCCACGGCCGGAGCTTGCGGGACATTTACTCATATCAATGCCCTTGGCGGCGGCGATGGCCTCCAGCTCACGGCGCAGACCTTCCTTAATAGCACGCATATGCTCACTGTCCTGATAGCAGCCAAGACCTGCGCCAATCACAGCCTGCGGCAGATTGTTGCAGACGTTCAGGCGGAACTTGCACCAGATTTCTTCATTAATGCAATCCGTATGACGGATATGGATATCGGCACTGTGCATAAGCGCTTCAATCGCCAGCACACGCTCGCTGTCAAAGGGAGCCTGCACTTCACCGAAAACAATACCGATAGTTTTTTCCGGGTTGAAGCGCACGCCGTTGCCCTCGTGACGCGACGCAATCTTAATCAGAGCAGGCAGAATCTGCTTGCTGTCGATAGCACCGGCAATAATCTCCTCGCTGTCCACGCCGTTCATCAGGCTCATGACAGTAGTATGGGGGCCTACTGCCTCGCGGATGCTTGCCAACGCGCCCGGCAGAGCGCCATATTTTAAGGCGACAATCAAAAGATCTACGCCCTTGGCCTCCTGCGGGCTCCACACCTGCGGATGATAGGTAACGTTGTTGATGGTGCAGCCCTCGTCACGCAAACGCGCAGCACGGCTGCCTTCGGCGATAATGCCGAATCTGATATCGGGGAGCTTGCTCAGTCCCCAGATTATATAAGAGCCAACGGCTCCTGCTCCTAAAAGTGCGACAGATTTTATCTCCATGCTTATCACTCCTTATTGCTTGCGAAAAAGCGCTGCAGGCCGTAGCGGAATTTATTCTGCTGAGGCTGTAACGCTCATTGCAGTAAAGCTAATTATACACTATATATTATAGCAGATTTTAGCGCATAAAAAAACAGCAGCGAAGTGCAAGGCACAAGCTGCTGTGAAGAACGGGTGAAATTTATAATATTATGGAAGAAGTTTTTATGCGGTCAGCTTGGAGGCAAGCTCACGTACCTCTGCTTCAGAAAGTTTAGAGTGACGTACAGTGAATTCGATACTCATGCCGTCAGCCAAAAGGCCTTTGGCAAGCTCGATTTTGTTTGCCTGCTCTTTTTTCTTAGCTTCTTTTGCGACTGCTTCAGCCTTTTTTGCAGCATATTCTTCAACTGCCTTCGCTGCTGCTTCTGCTTTTCTTGCAGCATATTCCTCAATTACGTCTGTCATTTTTTCTTCGCCCTCCTTGCTGTATTTCAAAAATTCCATGCGCTCGGCAAATTCTTGGTAATGTAAATTTTTAGGCTCTGTGCAGTATAAGTCCTGCATGAGCTTGCCCAGCGCTGTATCATCACGGCGCTGACTGTTGACATAAATAATATGCGAACCATCTTCAAAATCCCTAGCACTTTGCTTAATTGTTCGTCTTATATCATATAACGGCAAATTATCGCGCAAGACATCATTCTCGGTGATAAAAATCACGTAGGTATCCGGCAGCTCTTCATAGAGCTTACTTGGCTGCAGAAAATGCGTATCAAGAATACTGCTGTAAAATCTGGCACGTCTTGCCGGAGCGCCTTCATCGCTTCTCTGCACTTCTACGTTAAAATAACGTCCTTTGCTATCCTGCGCTAAAATATCCAGTTGCGAAGAATGTCCGTAGATATTTTGGATAAAGCTCTGTATTCTGACATTCTTCACTTTAATTTTATCATCTCCCAGGATAATGCGCAAGAAAACCTGCGCTGCTTTCTTGTTGTCATCAAGCATGAAGTTCATAAACCTGTTATTCATCATACATAGGCTACGGATGACCTGCTTGATTTCACTTTCTTGACTTGCTTCATTTGTCTGCATTACTTCAACTCCCTTCTTAATAAAAAACGCCATATGTACTACTTCAATAATACATAAGGCGTTCGTGACGCTGCAGTGACCGTGCTCCAGGCAGGTGTGCAAAATCTTATGGGTTTATATTATCAGATAATTGTGACAATGTCAAGAATAGTTAGAAAATTCTCTAATCCCTAAGATCAGCCTTCAAGATCTATATTTACTTCTTTCGTCCCCGAAAGAAGTTGAATTAACCCAAAGTATCAAAAAACAAAATCCCCCGCAGGGTTCCATACGGGGGATTTGTGCATCCTAAAGTATTCAAAGCATACAGCTGCTCTATTCACTTCTTCACAGCCAGGCTGCGGATGGAAACATTCACATTATTCACCTTCATGGCCGTCATATACTCAATCTTTTCCTTAATCTTCGCCTGGAACTGCTTGGTAACGGCAAAGAGCTTAACACCGTAATACAGCACAACCTCTACGCTGATAACAATGCCCTTGCTGTTGTCACTGCGGCGGCGCACCTTAATTGAGGTGATGCGCTCCACGCCCTCCAGCTTGCGCCCGATAATTTTGATGATATCCTCCAGCGCACTGTCGGAAATCAGCAGCTTGCCGTAAAAGCTAAACGAAGGACGTACAATAGAACGGTCCGCATCCTTCTCCTGCTTGCGCTGGCTGGAAAAAATATTATAGGGCAAATCGGCAAAATAGCCTGTGAAATGAGGTTTCAGCTCAATCGTCGGCACCGGCACGATATGTTTGCCCTCCTGCAGACGCGCATGGCGGGCCTTCTTGATTTCGGCCTTGCTGGCAATCTGGTTGATATACACCGTCTTAACCGGCTTATCCAGCTTCAGCCTGCCGATAATCTTGTTGATCATATTGTCCGAGGTAGCGATAATCAGCAGACGATGAATGTTGTTGGTCGCCAGCGCCTCACGCACCGCCTGCGCGTGCCCTTCATCTGTGAAGATAGCGCGCTTAACGGCCTGTATTCTGTTGTCTTCGTTTTTGGCGGAGGTGCCTGCCAGAATTTTGGTGCCCTTAATCAGCAGGCCGTCGTCAATAATAGCGTCACAGCGGTTGTCAAAGGCCACGCCGATGGCATGGTGGCTCTTGCCTGTGCCGCTGGGTCCTACAAAAGCAACTACTTCCATTCTATTACACCCTTAACATCATCATATTGCACCTGCCATATTCCGAGCTTTGTGGGGAAACGGTCAGGAATTCCATGAAAGTCACTGCCGCCGCTCACCAACAGTCCGCGCTCCTTTGCCAAAGCACGCCAATGGGCTTGCGCCTGCACATCTGCGCTGGGGTGCCACACCTCTATGCCGTCAAACGGTTCTGCGGCAAGCAAGCGCTCGGGCAGCGTTTTATCAACAAGCTCCGAGGGATGCGCCAGCACAGCTATGCCGCCTGCCTTGTGAATCAGCGCCACTGCCTCCTGCGGAGAAAGCTTGGGCTGCGGCACATACGCCGGTCCGCCGCGGTGCAGCAGTGCGTCAAAAACCTCCTGCACGGTAGCAAAATATCCCTTGGCCACCAGTGCCTTGGCCACATGCGGACGGCCTACTGCCCTGTTCTTGGGGTCGCAGGCCTCTACCTCTACATGGTAGCCTAATTTTTCCAGCTTTTCCAGCATGGCATATAAACGGTGCTCGCGCGCATGGCGCATTTCGTTCATTTTCTTATGCAGCGCTTCACAGTCCATAGAAACGTGATAGCCTAAAATATGCACGGCATCATCCTCGTACTGCGTTCCCAGCTCCACGCCGGTGAGGACGCGGATGCGTCCGCCGTAGCGCTTCGCCGCCTCGCGCGCCTCCGCCAGACCGTTCCACGAATCATGGTCGGTGACAGCGATAACGCTGATGCCTTTAGACACAGCCTCGTCCACCAGCATGGTCGGCGTATAGCGTCCGTCGCTGAAGGTGCTGTGCAAATGTAAATCTACAAGCTGCGTAGCCATTACAGCATACCTGCCAGCTTGATAAGCGTCATAGTGCCAAAGGCAGTACCGCCTTTAACCTTGAAGCCCTCCGTCTTGGTTGCGGTGGAGGTGCCGCCGATATCAAGATGCGCCCACGGGATATCTTTATCAACGAATTCACCAATGAACAGGCCGCCGGTGATGCAGCCGCCAGCACGTCCTGCGCTGTTCAGCAAATCGGCAACGTCGCTCTTGATGGCTTCCTTGCATTCGGGCAGGGAAGGCAGCTGCCAGTAGTTTTCACCGGCCATGCGACCTGCCAGCTTAATCTGCTCCACCAGCTCGTCGTCATTGGCCACAATCCCGCTGGTTTCATTGCCCAGGGCGATGATTACCGCACCGGTGAGCGTTGCTATATCAATAACCTTTTTGGCACCCATTTGGCAGGCATACCAGACTGCGTCCGCCAGCACCATGCGTCCTTCCGCATCGGTGGAAACAACCTCGATGGTCTTGCCGTTGGCTGCACGCACGATGTCGCCAGGGCGTTGCGCCTTGCCGTCAGGCATATTTTCCGCGCAGGCCAGCACACCGATAACGTTGCATTTCAGGCCTAAACGTGCGATGGCACGCATAGCGCCGAGCACAGCACCTGCACCTGTCATATCGTCCTTCATCTCGCCCATGTTATCGTCAGGCTTAATGGAAATACCGCCGCTGTCGAAGGTGATGCCCTTGCCTACGAAGGCTGTATAGGGAGCGTCACCGTTGCCGTTGTAGCGCAAGGCAACGAGGCACGGAGGGTTATGACTGCCCTGACCTACTGCCAGCAGTGCATGCATGCCTCTTGCTTCCATCAGTGTTTCGTCCATAATGGTAATTTCCAGCGGCAGCTCCTGCCCCAGCTTCAGGGCATCGTCAGCCATGGTCTGCGGTGTTACCACGTTACCGGGGTTATTCACCAGATCACGTGCATAGCACACTGCTTCCGCAGAGATTTCCGCAGCGTTAATGATTTCCGCCGCCTCCGGCACAGCGCTCAGCACGGTAGCCTCGCACAGCGGTGCCTGCTTTGCTTCGCTCTTGAAGCGGTTGAAGGTGTACGCGCCGAGGTACAGGCCTTCAACAAGCGCCTGCAGGTTTTTGCTGCGTTCGGCGTTCAACAGAATAGGTGCGGCAAGTACCGCTTTTTGCGCCTTATCCTTGTGCAAAGCGCGGGCAGCAGCGCCGGCAGACTTACGGAAATTGTTCGGCTTGCAGTCCTTGCCCTCGCCACAGCCTGCCAAAAGCAGTGTCAGCAAACCTTCTCCCTGCGGCAGCACCAGTGTGGTTACGCTGCCTGCGTCATAAATATCATCGTGCTGTGCAGTGTACGCCATCACCGCCTTGGCTGCAGCCTCCGGCAGCTCCAGCTTGTCGATAGCTGCCGCACATTCCTTACACAGAAAGAGGACAATACTGTCCGCATCATTATAAGCTGCAGCGTTGACTTCCGCTGCAATGCATTGAAATTGGTTTAACATATCTTAAACTCTCCTATCATTATTTATATTCTATTGCAGTCTGCAATTCGTTAAGCATGGTATTGCCGCTGGAACGCTGCAACGACAAATCGCTCACCAGCACCTTCATCTCACGCATCAGGCGGCCCTTGGAAAAATAAGAGCCCAGCGCATGAATCGTATACGGTGTCTGGTTGATATTGCCGATATACATCAGGCAATGGCCATCCATATAAAGCGCTGCACCGGGCATCAGCTTGCTGATAACGGTGGCGCGTTCCTGTGAGCTGCCGCTGAGCTTTTTCTTCGTGCCTGCGGTCAACTCCTGCTGGTCGGCATTACGCGGCAGCACAATGCCCACAGTGCGGTAAGCATTGAACACCAGGCTTGAGCAATCCACGCTGTTTTTCAAACCGCCCCAGCCATAAGGCTTGCCGTAAAATTTGAAGGCGGAATTAAGCAGATTATTGCTTGTATAGGGCAAATAGCCGTAATGCACGGCGGATGCAGCCTTCGGCACCAACAGCTTCTGCTTCTGCAGCTGGCCTGCTTTAGTGCGCACAGGCGCAATTACCGTATAGGTATTGCTTTGCACACTGTCAACCGGCAGGCGTGCTCCCTGTTGGTACAGCACCTGCTCGCCGTCTGTTTTCAGGTTATATTCCGCATCGGTAACAACAAGAAACTTCTGCGGCTTTACAAAGCTGTTCCAGGAATTCTTATCGGTCATGGCTACATTATACTTGCTCACCCAACCGCTGTAATTTACTGCCTGCACGTAGTAAAAATAACCGTTGGCACTGGTGTGCAGCACAGCCACAGGCTCGCCGGGGTCCAGCATAGTTTCTTGCAGCGCGTCAAAATCTCTGTCTCCCGCGTAATAATACAGGCCTTCGCCCGTAGGCAGCGCACGCACCGCTGTACGGCGCACCGTCACTGCGTATTGCACAGCCACGCTTTTGGGAATAGCGCTGATATTGCTCTGTTTGCGTAGGATATTCTTATAGTTTTCGCTCACCTTGTTGCCATGCAGATACAGGTCATCGTCAAGGATAGAATAATCCATAATCCTCGTTTTGAGCGCATCACCGCTCATCGTCGCAGGATAATTTGCCAGGTCAGGCATACTGCGGGAAGCAGCGCGCACCTTGACGTTGAAGGCTGCCACACCCTTCGCATCCAGAATAACCGTATCACCGCTCTTATTCTGCTCCGTCCAGTGCGACGGATTCACCAGCGGCGGATAATTGGTAATGCCTGCGGCCGAAGCACCCAAAGGCAGCAGCAGTCCGCAAACAACAGCAGCTGTATATAAAAGCTTTGCTAATCGCAATTTCGTTCCTCCCTTCTTGCAGCATATATTTTACTGCAAGTAACCTAAAATACTTGTAATATTATTATATTCTTTAGGCAGAACAAAAATCCTGCTTTAGTATATGAAAAAAGCTGATGTAAGCATTGGCCTACATCAGCGTAGAAGCGATATTTTATTTCTGCAGATCCTTGGCATTGCCCGGTTTGATTTTGCTTTCGGTGCCTGTGAGCAGGCGATGGATATTTTCCTTGTGGCGCAAAACTACAAAGAAAGCGGCAACCACCGAGAAAATCACATAGGCAGAGGGATAACCCAGATACCACGCCAGCGGCGGCGTAAAGATGGCAGCCATAATGGAGCCAAGCGATACATAGCGCGTCAGCAGCACGCACACCAGCCAGATACCGAAGCTAGCCACAGCAACCTTAGGCATCATGAAAATCAACAGGCCCAGTGCGGTCGCAACGCCCTTGCCACCCTTAAAGCCCAGAAAAAGCGAATAATTGTGTCCCAAAAGCGCCCCCAAAGCCGTAACCACATCCAGCAGCGGATTGTGGAAAAAATAACTCATAATACCAACCGCGAGAATACCCTTGAAGGCATCGGCAATCAGCACCAGCACCGCAGTCTTGGGACCGACGGTACGGAAAACGTTCGTCGTGCCGATATTTTTGCTGCCGTAATTACGGATATCAATACCGTGAAAGGCCTGCACCAGCCATAAGCCGCTGGGAACAGAGCCGCAGACATGACCGAGCACAAAGCCCAGCAGAAAATGTAATATACCCACCTCATTGAACATAACAAATCACCTGACTTTTATTTATTCATCCTCGTTCTTACCACGGATAATCATCTGAATAGGTGTGCCTTCAAAGCCAAAGGCCTCACGCAGTTTGTTCTCCAGATAACGTTGATAGGAGAAATGCATGATTTCCGGTTCGTTGACAAAGATAACAAAGGTTGGCGGTTTGATTTTAACCTGTGTAACATAAAGAATCTTAAGACGCTTGCCTTTTTCGGTCGGCGGCGGATTGATAGCCACAGCGTCCTCGATAACCTGGTTGAGAATACTGGTAGCGATACGCATAGCATTCTGCTCGGCAACATAGGAGATAACCTCCGGCAGTCGGTGAATACGCTGCTTGGTAACGGCAGAAACGAAAACTACCGGCGCATACTGCAGGAAAACAAGCTCCTTGCGCAAAGTTTCGGTATAACGCAGAGTGGAGGAATTGTCCTTCTCGTACAAATCCCACTTGTTGACAACCAGAATAACAGCCTTGCCTGCCTCATGAGCATAGCCGACGATACGTTTATCCTGCTCGGTAACACCCTCGACAGCATCAAAAACCATCAGCACAACGTCACTGCGGTCAACTGCGCGCAGTGAACGCATAACGCTGTATTTTTCAATCGGTTCGTCAACCTTAGCCTTGCGGCGCATGCCTGCGGTATCAATGAACAGGTACTTCTGACCGTTGCGTACTACCGGAGTATCAATCGCATCACGGGTAGTGCCTGCAACATCACTTACGATAGAACGCTCCTCGCCTACCAGTGCGTTGAAAATAGAGGACTTGCCCACATTAGGACGGCCGATCAGAGCAACCTTGATTTCGTCCTCTTCCTCCAGGTCGCCTGCCATCTTATCGGACGGGAACTTGGCAACAACGGCATCCAGCAAATCGCCCAGGCCCAAATGGTTGGACGCGGAAACAGCAATCGGATCACCGATACCCAGATTATAGAATTCAAAGGTATTCATCTCCTGCTTCGGAGAATCCGCCTTATTGACAGCCAGCACAATCGGCTTCTTGGACTGACGCAGCAGACGGGCAACGTCAGCATCCTCGGTAGTAATGCCTGCGCGCGCATCGCAGACGAACAGAATAACGTCCGCCTCCTTAATCGCAATCTGTGCCTGCTGACGGATAGAAACAGCAATAGCATCGGCATTCATGATTTCGATACCGCCGGTATCAACCATCATAAACTCGTGGTCCAGCCATTCGGCGGTAGCATACAGACGGTCGCGGGTAACGCCCGGTGTATCCTCAACAATGGAAATCCTGCTGTTGGCAAAAATATTAAAAAGAGTAGATTTGCCTACGTTCGGACGTCCAACTATAGCAACTATCGGTTTAGCCATAATCAAATCTCCTTCATCATAATAAATTTTTTAGTATGTGTCTATCATAGAAATGTAAATTTTTTGTATATTTATGGGGAATATGTCTATTACAGCGCATACAACCCTCAGTCATCGCCTTCGGCGATGCCAGCTCCCTTGACGCTACGACCCAGTTTGTCGCAAGCACAACCCTCAGTCAAAATCACTGACGTGATTTTGCCAGCTCCCTTTCAGGGAGCATATAGAGGTTAGCGATAATTGTGAACTATAATCTTAAATCGAGCCTACTATATCTCCCCTGAAAGGGGAGGTGGCTACGAGCGTCAGCGAGTAGACGGAAGGGTTGCCTCTAGTGATCAATTCCATTCCTGGAAGAAACTCCCTTATGGAAGTAATGCTTAACCTCGCTCATATCAGTAACAAGGTCGGCAATTTTAATAAGCTCTTCCGGTGCACCTCTACCAGTAGTAACAACCTCAACGTTATTTTTATGCTCACGCAAAAAATCGACAACCTCCTGCGTTGGCAGCATCTGAGTAGCAAGCACAATATTCAGCTCATCGAGGATAATAATGTCCGCAGCGTGCGAGCTGATAGCCTCTTTCGCCTCTTCCCAGCCGTCACGGCACATCCTCAAATCAATAGGATCAGGATTATGGAAATTAACAAAGGCGTCGCGTCCCACCTGCCGCAGCGTAAACCAGGGCAGATTCTTTGCAGCCCGCGCCTCGCCGTACTCAGGATCATCCTTCAAAAATGAAAGCATCAGTGTCTTCATACCATAACCGGAGGCACGCAACGCTACGCCCAAAGCGGCAGTAGTCTTGCCCTTGCCTGTACCTGTATAAACCTGCAGCATACGCTTCACCTATCTTTCCAATAATAAATGCAGCAGCTCCTTCGCACCCTTGGCAATTTCCACCTTGCCGGGGTAACGCTCCTTGAACTGCGCCAGCGACATATCATCCAAAAACAGCTTATCATTATTCAAAACCACATCCGGCAGAATAATCTTCTTGTCCTGAACGTTCGCTAAGATATCGCTGCCCGTCAAAAGACCGGTAACATTCACCTTGCCGCCGAAAAAGCTGTTAGGCACAGGCACAAAACGGTGCTCCGAACCGAACTGACTGTTCAGCTTCGCCATCAAAGGCTCCAGCACACGGTAAGCGCCCTCACCCACGGGAATCACCGCAGGCTCTGCAGCATGAAAGCTCTGCATCTGCGCCAACGCCTCGTCCCACTCCAGCATAAAGTTGGCCGTAAGGCCGATGCCGTTTTCCAGCTGCGGGAAGCCGTCGTACCATTCGGTAGGAGGAAAAGGCTTTTCCGCCAGCAGATAAAATTCATCGCCCAAGTAGATAAACGTCTTGCCTGTTTCCTTACGGCAGCGCTCCTGCCATGCGGTCACCTGCTCCACAACCTCTGCGGCCTGCTCCTTCGTAAAGGTAGCAAGCTGTGTCAGGTGCTCGCGGTGCTTAGTAGTACCTACGGGAACAACCGCCATAGTCAGTACATTGGGATACTGCGCGTACAAATCGTGGAAGCTCTTGGCAAGAATCTCGCCGTCATTATAACCGGGGCAGCACACAATCTGCGTATGCACCTGAATGCCCGCATCGAACAAAAGCTGCAAGCGCTCCATCAGCTGACCGGCGAAACGGTTGTGCATCATCTGGCAGCGCACCTGCGGGTCGGTAGCGTGTACCGAAACATATAGCGGCGTAAGATGCGTGCGGATAATACGTTCAAAATCTTCATCCTTCATATTGGTGAGTGTAATGAAGTTACCATATAAGAAGGACAGACGGTAATCGTCATCACGCACATACAGACCCGGACGCATACCGGGAATCATCTGGTCAACAAAGCAGAAAACACAGTTATTGTAGCAGGTCGCAACTCTGTCGAAAACTGCGGAATCAAACTCCAGGCCAAGATCCTCATCCGGATATTTTTCTATATGTACCTGACGGCGTGTGCCATCGGTGGCCTCTATCTCCAGATCAACCTCGTAATCGGAGGTATAGAAGCTCAATTCAATTATATCCTTAACCTGTACGCCGTCCACGCTGCACAGCTTTTCGCCGGCCTTGATGCCTGCGTCCGCTGCCAAACTGTTCTTGCGTACACCACTAATAAGTCCTACCATTACAACTCCTTAAAAAAATGCAGATAATCAACCGTGAAAAGATTAGTCGTCAAATTATTATATCATATTAGCTTAAAGAATGCAAAAAGGGGACGCTATATACGCTAAAAGCTTCCGGACGAGCCATAAAAGCAGGTCTGGAAGCTTTTATTGTGTAAATCAGTACTTAGATGACAAATTATTATAAGGATTGCCGTCAGGCAGAGTGCGATAATGCTCGCCAACATAGGTGCCGTCACTTCGTGTATAACCATCGACATGCACTAGCGGTCTGCCATCATCACCAAAAATCAGTGGATGCGCCTGATAGTTATGAGCGTGCACCAATGGATCTACCTCGCACAAAATGCAATGAGCATTACCATGACCAATGGCTGCACTCGCATCATGATAAAATGCTGCCCCGCCATCTAGGGGCAACAAATGCGCATCATAATGGCCTGTGCCGTCATGAATATAGCCACCATCATCATTATGAGTGTAGGAATCATGTCCATACATATTATGGTCAAATTGGTCAAAAATGTTCATCTTAATACACCTCCTGTAATGCTTGTAATGCCTTGTAATGTTTTGTTGATGCTGTTGATTTCCGCACTGAGCTTGGCAATTTCTCCGCCTAAATCATTGCTCAAATGCTTCTTTTCATCTATTTCTGCATCTATACGCGACCGCAAATCCTCCAACACGGTATCATAAGCATATTCCGAATTTTTTATAATAGTCGTGCTCTGTTCATCAATATATTTATGCAGCTCCTGCTGCATCCGAAAAACGCAGTCCGACAGCTGCTCCTGAATGGACGGAATAACCTGCTCCTTCGCTGTAGCCAGCTGATCCTCTAAGAATCTGCGCTGCAAAAATGGGAACGCTGCCATGCTGATAAACGGCATCAGTACTGGTCCGCCAATCAGCATTAGTAGGCCCGCGCCGCCAGCTGTAAGCGCTCCGGCCTTTACAGTTGCATTGGACACATCCAGCGCCGTAACATTCACGCCATAGCCGCCACTACTAACCTTACCGCCAAAGTTAGCGTTCAACGCAATCTTTTGGTTGAATCGATAAGAAATGCCGCGATCAATTTCTTTTTCCACTGTACGCAGCAGGACGTCAATATTAGGCGCATAGCTCATAAGCCAATTTTCCAGCTCTCGCTGTATCGCCTTAGAAACACGCTGCTCCACATAATCCTTAAAATCAAGACCTTTATAAAACTGTACGTCGTCAATAATCCTTTCTTCTAACCTTTTATAGAAGAAGCGTAAGGATTTATCCGTCATCGCGATGATATTCTTCTTTTCCTCTTCTACAAAGCCAGCCAGCTTCTGTTTATTTTCTAGCTGCTCGTCGAACAGCTCCTGCAAGCCAGCCTGCGCCTCTCGCAGCTTCTCCAAGTCTGCGGATTTCAAGGCTCGTTTATATTCCAACTCACTGCCTAAGCCTAGCAGCACGGTCTGCACTCTGGCCTTATAGCGTGCCAGCTTTTCTTCCTCCACACGACCTTCGCTGACAGTTTTTTGTAGAGTTGTCTTTATTTCCATAATACCAGAAGCATCAATAAAATTCTGCTTTTGCTCCAACACACCACGCAAAGCCATTTTTGCTGAAAGTGGATACATATTCAAAGCCTTCAGCGGATGCTCGCTTTCAGAGAACGCCTTGATCATGTGTACTTGCAGATTTTCCCAAAAATCCTCGTCCTCTTCATCATCAATGTTATCATATTTGTTGACAAGAAAAATGATATTATCTATACCCTGTGCCAGCAGCTTTTTTTCAATAAAATCAAGCTCAGATTTTTTCAGCGGAGAGTTGGCGTCCAGCAAAAATAAAACAGCATTAGCCTTGGGAATAAAGTTATAGGTCACGTCGCAGCGCTGCTCGTTGAGGTCCGAAACACCAGGAGTATCAACGATGACGACGTTGTTATTCAAAAGCTTGAATGGATAACCAATTTTAAGATATTTGATTTTACTACATTCGTCAGTCTGGTTTTTAGCAGAGAAGCGCTCCAAAAAGCTCCTTTCCACCTGCCCACACTCTACGCTTCCGTCCTGCATAATGATTTCTAGCTCTGGCTTTTCGTTGTAAATCAAGGCGTTAATCGTCGCTGTTTCCGGCAGTACATCCGTCGGCAGCAGGTCATTGCCTATCAGCGCATTAATAAAGGTTGATTTACCGCGTTTAAATTCGCCTAAGACAACTACGACAAAAAAATCATTTTTGATATCCTGCTGCAGCTCCGTAAGTTTTTCGTAGGCAGCTGTATTCTCCTGCACAAAATCCTGTGCTAATAGTTCATACAAAACTGCTTGAATCCTCTTTTTTGCCTCAACTGTACTCATTATTTAAGCACCTCATTTAACTTATTTTGCAGGCCTGCAATAGTCTGCTGCTTTTTATCTAAATCAGCAAGTACGTCATCTACGTTCTGCTGCCTGCTTTCCTTTTGCTGAATCAAGGACTGCAGCTGATCGTTCATCTCGCCCACACGCTCGTCGACTTCGGTCTGCATCTCCTGACAAATCTGCTGCACGCTCTTATTGTACTGGTCGGCAATATTTTTGCTAAAATCGCGCAGATTGCTGTTGAACTGACTGCGCACCTGCTCCTTTGTTTTACGCTTTTTGTCCTCAAATGGATTGGCACCGCCACTAAGGAACCAGGCTGCTGCACCTGCCAGCAAGCCGAATATACCGCCAAATAGCGCACCAACAATTAAACCAGAGCCTACGGCTGTACCTAAGCTATCATTATTATTAGCATTAGTAGGCACATTATGGATTTCTCCTAACGCCGCAAAACGATTGGTTATCGGCAAAGTAGCAGCGTCAAAGTCCATGTCCTGCCAAATCTGCTTGAGTTTTTCTGCCGCCTGCGCTACCTCTTCCTGCACAAGTTTGTTTTGCAGATCGTTTATATCCTTGATAAACTGCTTTTGAATAGGCGTAACAGTTCCGAACCGGAAAGCTCACTGATGTTGCCGTCATAGCCATCTATTGAGCCTATGGCTGCCTGCTTGATTTTGTTGGCAGTCAAGTCTGCCAGCTGCTCAATATCCATCTGCCTGCTTTCAAGCTGCATCTGTAAGCCCTGCGTAATCTGCGCCGCCATACTCTTGGTTTTCATAAACTTAGGCCGTTCTTCAAAAGCTTAGCCTTTAAATCGTCTAAGGAATGAGAAAGTCCTTCCTTCTGCACTGCTATGCCGTGCTCTGCTTCTCTCAATGCCAGGTAGCAGCGTTCTGCATATTTTTTCAGCTTGGCATTGCCCTTTTCTTCGCTGAGAAAGCGAGCTAAGGCAGTTTCTAACTCCTCAATGCCAGTCTCTTTCAAGGTAGCAGGACAGTTCAGCAAGGCCTTAGTCTTCAAAGCCTCGCCTGCCTGCTTACGGCGATAAAGCAATGCCTGCTTGCTGCTCACGATAAAAATGCGCTGAGAAAAATCCTGCACGTCCTGCAAATTGTCTAGCACATGCTTAACTACACGCTCTTCCTGCCCTATAACCTCGTCCTTGTAGTTGATGACGATAACAATATCCTTGATATTGTTACCCACAACCTGCTCGACGAGGAATTCCTTTTCTGTGCGCGTCAAGGGCTGCGTTGCCGAAAGTACCAGAATCGCTGCCTCTGCCTGACGCAAAAAGCGATAGGTGATTTCAATGCGGCCTACATTAAGGTCATTCGTGCCCGGCGTGTCCACTACATCTACCTTGTTTTCGCAGAAGGATAAGGGATAGGAAATCTCCGCATGGTCGATGTTGCCAAAATCCACATGGCTTTCTTCATGCTTGAGCTTGCTCACAACCCCCTTTAGCAAAGAGAATTTATCCGGTTTATCCTCGGTCTGCGCCTTGATGAGGTCAAACTCCTCCTTGCTAATCTCCTGCTTCTTGCCGTCCTTATAAAATAATGTATACTTTTCCTGCTCACCATAGACAATTTTACTGATGATATTCGTTGTAGGATTAGCACTAGCAGGTAAAATGCTTCTTCCCAGTAAGGCGTTGATAAAGGTCGACTTGCCACGGGAAAACTCACCGATAATGACGAGATTAAAGCGCTCGTCTGCGAGGCGGGCGGCGTCATCTGTCATGCGCTTGTAGGCGCTGGTTAGGTTGAGGGATTGGAGAACGGAGAGAGTGGTGGTGATGGTTTGTTGTAATTTTGTTTTTCTATTGTTGTAGAGAGTAAAGTCCATGGTTAGCTCCTTAAAAATTCTTAATTTCTAGTTTGTTTAATTGTTCGCTGTTAATTTTCTCTCTTTGTTTTTTATTCGGATAATGCTTTATCTCTAATGCTCTTTTATCGGATATATCAAACTCAATCCATTGATATCCTATTGTAAAATTTATTTCAAATCCATTGGCAATTAAAGCATTTATATGTTCAGCCTCCGGGTGATGATACCTATTAACACCTGTTGAAATTATTGCTCTAGCATGGCCTTGAGCATCAACGCAACAATTCATATCACTAGATTCATTAAGTACCGCATATTTTGAACCGTGATGTGCAGTAACAAGAAAATCATATTTCTCTCTAAAGATTTCTGAATGCATTTGTGCATATTCACAATCTCCTGTAAAAAGTAATCTTTGTGTCATTTTCTGAGACTTATTATTATTAGTATCAACTTCTATAGACAATATTAAACCAATATTATTACGAATACCATTAGCAGTATCCCTTCCAGTTCCTTGATATATTTTTATTTTTTTATCTTTTGATTCTAAAACACTAACGAGTTTCTTAGTTTCATCTAAACTTTCACTAACACCATTTCCAAACATCAAAATAACTTTATTTTTCACCAAATAGGCACATAATCTAGCAGAAGAAACTGATATTTTCTCTTTTGAAAGCATCTTTAAGTTTGGAGCAATCCAGTATGTTGTTTCTTTTTGTTTATCTATATCTATAAAAACTTTTTCTGATAACAAATGTACACCCAAAATATGATCTAAATCCCAATGAGATAATAAAATTATAGATGGATCTACTTTACTGATTTTTTTACTATTTTTTTCAATATAAAATTGTTCTTCTGCCACATCTTTGGGAGCCATAGATTCTCCAATATCACAAAAAATACTTTTTATACCTTCATCATTTTGAAAATCAATTGAAATGCAATTTCCTTGCCCAACATTGTATACAAATCCTTGCAGACCAACTATTTCATTAGTTATACTTTTAAATCTTTCCTTAATAACTTTAGTTTCATTTTCTGAATAGCCGTCAACTACATTCCATAAATTATTTTTTTTCATCATTTTATAAAATGATATTTCAGAAAATGATTCTTCATAATTGCTAAAGTCAAAAGTTAAGTAGCAGCCTACTCTTATAATGGGACTTGCACTAAATATAAGCTCACCCTGTAATGAATAAGCATCTCCATCGCTAAATTGCTCCCCAATAATACGTATCTTTAACCATTTTCCAATACTGGAGTTTAAAATTTTTTTAGTTATTTTATCTAATTTTTTAGAGCTATCTATGCTAAATTCACAAAAGTAAGGATGGTAATCTGTAGTTTTATTGTCAAAGTACTTATTATCCATATCCAACATTTCTTCGCTCATTATTGAAATCTGATCTATCTCACCTTCTTCCCCCTCAAGTACCTTTCCATAAACAATCTTTTCTTCTCCAGTTAGTGAATAGACACTATAGAATAAGTTTTTACTAAAATCAGTATCTGGTTTATTGATTTTTTTAGATTCCTTTAATTTAATGTATTTATTCATATCAACACTACCTATACGCAAAATTTTATAATACAAGTAATTTAAATAATACTCCTATGGCAACTACTATAAACAACAAGCACCACAACATCAGAGCTGCTAGCTTTTTTTGCGCATCTTTATTACCTCTTTTGGCCGCTAATGTATACCATTTTAACGCTTCGATTTTATCACCATCACAGTCCTTACCATAATAAAGCTTTTCAGCTACAATATATTGTGCATATTCATTTCCTGTTTCAGCTACTGCCATAATATCTCCCAGATCATTATTTTTACTTTTTGACCATACTCTTCTTCCGATATCAATTTTAGCAGCTTCATATCCTTGTTTAGCAGCCTTCCTATGCCATTTTAACGCCTCTTCAGCATCTGCATTTCCTTTTGCGGCTGCTTTCTTATACCAGTTTAATGCTTCCTCCTTATTCTGTTGACAACCTTTTCCATAATATAATTTATCCGCTAATCTATATTGTGCTTTTGCATGTCCTTGCTCAGCTGCCTTTTTATACCATTTCAATGCTTTTTCTTCATCTTTTGCACAACCTATTCCATTTGCTAAGAAAACCGCTAAATTATATTGAGCCAGATCATATCCCTGCTCAGCAGCCTTTCTATACCACTCAACTGCCTCTATTTTATTTTTCGTTACACCTCCCCAACCTTCTTCTAAATATCTTCCTACCATATTTTGTGCGTTTGCAATGTTTTGTTCTGCAGCTTTTTTATACCATTTAAACGCTTCTGCTTTATCTGCTGCACAACCAATACCTTCATCTACTTGTCAGATTGATTCTTCACAAAATACACCGCCATAAAGTACTGGGCAACAAAATCATGCTTCTCAACAGCTTTTTCGCACCATTTTTTAGCTAATTCAAGGTCAGCAGTTACACCAACACCATTAATATAGCACTCCGCAAGATTCCCCTGTGCTCGCGCTAAGTCTTGCTCTGCGGCTTTTTTATACCATTTAAATGCTTCTTCTTTCTCATTTCGTTTTTGCAAAATTTCAGCATACTTATTTTGAGCTTCTGCAAATCCATCTTCTGCTGCCGTTTTATACCAGTATTCTCCTACCGACCTGCCTTTCCAATTTCTTTCTTGATTACAAGCAAATTCCATATCATCATTAATTGTGTAATTCTTATCCATGTTGATTGCTTTTCTGTAAACATCAACCACTTTTTTTAAAGCATACTTTGCATTAATATAATAAAAATTATTAGCAAGAATATATTGATCTTCAGCACTCCAATTCCCTACTATCTTTTCATACCAAGCTAATGCTTGTACCCTATCAACCGCACAGCCATCTCCGTTATATAAGCACTCCGCTAATGCATATTGCGCTGATACTACACCTTTTTTAGCGTCCTCAGTATACTTATTAAATAGAGCTTGTTTTTCAAGTGCCTTTTCTATTACTTCTATATGTTGCTTAACTTTAACACCTTGTGCATAAGCCTTTTTATACCAACACAATGCTTCTTGAAGATTTTTTTGGCACCCAGCTCCTTTTTCAAAACACTCTGCTAAGTTTCTTGCAGCATATTTATGTCCCTGCTGCGCTGCTTTTCTATAAAAGTTTACTGCCTCTGCACACATGGCTTTTTTATATAGATATTCTCCCCATATATTTTGCGCTTCTGCTAGTCCACCCTCTGCTGCCTGTTCATACCACATAAAAGCATCATCTATATTTTTCTGGCATCCAGTTCCTTTTTCCAAACACTGTGCCAATAAATATTGTGCCTGCACATCTCCTTTTTCTACTTTCTCCCTATATTCTGCGACCTGCAATTCCGCTTTTATCTTTTCTATTACTGGCGCAACGCTTTTCAATCCTTGCTTATAAGCCTTCTGACACCACTTCAAAGCTTCCTCTAGATTTTTTGCACATACTATACCATCATAAAGACATTCCGCTAATCTCTTTTCAGCCGCAATATATCCTTGCTCCGCTAATTTTTTATACCAAAAATAAGCTTCTTTTTTACACGAAGTATCTCCGCCTGCTCCGTTTATCAATTTATTAATAGTGTAATTAGCCTGCTCATTAATTGATATCTCATATATTTCCGTAACACTCACACGTTTAAGCAAATTATTTTCATTATACATGTTTTCGGCAATAATTAGCTGAGCTTCTTTATTCCATCTTCCAACAATTTGTCTATATAAATTTATTGCCTTCAGTTCATTTAAAGCGCACCCAATCCCTTTGCTCAAGCACTCCGCCAATTTATATTGCGCACCAACGTCTCCTTGTCCGGCAAGCTTTTCGCACCATATAAAATATTCTTCATATTTTTCCTGCACTCTTAACAAATCAATATATTTATGCTGCGCCTCCGGCAAGCCCTGCTCTGCCAATTTTTGCAGCCAATACTCTGCTGTTTCATCAGCTCCATTATCATTATAATAGTTATACATATTCAGCATAGCACCCTGATGCTTCTTTAGCGCAGCCTTTTGGTAAAACTTCAAAGCTTTTTCTGTATCCTGTAATACGCCTATGCCGGCATCATATAGTACGCCCAACAAGAATAAAGCCTGCTCATTATTACGTCCTGCTTCACGCTCACAGTAATCCTGTATACCACTAATAACATTTGCAAGAATATCCTCTACCTGCATAAATCTTTCTTCATTCTGCATATAAACAGCATAATTCCCACTTTTATGAGCTTCGTTCTTTTCCTTCGCCTGCGCAAACTCTCTATTGAACGCAGCAAAATAAGCACCCAGCTCATCGAGCAGTGTGTTCAGCTTAAACTTCTCGCGGTGAGGCATCACCAAATCAGCCACAGCCTTTTCCAACTCGGCAAAATTACCAATCTCCCGCTTTAGCGGATTATTCTCCTTCTTTCCTTCCAGCTCATACTTTGCAGAAATGCCCACAACAGACTGCACTCTGCCCTTTAATGTTTGTCTGGCCTTTGCTAAAAACTCTGCTGGGTCGTCCTCTTCCTCGTCCAGCAAATCCATCTTATTAACAACAGCAATCGGCTTCAGGCGCGGCGTCAGTCTGTCCATCGCCGCCATCTCTTTCCTCGTTGCCAGCTGGAAAACATCCACAGCACCGTATCCGCCTTACTGACAAAACGCTCCGTTGCTTCCGAGCGTTTTTCCTTCACATCATTGAGGCCCGGGCTGTCAATAATGCTGACCTGCTTTAAGATTTCCAGCGGCATCTGGCGTTCGACATAATCCAGCTTTTCATGAACCTCGTTGAGCATTTCTTCATCGTTAACAGCTGTCATTCTAGTAAATTCCTGCGGCGTTGCAGACTGCACCTTGCCATCTCTGAAATGCAGCAAAAGCTTATCCTGCTGACCATAGCAAAGCTTCGTTACAACAGCCGTTGTCGGCTTCGCCTCAACAGCCGCAATTTCTTCGCCCACTAATGCATTAATAAATGACGACTTACCCGTAGAAAAAGAGCCCATGACCATAAGCATCAATGGCTCTGATGTATGGGAAATAAGCTCATCTAGTCCTGTAGCAAACCGCGCAAAGCGCTGCTGCTTTTGCAGCTCTCCCTTCGCTGTTTGTAATTTATTAATAATCTCCTGTAAATTGACATTCATCACTAGCAACCTCCAGTTGAGCTAAATTTTGTATAATATAAGCTTACAATTTTTCTTTATAAGTATTCTTTGATAAAAATTATAACATCTTATCTCCCCCAGTCAAACTCTTCTCCCAATAAGCTGAACTCTTGACGATTTTTCCCCTTCTGCTCGCATAGCTATACAATTTTTAACATATTGCCATCTCAGCATCATCCTCCAAAATGTAAAAAACGCCATCGCAGGTTTCACCCACGATGACGTTCTATGCATATTTTATTATAACTAGAGCTTACGCGCTCAGATTTTCTGCCAGCTTACGCACCTCTGCAACAAACGAAGTAGTTACTCTTGCAGTACGCTCGATGGTTTACGTTTTCTGCCACAAGATTCTTGGCAAACTCAATACTCTTCTATATCCCTTAGAAGCCAGTCAATAACATTCACGACTTTTATGCCTTCATAATTTCCGAGGGAGAAGCGATCAAGCGTCAAGACGATTTTCTCATAATTGTCTTGTATTCCCCGTAGCGGACGCATCTCTCGTTCAAATGTTTCCTCAGCAGTCATATTAGCAGTAACCTGATAATAAGTTAATATTCCTTGCTTCTGAGCGACAAAGTCCACTTCAGTTGAGCCAAACTTTCCAATATTGACCTGATAGCCTCGCCGTAAAAGCTCGAAATATACAATATTCTCAATGGAAAAGCCCAAATCATACCGTTTTCTCGGAAGAATATGATTGCGAAGTCCCAGATCAACCATATACAGCTTTTTATTGGCTTTCAAAAGCTGTTTTCCAACAATATCAAATCTTTCAGCTGGGTAAAAGACAAATGATTCAGTCAAAGCCTCCACATAATCACTAACCGTATTCGGGGAAATCTTTCTGCCAGAAGAGATTAAGTAATCGGTTACGCTTTTCATAGAAATCGGACTGCCGATTACACTTGCCAAATAGCGTGCAATGGTCTTCAGTAGTGCAATATCTGTGATTTTACGTTTACCTGCATCTTTTTCTTTTCTTGCCTGGCGTTCCTCAATATCTTTAACAATAACGGTGTTGTAGATTCCCTCCAGATATTGATTTACTTTTTCATCCGTACGGTTCATCACCGCAACATACGGAAGTCCTCCCGTTTGCATATATTCTGAAAAAGCATCTTCTTGCGGTCTCCCCGTCACAGTGACATACTCACTGAAAGAAAGGGGAAGCATTGATATTTCCACATACCTTCCAGACAAAAGGGTTGCCAGTTCACTTGAAAGCAAATACGAATTTGAACCCGTAATATATACATCCGTGTTGTTCTTTACATATAGACTATCTACTACTTTGGGGAAATCAGGCACGTTCTGAATTTCATCCAAAAATATATATGTCATTTTATCGCTGCACAGACGTTCTTTTATATAACGATAAAGTACCTTATAATCCAAAAGCTCTTCAAACTCTAGGTCTTCAAAGTTGATTGATATAATCTGTTCTGCTTCCACGCCAGCTAAATGAAGTCTGTCCTTAAACTGTTCCAGAAGCACCGATTTACCACAACGTCTAATTCCCGTCACAACTTTAATGATGTGCTCGTCTTTCCACTCCCAAAGCTGTGCGAGGTATTCTTTTCTTTCAACCATAGTTCCATCACTCCTTTATCCGAGTATAGCACATTATGTTTTGAAAATCAAACTATATTCCCATTTCGGAATTTACTTTTAAATATTTTATTTTGTCTTCTTGTTTTGGAAGCTTTAGTTATAAATATCCATAAGCTTCACTAACTATCACGAAGTCTATTTCGTAGTTGGCGAGAAAAAATCTGCGCAAGCTTTCATGCCCTCGCAGATAGTATGCTATGAAATTTGTTAATAAATAACCTCTACTCTGCTCAACCTCTCCAACGACTAATCCTCATTACACAACTTTCATTTAGATAAAAAATACGATACAGAACTTCTCGCTCGTAAAGTACATACCATTTACAAATATGGTATTACGTTTAGAGGTAAAGAAGTAAAAGTCATAAGTAACTTAGAACGGTTTTCTCACCAAAAACTGCGGAGCAAGCTCTCGCCTGCTCCGCAGTTTTTCTATCCTCTTCTTTTTTCTACCCTCTGCGCCATCTGCACAGCTTCGCCAGCTCGTAGCCGCGGCTAGCGATAAAGTCACGTGTTTCTCCCGTCACAATCAGCGAAACGTCACGCAGCTCCTTCGGCGTCAGGCAGCCCAAAAGCAGCATGTACTTCTGCAGTCCTTCCGCCAACGCTTCCACATAGTTTGCGGCAGCGTCAATACCTTGCTCCATGACCAGACGCAAAAGCGGAGCGGTAATCCCCACCGCGTCCGCACCCAGAGCAAAAGCACGCGCTACGTCACCTGCACTGCGGATGCCGCCGCTCGCCAAAAGCAGAGCATTCTGCGGCAGTGTCTGCTGCGCGTCAAGCAAGCTCCAGCACGTAGGCACGCCCCAGGCAGCAAACTCCTCCGTCAGCTCAATCCCCTGACGCTTCGCCTCAATCGCCGGGAAGTTCGTCCCCCCTGCGCCGGCACAGTCAAAGGCTGTAAAGCCCTGCTCCAGCAAAAGCTCGTACTGCTCTGCCGCAATACCACAGCCTGTTTCCTTGACGATAACAGGCACGCTCACAGCATCACGAATCTGCACCAGGTTTGCCAAAAGTCCGCAGGTATCCTTGTCGCCCTCGGCCATCCACAGCTCCTGCGCAGCGTTCAGGTGAACCTCCAGCGCGTCAGCCTGCAGCATGTCAATGGCAGCCTGCGCCTGCGCGGGCGTAGCAAGTGCGCTGATGTTACCGATAACAAGACCTTCGGCAAGCTCCTCGCGCACCACAGTATAGCTCGCGATACCGCTGCCGTCACGCACAGCGCCGAACTGCGAGCCGACAGCCATACCGATACCGGTTCTTGCCGCCACCTGCGCCAGCTTTCTGTTAATCTCCGTCACCGCATCTGTACTGCCGGTAATAGCATCAATGAAAAAAGGCAAACGCAGACGTTTGCCTAAAATTTCTACAGATAAAACAAAGTCTGCCGGATTAATCTCCGGCAGACAGTTGTGTAAGAAGCGGAGATCAGCAAGGTGCGTTGCCGCCGGGCCGTCGCCCAGCTCCAGTGCATATTGAATATGTTCTAGCTTACGCTTTGCACGTTGCATATCCTTCTCCAATTATTTTTCGAGGCTTTCCAGCTGCTCGGACAGGTTTTGGCTCAGGTGAGATTTTTTGCTGCCCATGTAGGAACGGAATTCGTTCTTTTCAGCATCACGTTTAACTTTGGAAATGCTCAGGCCGATTTTTTTGCTGTCCAGATCCATTTTAATGATTTCAGCTTTAACAACTTGGCCAACTTCCAGAACGTCGCTCGGAGCTTCGATACGCTCAGGAGCGATTTCGGAAATGTGAACCAGACCTTCAACCTTGTCGCTCAGTTTAACGATAGCGCCGAAAGCCAGCAGACGAACAACTTCTACATCCAGAATGTCGCCGATGTGGAATTGAGAAGCTTCAACCTTCCAAGGATCTTCCAGAGTAGCTTTGATGCTCAGAGCAACACGTTTGTTTTCGCGGTCGATGCTCTTAACCAGAACTGTTACTTCGTCGCCTTCTTTAGCAACATCAGCAGCTTTTACGCTACGGTCCCAAGACAGCTCGGTGTTGTGAACCAAGCCAACCAGGCCTTCGCCGATTTCAACGAACAGACCGAATTCAGCAACTTTTACAACCTTACCGGTGTATACTTTACCTTCTTCAACAGAGTTGTAAGCAGCTTCTTCAGCAGCAGCGCGTGCTTCTTTAGCAGCAGCAATGCGAGCTTCTTTAGCTTCCTTGTAAGCTTTGCGTTTAGCGTCAGCTTCAGCTCTCAGCAGGTCGCGGCGGGAAACAACGATGCGTTTTTTCTCCAGGTCAACTTCGATGATTTCAGCTTCCAGCTCTTTGCCGATATAACCGGTGAAGTCTTCTACGCGGCGCAGTTCAACATGAGATGCTGGCATGAAGCCTTCAACACCTTCAACTGCAACACCCAGACCAACGATGTTTTTAGCTTTGTTTTTGATGATGCGCAGAACTTTAACGGTTGCCGGGCGTTTTTCGCCTTCGGGCAGTTCAGCAACATTTTTCCATGCTGCGTCGCGCTCTGCTTTGATTTTGGACAGACGAACGAAATCGCTCTTGGTGCTGCCAGGAACAACCTTAGCTTCTACTTCGTCGCCAACTTTGATGGAGTTTTGCAGTTCTTCAGCAGATTCGGTCTGGGACCATTCGGAATAAGGAATCAGACCATCATGTCTATATCCAAAAGATACATAAACGCCGTCTTTATCCAATTGAATAACGGTACCGTTGACAACTTTGCCAGGATATACCTCTACCTCCATACTTTCGTTGAGCATGCTTTCAAAATCCATGTTTTCCATTACTAAAATAGCCTCCTTAATTAAACGGTCCGGAGTCGATGCTCCTGCCGTGATTCCTATTTTATTGCAACCCCTTAGCATATCGCTGCTCAGTTCGCTGGCAGTCTCTATATGATATGCTTGCCTGCAATGCTTTTGCACCAGCTCGAAAAGATGCCTTGTGTTGGCGCTGTTGCGTCCGCCGATGACGATAACGGCATCCGACTCTGCAGCCAGTTTTACAGCCGCCTGCTGTCTTTGCGCTGTCGCCAGACAGATGGTGCGCTCCACACGGTATTCTCCCGGGCGCTGCTCCTGCAGTGCCTGCAATATATCATTAAATTTCTGCAGCTCAAAAGTCGTCTGGATTATTACTCCATAACGCTCCCGGCGCGGTACATAAGAGATATCTTTTATACATTCTACACAGATAGCGTTTTTTCCTGCCCATTTTAAAATACTTTTTACTTCCGGATGATTTTTTTCTCCGACTATTACAGGAAAATAGCCATCAGCTGCTGCCTGAGCAGCCTTTTGCTGTGCCAGGCGCACATTCGGACAGGTTGCGTCCAGAATTGTCAGCCCTTGTTTTTCTGCCTGCGCGTAGGTTTCAGGCCCCTCGCCGTGTGAACGGAAGATAACCGTTTCACCGGGAGCAAACTGCTCCAGGCTGTCCTTACAGGCAATGCCATTAGATGCAAGCTCAGCAATTAGCTGAGGATTGTGTATCAAAGGTCCCAGCGTTGCACCCTGCACACGGTCGGTTGCAGCTTTCTGGGCCAACGCCACCGCGCGCTTCACACCATAGCAAAAACCACAGTGCTCTGCTACCTTAATTTCCATTATGCATTTTCACCTGCCTGCAGCCTTGCAATGTGCTGCATCAGCTCTTCAGTCATTGCATGAAAAAATTCTTTGTTGACCACAGCGTCTTCAGGAAAAGGCATCGGTTTGCCAAAGCGCACCGTAACCTTCGGCCATATACGGCCGTGACGCTTGTAATCGGTACCGATGATGCAGGCCGGCACAATAGTTGCCTTCGCCTTGCTCGCCATCATCAGCGCTCCGGGCTGAGCCTTACCAAGCTCGCCGGTCTTGCTGCGTGTTCCCTCAGGGAAAATCGCCAGCACCTGACCGCTTTCCAGAATATCAATACCATGCTTGATTGCAGCACGGTCCGCGCCGCCACGGCGCACCGGGAAAGCACCCAGAATTTTATAGATAGTGCCCAGAACCGGCACAAACAGCTCTTCCTTGGCCATAAAATGGACCTTACGGGTTGCTGCCGTACCAAGTACAGGCGGATCAAGCAGACTCAGATGGTTGCTCGCTATAACTAGTGGACCATCCTTGGGAATATTTTCTGTTCCTTCTACCTTCAATCGCAAAAAGATGGTAAAAAGAATTTTAAAGAGATTCTTCACTAAGGTATAAATCATTGTGCGCGCTCCTGCACCAGCTGTAAAATTCTATCGGTAACCTCGCTGATGCCCATATCGGATGTATCCAGAAGCAAGGCATCCTCTGCCTGACGCAGCGGACTGATAGCACGCTCGCTGTCCTGCTTGTCGCGCTCGGCAATATCCGCCTGCAGCTGCTGCAGATCAACCTGCTGACCTTTGGCCACCATTTCCGCATAGCGGCGGCGCGCTCTTTCCTCTACCGAAGCTGTAAGGAAAATTTTCAGCTGTGCGTTCGGGAAAACTACCGTACCGATATCACGGCCGTCCATCAGGACACCGCCTGCCTCGCCCATACGGCGCTGCTGGTCTACCATTGCCTCACGCACTGCTCCGATAGCAGCAACACGCGATACAATCGCCGTCACTTCGGGAGTACGGATAGCATCGGTAACCTCGGTACCGTCCACAAAAACACGGTTGATTTTTGCTTCCGGTTTGAAGTCAATCAGCATAGTTTTGGATAAGCCGCTGATAAAGTCCTCGTCAAAAGGTTTGCCTGTCTGCAAAAACTTCCAGGCTACGCTTCTGTACATGGCACCGGTATCAATATAGGCATAGCCTAATTTTTCGGCAGCCAGCTTCGCAATAGTGCTTTTGCCTGCACCTGCGGGACCATCAATTGCCACAACAATTTTCTTCATTCTACATAACCACACTTTATAATGTATTAGCTATCTATATAATACCATGTTTTACATGTATATGGATAGCCTAATTTAAGTCAAATTTATGAATTATTCTTCCGCAGCTGCCGCTTCGCCCGCAGCATGGCCGCTGCTGAACGCCGCCTGCAGATTATAGCCGCCGGTATAGCCGTCGACATCCATAACCTCGCCTGCAAAGTACAGGCCCTTGATGCGCTTGGATTCCATGGTCTTGGGGTCAATCTCCTTCACGCTCACGCCGCCTGCGGTAACGATAGCCTCTGCAATCGGACGTGTTGCGGAAATGGTGATGACAAAATGCTTCAGCGTCTGCAGCAGTCTGTGACGCTCCTCGCGCGAAACCTGGTTGATGAATTTGTTCTCATCAACGTAGGACATATCCAGCACAACTGGAATCAGTCGCTGCGGCAGCAAATCCTTCATGCCGTTGAGCACCTGCTTACGGCTGTACTGCACAAAATCGCGCTGAATGCGCGCATCCAGCTTTTCCTCGCTTAGCGCAGGCTTCAGGTCAACCTCTAGCTCTACATCCTTACCTGCAGCCAAAGCGTCTACGGCAAGATTGCTCAGCGAAAGCACAATGGGACCGGAAACGCCGAAATGTGTAAACAGCATCTCGCCGAATTCACTGCCCAGCTTCACGCCGTCGGCAAAAAGCGTTGCCTGCACGTTGCGCAGGGAAAGTCCCTGCAAATCATCCACATAAGGATAATCGCTTTCCAGCGGTATCAGAGAAGGCTTCAGCGGCACAATCGTGTGACCCAGCTTTTTCGCAAGCTTGGCACCGCCGCCATCGCTGCCTGTGCCCGGATAGGACGCACCGCCCGCAGCCAGAATAACTCTGTCTGCCTCGTACACGCCGTTGACCGTGCGCACGCCGTACACATGGCCTTCCTTGACCATGATATCAATAACCTTGGTGTCAGTCTGCAGCTTGCCGCCGGCCTCGGTATAAACCCTTACCAGCGTATCGACTACATCCTTCGCCTTGTCGCTTACCGGAAAAATACGTCCGCCGCGTTCAACCTTCGTCGGCAATCCGTTACT
Source organism: Phascolarctobacterium succinatutens (assembly GCF_958453765.1). Taxonomy (GTDB): domain Bacteria; phylum Bacillota; class Negativicutes; order Acidaminococcales; family Acidaminococcaceae; genus Phascolarctobacterium_A; species Phascolarctobacterium_A succinatutens_B. Next base: position 46,916 of record NZ_CAUDZA010000004.1, on the reverse strand, counting down.
CTCCAACAGCAATACTATATCATCATTTGTGAACCTATGTAAAGCACTATTTAAAAATCTTCCGTTTCCGGGCAGATTTTTTATGAAATCGGGGATTTCGCAAGCGTTGGTAATGTTGCAGCGTCCCTTGCCGGTGATGAGCATTTTCTTGCCCGGCACACGCATTTTTTCATAAATCGTTACCTGCGCTCCGCCCCAGGCTGCAGCAATACCTGCCAACAGGCCTGCCGCGCCGCCGCCTACAATCGCAACTCGCGTCATAGCTTAGCCGCCTTTCTGAGCTGAGATAATTCCTGCTCGCTCAGGCTACGGAACTTGCCGCGTCCCAAGTTGCTCAGCTGCAGCGGTCCCAGCTTGATGCGCTTCAGATCGCGCACCGGAAAGCCGATAGCGTCGCACATGCGGCGAATTTGGCGGTTACGTCCCTCATGGATGGTGATATCAAAAAGCGTAAAGCCACGCTCATGGTCATAATCACGCAGGTTGACAATCGCCGGAGCGGTCGGACCGTCCTCCAGCTTTACGCCCAAGCGCAGCTGGTCCAGCTTTTCCTGCGGCACAATGCCCGGAACCTTAACGAGGTAGGTTTTATTAACCTCATGGCTCGGATGCATCAGCGCCTGTGCCAGCGCACCGTCATTCGTCAGCAGCAACAGTCCTTCGGTATTGAAGTCCAGGCGGCCTACCGGGAAAACTCTCTCCGGCAGGTTCTGCACGAAATCGGCAATGCTGCGGCGGTTTTGCGGGTCGGACATCGTGGTGACTACTCCCCTCGGCTTATAGAACATGTAATATGCCTTGGCCTCTTGGGCAATCGGCTTGCCGTCAACGCTGATGCGTACCTTAGCGGCATCAAACTTGCAGCCCAGCTCGGTAACAACCTTACCGTTCACGCGGACGCGACCTGCCGTAATAATTTTTTCTGCTTCGCGGCGGGAGGCAACGCCTGCTGCCGCCAGAATTTTTTGTAAACGTTCTTCCATCTATCTCAGTTTTCCTTTGCTTCTAATGTATTATCAAGCTGCAGCACCTGCTGCGTAGCCTCTTCCTCATCTTCAGGCTTCGTTTCCAGCGGAGGCAGCTCCTCCAATGAGTTTAGTCCGAACACCATCAGAAATTTTTCTGTCGTAGCATACAAAATCGGGTTGCCCAAAGCTTTTTTGCGTCCTGCTTCCGCCACCAGACCTAAGTCCAGCAGTGTATTGAGTACACCGTCAACCTTCACGCCGCGGATGGCTTCCATCTCAGCGCGCGTCACCGGCTGCTTAAAAGCGACAATCGCCAAGGTTTCCAAAGACGCATTCGTCAGCTTTACTTCCTTTTTGCGTCCCAAGCCCAGCAATATGCTGTAGTAAACCGGCTTAGTCACCAGCTGAAAGCAGCCTGCTGTTTCACGCAGCATCAATCCCCTGCTTTCCGCCTCGTAGGATTGCTTCAGCTCCGAAACAAGCTCCCACACCTGCGGCTTTTCCAGTTGCAGAAGGTCCGCAAGCTCCGCCACAGAAACAGGCTCACCTGCAGCAAACAGCAGCGCTTCCAGTGCTCCTGTCATTTTGTCAAGATACATCGTTTGCTTCCTCCTGTCCCTGCTTGGCGAAGATATAAATCGGTGCAAAGCGCTGTGCCTGGCTGATAGTAATCAGTCCCAGCTTCAGCAGCTCCAACACACCCAAAAAGCAGGCCACCTTTTCGGCAGGGCTGCCTGCGGTAAAAATCTCATTCAGCATAAAGCCCTGCGGCTGACGCTGCAGTCTTTGCAGAATATCTGCCATTTTATCCTGTACGCTGAAGGCCTGCGGCTCAATAAAGGCTGCCGGCTTGCCATCAGCTGACGTCGTCATGCCTGCCAAAGCCTTCAATAACTGCTGCACCGTGCAGGGAGCAACAGTGCGCTCCACCAAGTTGCCGAACATCGGCTCACGCTGCCAGTACAGGTCAGCGCTCTGCTTCATATCCGCCAAAGCGGCAGCGGCACGCTTAATGCGGCGGTATTCCACCAGCATCTCCACCAGCTGTTGGCGCGGGTCTGCTTCCTCCTCCTCGCCCTCAGCGGACTGCTTGGGCAGCAGCATACGCGATTTAATCTGCAGCAGCGTTGCGGCCATCACCAGAAAATCACTGGCGACCTCCATATCAAATTCACTCATGCTGCGCAGATAGCTTATATACTGCTCCGTAACCGCAGCGATGGGAATATCATAAATATCTACTTTATCACGCTCGATAAGGTGCAGGAGCAAATCCAGCGGACCTTCGAACGCAGTCAGCTTCAACGATAAATCAGCCATGGCTTAGAACACTAAACCCAATATACCGTTTACCAACATCATGTAGCCTGCGGCAAGCGGTCTGATAATCGCACCTGTAATACCGGTGAACACCAAAGCAATCAGAATATAAAAGCCGTAGCGTCCCACCAGATTGTCAAACTTCCAGGCCATAGACGGCGGCAAAAGCTCCGAAAGAATCTTGGAGCCGTCCAGCGGCGGAACCGGAATCAGATTGAAGAAAGCAAACCATACATTATATAATTGCATCCACAGCAAAAAGCGGTAAACGCCATCACTCAAAAGACCGAAGCGATTTAAAAATGTCATGAAGAATGCTGCAAGAAAGCACAAAAACAGATTGGCTGCGGGACCGGCAAAGGAAACCTTCAGAATACCCTCGCGGCGGTTGCGGAAATTGCCGGGGTTAATTTCTACGGGCTTAGCCCAACCGAAGCCTGCTACCACCAGCAGAATCGCGCCCAACGGGTCCAGATGCGCCATCGGGTTGAAGGTCATGCGTCCCATATAACGCGCAGTCGGGTCACCCATGCTGTCCGCACATTGCGCATGGGCATATTCGTGTATTGTAATCGCAAACAGCAGCGCAGGAATGCGATAGATCATTGTACTGAAATCGAGCATACTTTCCTCCGAGAAAAATTTATCAATAGATTTATTATACAACATCTTGTATTCCTACGTCAAAAAGAAAACGGAACCATCAGTATAAATTATGTGACAGTTCCGTAAACATTTACTTTTTTCTGCTGATTATTTTCTTATTTGCCTGTGAATTGCGGCGCACGCTTTTCATAGAAGGCAGCAATGCCTTCCTTGCAGTCATCGGTACCCATCAGCAGTGCCTGGGTAGTTTCTTCGATTGCCAGCACCTCGTCCAATGTCAGGTCGTGGTCATTGAGATATTTTTTCGTCAGGCTGATAGACAGCGGAGCGCTTGCTGCCAGACGTGCAGCCATAGCATAAACCTTGCCCTTCAGCTCTTCGTCCTCATAGACATCATTCAGCATGCCAAGCTCCTTGGCAGTTGCAGCGTCAATCAGGTCACCGGTAAACATCAGCTCTTTAGCCTTCAGCACACCGATAGCCTTCGGCAGGAAGTACAAGCCGCCGCAGTCGGGAATCAGGCCAACCTTGGCAAAGCTCTCGCCAAAGCGTGCCTTGGCAGATGCATATACCAGGTCGCAGGCCAGCATTAGGTTAACGCCGGCACCGGCAGTAACGCCATTGATATAAGCAATAACAGGTTTAGGAATAGTAGTCAGGCGTTTGGCAACGTCGCCCACCTTAGCGATGAAGTCCTTCTTGGCAGCAACGCCCTCCAAGCCGTTCAGATAGCTCAGGTCGCCGCCGGCACAAAATGCTTTGCCGTTGCCGGTAAGTACGATAGCACGCACCTCAGCGTCAGCAGCAGCCTTGGTAATGGCAGCATGCAAACCGTCAATCAGCGCGTCATTCATTGAATTCAGGCTCTTCGGACGGTTCATAGTAATCGTCGCAATATTGTTTTCCACAGCGTATAATACAGCTTCTTCCATGGGGAACACTCCTTTACACATGTAGTTTATATCATTAAGGATATTATAGCATAAAACCTTAAACAAGCCTACTATTTATCTAAAGATTTTATCTTTTCTTACTGTCTGCAGTTGTTGTATTAACTAAAGGCAAAGGGCGGAGTCTTTATGGTAACGCACCCGGAACAGCTATCCCTCGCCATCTATATCACTTGCCTTCGTTCCATATATAAGCTTATTCCCTGCTGAAACCTGCGCTATTATCGCCTTCAAAAAATACTTATAAATTTTTCTAAAAAAACTGTTGACAAATAATTGCCATGCGAGTATAATAATCTTCGTTGGTTGACTTACCAACCTTAATTCCCCGATAGTTCAGCCGGTAGAACACCTGACTGTTAATCAGGGCGTCGTAGGTTCGAGTCCTACTCGGGGAGCCAAGAAGTTAAAGCTTCGAACTTTTAGGAGTTCGGAGCTTTTTATTTTTATTCTTTTAGCAATCCTTCATCAATCTTCCTTGCATACTAAAAATTTAATTGATATAATAGAAAAAGCTGAAAATTATATAAAAGGAGATTCTGTTTATGACCAACAACCATTCCAAGGGGCGTGCCATCGCTCTGCTGCCTATCGCAGTCTTTTTGCTGTTTTTTATAGGCTCAGGCCTGATTACCGGGGATTTTTACAGCATGCCTGCGATTGTAGGCTTTTTAATTGCTTTAATCATAGCTTTCCTGCAAAACAAAAAGCTCAGCTTTGTGCAGAAGCTGCGCCTTGCTTCTACCGGCGTAGGTGACGAAAATATTCTCACCATGTGCCTCATCTTCCTTGCCGCAGGTGCCTTTTCCGGCGCTGTCCGCGCTGCCGGCGGTGTAGAAAGCACCGTTAACCTCGGCCTTTCCATTCTGCCGGGCAACATGGCGGTTGCAGGCCTCTTCGCCATCGGGTGCTTCATTTCCATTTCTATGGGTACTTCCGTAGGCACAATTACCGCACTTGCTCCGATTGCTGCAGGCATCAGCGACAAAACCGGCTTCCCGATGGCTATCTGCGCCGGTGCCGTAGTCTGCGGTGCAATGTTCGGTGACAACCTTTCTATTATTTCCGATACAACCATTGCTGCTGTTAAAACACAGGGCTGCGATATGCGCGACAAGTTCCGCGAGAACTTCAAAATCGTTCTTCCGGCAGCAATCATCACTCTTGGCCTGTTCTACTTCTTGGGCAAAACCAACGAATATCAGGTCAACGGCAACCTCGATTACAGTCTGATTAAGGTTCTCCCCTATCTGTTCGTATTAATCGGTGCCGTAAGCGGTGTAAACGTTTTCGTTATTCTTATTATCGGTACCGTGCTCAGTATGCTGGTAGGCCTCGGAACAGGCATGTTTACTGCTACCAAAATGTTCACCCATGTCGGCAACGGCATTATGTCTATGTATGACATCACCGTTATTTCTATCATTGTAGCCTGCATCATCACTCTGATTAAGGAATACGGCGGTATTGATTTCGTACTGAACTTCATCAAGAGCCGCATCAGCAGCACCAAAGGCGGTGAGCTTGGTATTGCTGCTCTCGCTCTGCTTGTTGATATCTGCACCGCGAACAACACTGTTGCGATTGTTATGGCAGGTCCGATTGCCAAGGACATCAGCGAAGAGTTCGGCGTAACGCCTCGCCGCAGTGCTTCTCTGCTTGATATGTTCAGCTCCATGGGCCAGGGACTTATCCCCTACGGCGCACAGCTTCTGGCTGCGGCAAGCCTCACTGGACTTAACCCCTTCGCCATCATCCCCTACTGCTTCTACCCGCTGCTGATGGGTATCAGCGGACTGATCTTCATCTTCATCAAGAATAAAGACTAAAAACAAGCCGTACTGCTATAAATTTACTGTAATAGTAAAAATCAAGCCGTACGGCTTTTTTCATGCTTTAATAACAACATAACGCCAACGTAAAAAGCCTGAGCAAACGCCCAGGCTTTTGTTATAGCTTATTATTTTTCAAACGGGAATTTGTACTGAGTCAGGCCCAGCTCATCTCTGAGCTGAACGAATTCCTTCTGAATGGATTCGCCAACCGGTACACCCTTGTCTTTTCTATCCAGCCAAGACATATATTCCTTCTCGCCGGCAGTATAGATGCGTTCCTGACCGGGAGCCTTGGTGGAATTGCGCAGACCGCGGCAGATATCGCCGGCAGTTTTCTTGAAGGTGTCAACGCCCATGAAGAATGCAGGGTTGATAACGAAGAAGAAGTGACCCAGATGATACATAGCGTTGTTGCCGTTTTCATCCTTACCGGACAGCGCCTTCATGAAAGGACCGCCTGCCAGTGCGGAGGACAGAATCTCTACGATAGTAGTGAAGCCGTAGCCCTTGTAGCCGCCAGTTTCTTCGCCCAGACCGCCCAACGGCAGCAGAGCAACGTTGCCTGCACGCATTTCCTTCAGGATGGTAGCGGATTCGGTCATAGTGCCGCCGTCCTTAGCAACTACCAGACCTGCCGGAGTATCCTTACCCTGTCTAGCATAGAACTCAATCTTACCGTTTTGGATGATGCTGGTTGCACAGTCAAAGTTGAACGGGAATTCCTCATCGGTAGGCATAGTAAAGGTCAGCGGGTTGGTGCCCATCATCGGCTCAACGCCGAAGGTAGGAGCAACGGAAGGTCTTGCGTTGGTACCGGAAATACCGATCATGCCTGCCTTTTCAGCCATAGTGGTCCAGTAGCCTGCAATGCCATAGTGAGTAGAATTAAAGATGGTGCCGCCGGCCATACCGTACTTGGAAGCCTTTTCAATCAGCATTTCCATCATCTTATGGGAAGCAACCATGCCCATGCCGTTATGAGCATCCATAACTACAGTACAAGGAGTATCCTTGACAATTTCAATTTCGGTTTTCGGCAGCAGGGTGCCGTTTTTAATTCGATCCAAGTAAATAGGCTTGAAGCGGTTGCAGCCGTGGCTTTCAATACCGCGTCTGTCGCTTTCCAGCAGAACGTCTGTACAAATGCGTGCATCCTCTTCGGGAACGCCGTATTTAACAAATACGTCTACCATAAAATCGTGGACTAAGTCCCAGCTTACAAAGGGTCTTGTTTCTTCCATGCTGTTTCCTCCTTGAAGAAAATTTTTTCAATTCATAATAATATTGCTTTCGCACTACATATAGTATACCTCATTACTCCATAATTGTACAGTATTGCTTTTACGGCTACACTTAGCACCTGTTACAAACGCTGATGTCAAAAAAAATATTTTATTCTTAGGCATTACCCACCTATAAAAAAATACCGTGCAGACCTCAGCGTCATAGCCACCGAAGCCTGTACGGTATTTACGTTTTGTAATTTTCTGCTTATCCCTGCTCTGCTCCGTCCGCAGTAAAGGCAACCGGTGCCTTAGCCTCCAGCTCCTTCGTGCTGCCGTCGGCATTATGCCACAAGGTTTTCTTGTTCAGCGAACCGTTGGTTACAAGGCCGGTCGCATCAAAAGTGATGCCTGTACCGCTCTTGAACTCTACAAAGCCAGCGCTTTCATCCTGCAGGTTGTGCTGCCAGCCACGAGGACGCAGCTTCGTTGCCTCCGCCAGTGTACCGCTTATAACCCTGCCGTTTGTATCAAAGGTCAGCAGATTGTCATTTTTAAAGCGCACAAAGCCGTAGCCGTTATCGCTCAGCTGCAGGATAACGTCATTATCAATCACACCGCTGAGCACAGTGCCGTCCTTGGCAAAGGTCACGGACTTGTTGCCCATGTAGCGCACATGACCATCAGCAGGAATCACCAGCCCCGGGCGGTACGGATGGTAGAAGAAGCGCGGAGGGAAGAACGGCGCACTGCGCTCCACATAATAATAGTTGCTCGCCAGGCTCTTCCATCCTGCAGGACGCAGATAGGTTGCGCTCGCCAGCACGCCCTCGATTACCTGACCGTCATCGTTGAGCTTTACAACAGTATTCTTCTTGAACTTGATATCGTCCGCTACCGTCCAGCCCTGCGGCACCAGCTTGGTATCCTTGTCTAAGGTTATGGTTTTATCAGCAAGAGCTGTATTGGCGCCTACAAGCACTAAGGCAGCTAATAGTAAGACTGTAACTTTACGCATGATAATCACCTCATTTTCACTTTCTAAGCATATTATAGCATAGGTTACTAAAAGAAAATATAAAACTATTGTGAATTAAGTGTGGAGGGGATGTGGGGGTATTCTTCTATTTACTATTCACCCCTGCTACGCTATAATATAATTAAATAAGCTCATTGAAAGGAGTTGTGCGTCTATGTGTACCAACAAGCATTACTACTGCATGTTCAACGGCATTACAGTCACTACCAGCGACATTATAGATGAAGAATACAAGGAATATATTTGCGTAAGATTTGAACGGCCCAACAATAATAATGGTTTTGATTTCGCTGAAATCATTATGCCTGACAAAAAGTTTATCAAGGCTTTTGGCTTTAGTGAGGACGAGCTTTATTGGATTGAGAGCTTCGCAGCGGATAATCTTTTACTTATGTGGGAAATGGCAAAGGAGAGTAAGCAAATTGCCTAAAATATTAGCAGGTTTCTTAGGGTATGTGTTTTATTTTTGGGCTAATGAAAACATGGAGCCAATACATGTTCATGTTGCAAAAGGTACTCAAACACCTAATGCCACCAAGTTTTGGATTACCAGTGATGGAGCAGAATTAGCCAATAATAACGGAAAAATTCCGGATAATGAGATTCGCCAAATCAGGAAATATATTTTACTGAATCGCGAGCGTATTATAGCTCAATGGATTAGTGTTTTTGGCGAAGGCAAAGTAAAAAAATAAGATTAGAATAGTAAGTAGTATTCTCCCCCTCTAAAGGCATTGCCTACAGAGGGGTTTTCTTTATGCTTTATGATGGACTTCATGCATTGAAATGCAAAAACTTTATTTTTTTGAGAGTTTTTGCACTCAAGTGCAGAAACTTTTTATTTTGAAAAGTTTTTGCAGTAGTCAAGATGGTAAAATCCAAAAGCATATTTTGCATATCTTCAAAAACTATGTTAATATTCTTCACTGTCTTTACTCATGTAAATCCTGTGAGCATCCCCAAGTGATATATTTCTCACATTTTTCTTGACTACGAGCAAATTATGTGATATTATTTCAGCATATGTTAGAAATATATCGCATTGGAGGCATTAAAAATGAAGAATTTCAGATTAACACTCAAGCAAAAATATGGTTATGCCAATATTTTTTTCGGAGCCAGCTTTGTCCTTATGGCACTATTTATCAAATCCGGCAACATATATTTAAGCATGAGCAGCACATTATTAAATTTAGTAGCAGTATTAGGACTTCTGCTGACATTTTTTCTTAAATCTGACATTGATGATGAACGTGCTCTTGATAACCTTCACCGGGCTGCTTACCGTTCTTTAATGCTGACATTGAGCTTAATCAGCGCCCTTCTCTTCATTATGGTTTTAATCAATATTACCGTTGATACTGATACCATACTTAGAATTATTCTTGGCATCAGCTTAACACTTTATGGGTACTTTTTCCTACAATTTGAACGTGAATAATGAGGATGGTGCAAAATGCCTATATTAAAAACTAGAATCCACGAACTGCGCAAGGAAAGAAAAATGCAGCAAAGTGACCTTGCAGAGCTTGTCGGTGTCAGGAGAGAAACCATCGGCAATCTGGAAAACGGAAAATACAATCCCTCGCTTAAGCTGGCTATGGATATCTCCAAGGTGTTTGGCAAGCCGGTGGAATATATTTTTCAGTTCGAGGAAGAAGATAAGTAAGGTTATTTTTGGGATTAACAAATACAAACTCCTGTCATAAGTTGGCCAACGCCAGCCTATGGCAGGAGTTTTATTCTTTTGCTATCTGACAACTAAATACCGAAACCGCTTATCGTTTGATTGCTTTTCTATAATCTATTTCACCATTTCTATATTAAAGTATTAACATTAAGCAGAATATTCACTTTTTAATCATAGACTGATACTTATCAAATTCTGTTTTTGCAACACTAATTGCTTTTCTATACAACTCTCGTTGCGGTGACATATCAGTTACATTCACAAGGTGCCCCGTTTTACTAAAAGCCTTTAAATCGGGACTACTAAATACCATGCCATGAGAAGCTGGTCCTATACGGTCAACCATTAAATAGCCTGTCTGAGGATTAACAAAAAAAGTGTAATAGGTTCCCATATGACTGCCTCCAGATGCACAATATGCAACAGGAACTAATCCCATTGCAGTGTATATTCTCATTGAATATGATGCATCTGGAGTTACTATTCCTGATTCGTTAATAGTCATATCCGCCATAACCCAACCATTATAACTAGAGAATCCCTCATCAGCAGATATACTTGCACTAGAATGAGCTTCTGCTTTATTCATAGATATACCAAGTATTACTACCATCAACAAGAAACTACACAATATTTTTAGCATTAAAACCAACTCCTATTATTCATTGTAGACATCTATTAAATAAGCATACTACATTAATCCACAGAAATAATCAGACTATTTTAATGGACACCAAATCGTTTTTCAAACAAAATTATTTTTAGTCTACTCAGTACCCTCTAACATATCTGTTATAATCATCTACAGCTTCATTTGCTGATGCAATAGCCTCTTGTTTAGCTTCAATAATGCGTTCTATATCATTATCTGCAGCTTCAACATAATTTCTTGCATCTTGAATATAATTTTCTACTTCACTTCTATATCTGGAATCATCATACTGATTACGAGAATAAGGCGCCGTTGGCTTTTTGTAACGATATCTGTCAAAATCAGGATAATCGCTTAAAGGCAAATTACTGTTCCCTATTACATAACCAAAAGCTACAGAAACTGAGCATAGAAGTATAATTAAAGTCAACAAAACAATCTTTTTCAAAATAAATGATTCCTTTCTAAAAAAAGTCTATCTATCGTCTGAAATCTTATCATATACATCGCAAACTTTACTTAAAAGCTCGTATGCAATAGTTTCGGTATCAGCAAGACGTACATCAGGAATAATTTCGTCGATAATAAGCAAGCCGGTATTAACATACTCTTCTGCAATCTTATGAACCTCATCAGTTGAGGTTATAAGATTTTCTTTGTTGTCACGTATAAGCTCCCTTAGTGCCACAGCATCAATATAAGCGAGGTAATCTCTAGGAAATGCACTCGGTCGTACCCAGCCTTTAACCTTTTTGAGTGGTGTACGAAGACCTTTATTAACACCTAAAGCAAGACAAATCATAAAAATATTGCAGTTTCCCTGTTCATTTAAGCCCAAAACATTAAGCTTTTTAATCTTGTTCTCTATTATGGATTCAAGATTATTTATATCTACGTTAAAAGGACTATCTCCAATGTTTTTGTCAAGCATTTCAATTCTCCTTAAACACACAATTATTCTTTAAATACAATCTAGCATAACTTGAAAGTTCCGGCTGTGACAAAACGTCCTTTATTTCATCAGAATACTCGGAAGGTGTTACTTCTAAAATGATTTGTTTTTCGGTGCTGATTTTCAGCAGCACTTCAGCAAAATTCTTTCTGTTAGTATCAGAAACCCTGCCTACCGGTGTGTCTATAAGTAAAAAACTATCATAACCAGATACTTCATGAACAGCCAAGGTGAATGCTAAAGCCAAAAGTTCTGTTTCTGAAGCAGAACAACTGTCAAGACAAGATTTGTTATTATACTTATGATAAAGCTTTAATGAATAATCTTCTGCAAGTTCGACTCTGCCATAGGTATCTTTTTTCCAGATAAGTTCTCCGAAAAGTTTTTCTGTTCGTTCTGCAATACGGTTTCTACCGGTTTCTGCCAAATCATTAATAACCTTGTTAAGAACATCATAAGATTCACTGGCAAATTCCCAGTATTTCTTAGATGATTCTTGTTCTGCTGCTAAATTTAACGCTTTTTTGTATTCGATTTCTAATTTGGCAACTTGATTTTTTACATCTTCAAGCTGACTCGAAAAATTATGTTGCTCTTTTTTCTTCTTTTCTAAAAGGGTTTCATAGTCTTTTCTTTTTTGTATTAATTCAGCTATATTTGCGACTGCATTAGAACCGAATTCTTTTAATTTAACGTCCAATTCGTCAATTTCTTTTGTGATTCCTTCGATTGCATAATTTTTATCTTCAATAGACTTTAACAATGTATTTTTACGAGAAGTGAAATCATTGATATCTAAAGAATTTCTTATTAATGGAGCAAGTTCAGCAATTTTCTTCATAGAGGAATTGCCTTTAATTTTTTCCAGTAAGAATTTCAATACTTGGAGTTTGGTTTTGTCTAATTTCTGTTTGCAAAGCTTACATTCACAATTAGCAATGCTTTCTTCAATATCAGTATCACGAAGATCAGTGAAAGCATCGTCTTCTTCCTGTCTATTGTTTATGTACTCTGTTACAGATTTATTATTATGATAAAGTAAAATATTGATTATTGAATCTCTAATAAATCTATCTCGTTCAGAATACAATCTGCTTAAGTCTTCCTCATATGACTGTAAAAGTTTCTTTTTATCATTATAGTTGTTGTTGTAAACCGAAATAAACTCTTGCCCATTTATATCAGAATTAATTATTGCCAATTCTTTTTCTGCTTTCTTTAATTCAGAGACAGTTTGATCAAGTTTTAATTTTAATGCTTCACGATTTTCTTTAGCAGAATTCAGTTCTGTTTCTTTATCCGAGAGCTTAGGATCTTTTTTCAAGTATTCATTCTTGTAATAGTCCTTTGTAGATTTCAAATGTTTCTTGACTGTATCAAGGATATTGATTTGAGCAATTGTATAAACATTATCTCTAACATTTCTGCGTTTGCTATCACGGAAGTAAGTTAAAAGCTGTTCACCATCGAAGTAAAAATATTCCCTGATATCTTTAGGTAAAACCGTTTGTAATTTCGTATATATATCATCTTCCTGCAAAAACTCTGTATTACCAAACGAAGTTAATCTGCTACATGTTCTTTTCTCCTGGCCGAAAGGAACTCCATTATCTACTTTAAAAGACTGTTCGCGAGTAAATGTATATTTTTCACCATCAATATCCAGTTCTACAATTACTTTAACTAAGCAAAAACTTGCGCCTGTTTCTTTTAATTCTTGCATAACCTCAATGTTATATAAAGGCAGGCTGTTGGAATCGTCTTTCGTTTCGTGAATGTCATCACGTTGAAAGATTCCGGATTTATGAGGTTCGTCACCATAGAGACACCAGTTGATGGCATTAAGAAAATTGGTCTTTCCTACGCCGTTAGAAGCTTCTAAGATATGGATATCATAGCTGCCATTTTTCGGAAAAGTCAGCTCTAAATCCTTATATTGTCTGAAATTATGTGTTTTAACAGATATGAGTCGCATAAATTTACTCCCCTTTATCTACAGCGTTTTCAACGAGTTTTCTGTATTGCTTTGAATACTGTCCACCTTCTGTTTCGTGCTTTATAATATCAAGCAAGAATTTGGCAATCTGTTTGTTCCCATTACTATATTTTTCAACCTTATCTTTTATAGCAGGATTCATTTTCATAATTTGCTTTCCTCCAAAACCTTGTAAACCTTTGTCAATACGGTAACACTATTAGCTGCATCCTGTGACAAGTCTTTTACCCTAACCATTTCTTTTTCAAAAATCCGTCGTTCGACAGCAGCAAGTTTGTCATCACCAAGCCTATAATAATCAGGTTCTAAAATCATATCATAGATACGGGCAGAATACTTATTGGGTGCCTGACGGATAATACGTCCTATACGCTGCACATATTCTCTGGGATTAGTGCTGGAAGCCATAATAATAGCTGTGTCGGCTGAAGGAATGTCTATGCCTTCGTCTAAACATTTTATGGCGACAAGCACCTGATAATCCTTAGACTTGAATTTACTTATAATATAATCACGTTCTGAAAGCCCACCATATTTTGCCATAGGTGCAGTGCCTTGCTCCTGCGTAAACTTAGTTGTTGATATCCCGCGCTTTCCTAGTGTTTGGACAACATTGTCAATCTGGGCATCAGAAACAAATATAATCATATTGCTTATGTCGTTGCCAAGGTTATCAAGGATTCTTTCGAGCTCGTCGTACTTGGCAACAGCATTTTTCTCAATATCCGCACGTTTAAATCTTAATATCTGCAGATATGTATCTTTATCATCCATGTAACGCTTAGACTTAATAATTTTCTCTGTAAGCTTTTTATATTCTTCGATTTCATTATCTGTAAGAGAAACAAAGCATGGCTCATAATCAAACTTAACCAGAAAATTCTTTTTAGTTATAGGATTAATTTCTGTTAAAGCATCATGAATTGTAAATTCAAAAGACTTGCCGCCAAAATACTCCTCAATAAGTTTACTGCCAGCATCATCAAACCAACGTTGCGGAGTTGCACTTAAGCCAAGTCTATAAGTATATTCATCAATAAGACCATTTCTGGTTTTATCAGCACCCATACCGTGAACTTCATCACCTATCAAGAATTTAGTAACACTACTGAATTTCTGAGATGTAATGATCTCAAGAAATTTAGTAACACTACTGAATTTCTGAGATGTAATGATCTCAAGAAATTTAGCTGATGAACAAATCTGGTGCGTAGTATATACTACCAGATGCTTATACTGCCCTAATTTAAGCTTCAGCATCTCTCGATTGAATATGGTCTGCCAGTTTTTCACATTGCCATTTAATGATATACTGTGCGTTATATCAATATCCAAAGAATCAATATCTCGTTTCCACTGGTCAGATAAAGTAACCTGCGGGCAGGCTATTATTACCAAAAGATGCTTAGTATCCTTTAATGCTTTATCAAGACAACCGATAGCAGTCCTCGTCTTACCTGTACCAGTAGCCATCTGCAAGAGCAATGAGCGATTATTTTCTTGCCACATATCCAGCGCATTCTTTTGATAATAGAACAACTCGAGTTTCTGTTTTGGCTTTGGTTTATCAGTTACAGTAGAAAAATATTTTTTAGTTGCTATATGTTCAGGTTTAAAATCTTTACTTTCAACTATCAGCTTTTCCTTTATTGCCTCTGGTATATCTTTAACCTCAACATCAAAACGCCGGCCTCCCCAAAAGCTGTCAAAACGTTCTTTATCAGCTTCTATATAAGGCAATGCACCTTGCCAACTACAAAACACTTTAAATTCCTCAGTATTAGCCATCCATCCGCTGGCAGATTCATTATTGGAGCCACTAAAAGAAAGTGCATTCCCAGCTTGGTCATACAACACCCCTACTTTCTGATGCATTATTCCCAAACGTTCAATTTCATCACTGTTGCATACCCCAGAATTATTGCGAACAACAGCAATTTTTATTGTCAAAAGATTATTAGCAATCATCCATCCCAAGGCTTTAACATGATCAAGTTCAAATTTATCAGTTATATCCTCATATGAATGAATAAAATTCTTATAGATTACCGAATCCAAGCTATCAATAGAACCTTTCATTGCTTCAACATCAGAACTGCTTAACCTGGGACAAGTTACAAGGCGCATTGTTCCACCGTTTTCAATAAAGGCCTCCATACCTCTTGCAGCTACAGCCAAAGTACTTGATGAAAAAAATCCGGCAATACGGTCATATCTGTTTGCTGTAGATAATACAGGAATATAAAAGTCCCTTAAGACATTATCTTTACCGGAATCGTATGATATTTTTAAAGAAAGATTGCTAAAATCCTTTAACATACACAATCACACCCATTTAATATTAATGTCGTAATTAACCTTGTTAATAGAAAGTGAAACCAAAGCTTCAATCAATATTTTTACGTTACTGAGCCTTCTTCTGACTGTGGAATCAGATAAACTTAATGCCATAATTTCAGATACATTTACGAATTCCGTCTTAGCTTTAATCAAAACATGCCTAACTAATGGTATACGAAGATATAACAATGGCTTCAGCTTTTTTACAACAGGGATAGGCAGTTCCATATATAATTTACCTAAGGGTGTTACATCAAAAGGCTTCTTTTTCTTAGTTAATCCCATAAGCATAGCAGTTTTATAATGATTTTCACCGTATTTCGTCTGAGCACCAACCTTGCTACCCTTGTAAAAGAGATAACCAATTAAAGCATATGTACATTTATCTCCTGCATTTGCTTCGACATAAGGCAAAAGAGGCTCTATTGCATTTATATCACTGAATTGAGGGATATTAGTTGAATTGATTAAGGGCAACATGTCAGTGCCATCATCAAGAATATCAATAATTTCATCAATAGAATAATGTTGAAGGGCAGTTAAAAGCTTGTTTCCTACGCCAAGAAACTCTTCTTCACTATGATTGCTCAAAATATCATCATCATAAGACGAATAAAACAATCTGATTACATCCGAAATATCATATGTTTCGTTATTCAATAAATCTATATAATCCATTTCGCACCACCATTATTCAGGCCAAATATATCTGACATCAAAAAATTTTGCTGCTATTTTAGGATATTCTGCTTCAAATTCAATCATAGACCTCATTGCAGAACACATAGTCCCTTCGGTTTTGTGAAGAGCCTGATTCGCAACACAGAATTCTCTAAATGTCATCTTTTTAACTATATTAGCCTGATTACACCATCTGGCAATCGTTACATAAAGAGCACGATATTTAGAATCCTTCCACGGAGCATTATCCTTACTCTGGTATCGCATTATATAAGGCAGGCAGCCATAACGAAGCAATAGCTCAATACGAATAAAAGCTCCTTCGATATCTTTATAATCTGTACTTTCAAAGCCAACAAGAACATAAAAACGTATTCCTTTACGCTTTCTATATTTTTTAAGAATCTCAAGTTTTTGATGAATAAGATCATAATCACTCAAGTTATCAAAAGCAAATGTAAAGTCACCATCATACCTCAGACTAAACAACAATTTGCTTTTCTCATCCGTTAAAAGACGTTCATCAAGACCCTGCTTAAACTTAAAAGATTTTTTTGTTTCTGAAAGCTCCTCTATCAACTCACTGAATTTAGGATAACCTAAAACATTATCATCAAGAAGACATATTTTTTTTCGTGTATTATCCAAAAACTCCTTCAACGGACTATGTTGAAAAACATGGTCATATTTTTGATTAACACAAAAAGGACATTTTCTAAAACAACCACGAGTCAAAAAACCAATGGAATACTCGAGATACTCCTTGAACTGCACAAGATATCTTGTTTTATTAAAAACTTTGCCTTCAGATTCCGCCTTTTTACGCGCATTTTCTACCTGCTCAGCAATCCAAGAATCGTACAAATGATAATCAGGCATATAATGCTCTATTTCATCCGGCAAATTCGGAGCTTTATCGAAGAAAAAGCCAGTACCACCCAAATGAATTTTCTCAGTTTCTACAATTCCTTCAGGAAATGGGGTGTCAGTAAAAACTTTAGCAATATAAACGGCTTCATAGTCTTCTAGATTCTCATAGTCAAGTTTTAATACAGGATTTTTTCCTTCAACCTCTTTAAGATAATTCGACAGCTTCATGCAGACAAGATTGGGAAATCTATGCTTTTGTCTGCCAATAAGGTCTGCATCAATAATAGCAATCTGAGTTGCTCTTTTTTCCCGTTCTGCTTCGTTATCTGAAAACGTCAAAGCTATTTGTGAATCTATTTTTTCAATAGGCATACACTAAATCCATCCTTACACAAAATTAATCATCACTATTAGGAAAGTTGTATTTCCGATCATCATTCTTCAAATATAACGATAAGGCTTTTTCTACAACTACTGTTTTAGGTATTCCTGTTACTGTAGAATACTCACACAATTTTTCGTATATGTTCTTTTCCAGCTTAAATGATGCTGCAACATGTTCTTTACGTTGACGAACCATTCTTTTCTCCTTTCAAACAGTAAAAATAGCTCTATATTCTTTCTTTTTATATATTATACACCTAAAGAAATTTTGAAATCAATACTTTTCAATACTAATACATACCATAATTTAAACAAACTAATTATAGACTATTTTTATGCTGCTCTTTATTTTATAAACGTGAAGCTAACAACTTTTAATGATATCTCCGAAAGAATTTAGTTAATTTTCTGATTTTTACTAGCAATTATGGTTGTGCTATGGTATACTTACAGTATAAATTACCGAACATTATTAGAGTCCAAATGGATACAAAACGGTTCCCCCAGAGAGTAAAAACTTAAAGGAGTGAAAACAACTGATGAACCTTAGAAATAACATGAAGCAATTATATAAAACTTTTGGCAGCGACTATGACCAAAACTTCCAGAAAACAAAAGATGCCCTAAAGCAACTCAGAAAAGAAAACAACATCAGAGAAGGAAAACTTATAATGATGGAATGCATAACAGCCCTCATAGAACTCAAACAAAAATACCGGCAAACAATCGAAATCGAAGAACAGATTCACCAGAAAATATCTGCCAGGAACGCTTTGGGAACGCTCTCCTACTCTGAATACCGCATCATCCTGCACATTCTAGATGAACTCAACAACCAGGACGAGACAATCATCGTAGCATCACAAATAGCGGACAAGATTGGCATCACCCGAAGCGTCGCAGTCAATGCCCTCAAAAAACTTCAGAGTGGCAAAGTTTTCGAAACCAAATCCAAGGGTGCAAAGGGTACTTTGATTAAGCTTATTAATCCAGCCATCTACAAAGAAGTTGAACACCTTAAAATTATTCACTCCTGGAAAATTTAATAGCTTCCACTACCCCACAGCCCTCCCAAAATCCCCTCCGCAAACCATTCAGGTTTGACAAAAAACAAGATAAAACGTATAATAAACATAAAGAGACAACTGGTTGTGGAAAGCCGGTTCTCCTCATTGTTTAAAAGTTAGAAAGAAACCGTCTTACCGCTAGGCGGTTTTTTTCATGCCGTAATTACTTACGATACGTAAGGATCAGCACGACCAGAGTTGCGAAAGCAATCATCAGAGATAACGCTTCGAAAACAGTCATAACATCACCCCCACTCGCTAGGGAGTAGAAAAACCAACTACCAGTTGTCTCAAAGTGTATTATAATCTAATATTGATATTTTTAAAATGCACCTCTAAAGGTGTGTTTTTTATTTTGAGCATATTTAAAAACAAAGAAGCCGGGTTTTGTCCCAACCTCTTTTATATTTTAAATGAATTGTACTACTGTACCCATTAATCTACTATATTTCCCGTCGCTAATTGCTTTGACGTAAATTATAGCATGACCTTTCATTGCTAAAGCCTTGGTTTTCAGTTTAATGAGTTCAACTTCCCAATCTTGCGTACTGTCTCCTAAAGAACCATCTGAGAAAATGATTCCCATGATAGAATATTCTTCTTTTAAGTCGCCGGTTGTTGTAATAATAGAATCATAATCTGTTTCAGGATTTTTGTTTGAACTAAACCATCCCATTTGCTGCACTCCTTTGTTCTTATGGTGAAGATAGCTACATTATATTATTTTATTACGTGAAAAGCAAATATTTTTCAAAGTTTTTTTGATTGTTTTAAAGTCATTATAAATACCAGAACTGATACGTCCGAATTCTTTCACCCTTATTATAATAAAAATACAACAATGTATATAAATAAAAATCCTATTGCAGACTAACTCAGAACATCTGCAATAGGATTTTACGCTTATTTCATATTAAATTATGCAACAGCGCCGGCTTTCCCCTTACTTGCTCAGGTACTCGTCAATAGCAGCTGCAGCCTTCTTGCCTGCGCCCATAGCGCTGATTACGGTAGCAGCACCGGTTACGATATCGCCACCGGCGAACACGCCCGGAATAGAGGTAGCACCTGTCTCGTCGGCAACGATGTTACCGCGCTTGTTGACCTCCAAGTCGGGGGTAGTCTGCTTAATCAGCGGGTTCGGGCCCTGGCCGATAGCCATAACTACCATGTCAACGTCGAGCACATACTCGCTGCCTGCGATAGCCACAGGACTGCGACGGCCACTGGCATCCGCTTCACCCAGCTCCATCTTGATGCACTTCAGGCCGTTAACCCAGCCCTTTTCATCGCCCAGAATAGCAACCGGATTGTTCAGCAGGCGCAGCTCAATGCCTTCTTCCTTAGCATGGCCGATTTCTTCCTTACGTGCGGGCATTTCTTCCTCGCTGCGGCGATACACTATATATACATGCTCCGCGCCAAGGCGCTTCGCGGTACGCGCTGCGTCCATAGCTACGTTGCCCGCGCCAACGATAGCAGCCTTCTTGCCAACGTATACAGGTGTCGCGTAATTCGGGAATTCGTAAGCCTTCATCAGGTTTACACGCGTCAAAAATTCGTTGGCGGAATATACGCCGTTAAGGTTTTCGCCGTCAATCTGCATAAAATGCGGCAGACCGGCGCCGGTACCAACATAAACAGCGCTGAAGCCTTCCTCCTCCATCAGCTCCTTGATGGTGAAGGTGCGACCGATAACAGCGTCAACTACGATTTTTACGCCCAGCTTTTTCAGTGCGGAGATTTCATGCTGTACGATTTCCTTGGGCAGACGGAACTGCGGAATACCGTACATCAGCACACCGCCTGCAGCGTGCAGCGCTTCGTACATGGTTACATCATAGCCCATTTTTGCCAAATCGCCTGCGCAGGTCAGACCGCTGGGGCCGCTGCCTACTACGGCAACCTTCTTGCCCTTGCGTTCTGCCGGAGCTTCTACATCGTTATCCAGGCCATGCTCACGCGCATAGTCGGCAACAAAGCGCTCCAGACGGCCAATAGCTACAGGCTCGCCCTTGATGCCCAGCACGCACTTGCCCTCGCACTGGTTTTCCTGCGGGCAGACACGTCCGCAGACAGCAGGCAATGTACTCTTTTGCTTAAGGATTTTATAAGCCTCGGCAAAGTTTTCCTGTGCAACCTCATGGATAAACTTAGGAATATCAATATTAACCGGGCAGCTGCCTACACAACGCGGTTTGGGGCAGTTCAGGCAACGCTGTGCCTCGTCTACCGCCATTTCCTTAGTGTAGCCAAGCGCTACCTCCTGAAAGTTTTTGTTACGCACATCAGCCGGCTGCTCCGGCATAGCATTTCTCATTCCTCCACGCATTTGCAATGACCTCCACAGCTATATTCCAGTGCTTCCTGGTCCTTGTACATCTGCTGACGCATTACCAGGTTCGCAAAATCTACCTCGTGAGCATCAAACTCCGGTCCGTCTACACAGGCAAATTTGTTCTCGCCGCCAACCATTACACGGCAGCCGCCGCACATGCCGGTGCCGTCTACCATGATGGTGTTGAGGCTGGCTGTAGTTTTAACGCCGAAGGGTTTGGTGGTCGCTGCCACGTTTTTCATCATGATAACAGGGCCGATGGCCAATACCAGGTCAATCTTCTCGCCTGCCTCCAGCATTTCACGCAGCGGGTCGGTTACAAAGCCCTTGCGGCCTGCACTGCCGTTATCGGTGGTCAAAATCAGCTCGTCGCTGATAGCAGCCATTTTATCCTGCCAGATTACCAGATCCTTGTCGCGCGCACCGATGATGGAGATAACCTTGTTGCCCAGCTCGTGATATGCACGCGCGATGGGATAAACAGGCGCAACGCCGATGCCGCCGCCAACTACTACAACAGTACCGAAGTTGCCCATCTTGGAAGGATGTCCTAGAGGACCAACTACGTCGAGAATATCATCACCCTCGTTAAAGGTGTCGCACAGATGCTTGGTAGTGTTGCCCACCGCCTGCACGATTAAGGTAATATAGCCTTTTTCACGATCAAAATCCGCAATAGTCAGAGGAATACGTTCGCTGTATTCGTCAGTGCGGATGATTACAAACTGTCCCGGATGGCATTTGTGTGCCACCAGCGGCGCGTCTACGACGAACTCGTAAACAGCAGGTGCTAAATTTGCTTTGGTAATGATTTTAGCCATTTTCTTGCTTTTCTCCTTTTGCTGCTATTTGCTATTTATTCAAGAGTTTTCTAGTGCAAGCCTCAGCTTCCGCGTAAATCTTTTCTTCGTCAAAGGTCAGCAGCTTGCCAGCTTCCACAACCTTTTTGCCTGCTACGAAAACAGTGTCGGCATCGGTGCTGCTTGCTGCATAAACCAGCTGGGACAGCTTATTGTGACGCGGATACCAGTAAGGCTTGTGCATATCCCACAGTACGATATCTGCCTGCTGGCCTGCCTCCAAAAGTCCGGTATTGGCAAATCCCAGAGTCTTGGCGCCGTCAACGGTTGCCATCTCCCACGCTTTTTTAGCAGGAACAACGAGGGGATCAAAGGTTGTTGCCTTATGCAGCATTGCGGCAGCACGGCATTCCTCCAGCATATCCAGATTGTTGTTGCTGGAAGCGCCATCCGTGCCCAGGCCAACACAAATGCCCTTGTTCAGCATTGCCGCTACCGGTGCGATGCCGCTTGCTAGCTTTAGGTTGCTCTGCGGGTTATGCGCTACACGCACGTGCTTGGCAGCCATGATATCCATATCCTCGTCGGTCAGATGTACACAGTGTGCAGCAATGGTACCCAGCTCAAACATGCCCAGCTTATCCATCAGCTGAATCGGTGTCATGCCATGCTCTTTAACAACGGTATCAACCTCAAATTTAGTTTCGCACAGATGCATCTGGATTTCTGCCTTGTTGGCAGCAGCCTCGGCAATAACCTTTTCCAAATAATCAACAGGACAGGTATAAGGAGCGTGCGGACCGTAGGTGATGCGGATACGGCCGTTGTCGTAGCCCTGCCAGTTCTTCGCCAGCACAGTGTTTTCAGCCAGCTTTACGTCCTTGTCCGGTGCTACGCCAATCAGACCGCGGCTGAGGTTAGCGCGGATACCGGTTTCGGCGCAGGCACGCGCAACATCCTCCATGAAGGCGTACATGTCGGCAAAACAGGTAGTACCGCCCTTCAGCATTTCTACGATGCCCAGCATAGCACCCCAGTAGATGTCATTAGCGTCCATCTTGTCTTCAATCGGCCAGATTTTGTTTTGCAGCCAGTCCATGAGCGCCATATCATCGGCATAACTGCGCAGCAGTGTCATAGAAACGTGGCCGTGGGTGTTGACCATGCCGGCGGTAGCCAGCTTGCCCTTACCGTCTACAATTTCGTCGGCAGCAAAGTCTGCAGGCACGTCCTTGCCTACATAAACAATCTTATTATCTTCAACGGCGATGTTCTGCATTTCACCGTTCGGAGTATGCAGAAGCTCGATATTCTTAATCAGTAGCTTAGCCAAAAGATTTCACTTCCTTGGTATATTGGTATAAATTAAGTCCTGCCTCCCTGTTTAATGCTTAGGTAGGCAAATGACAGTGATATTATTGTTTTCTACTCTTCGCCTTGCTGACGCTTGGAGTAATGCTTTTCATAAAAATCATGCATCACATCCACGTCCTCACAGCTCAGCTCGTACACCTTGTTGCCAGTGCCTGCACAGATTACGGCAATCTGCGCCGCCTTTTCCAGAATTTCGGCAGCCAGCAGTGCCTCTGCCAGATTCTTGCCCCAGCAGACAGCGCCATGGTTGGCCAGCAGTACAGCCTTTTTGCCGTTCAGCGCGCGCACGGTGTTCTCCACCAGCTCCTGCGTACCGCAAAGAGCGTACTCAGCACACTCTACCCTGCCGCCGATAATCTGCACGATATCCTCGATAATCGCCGGCACTCCCTGATGCATAGCCGCAAGCGCACTGGCATAAATACTGTGCGTATGGATTACGGCACCTGCCTCGGGATAGGCGTTGTAAATGGCAGTGTGCACCTTCAGTTCGGAAGAAGGAATGTGCTTGCCCTCAACAACTTCGCCTTCACGGTTGATAATGACAACATCCTCGGGTGTCAGCGTTTCATAACCGTGGCCGGAGGGTGTAATAGCAATATTCTGCGCATCAATGCGGCAGCTGATGTTGCCCCAGGAGCCTGCGACAAGCTTTTTTTCAATCAGCGCGTGGCCTGTTTCCACAATGGCGGCACATGCACTTTCTTTAGCAAATAACTGCGTTTCCATGATTATTCGGCAGCCAGATATGCCTTCTGCTCTTCGCTCAGGGTGTCGATGCCTGCACCCATAGCCTGCAGCTTCAAAGCAGCGATTTCGGTGTTCAGTTCTTCCGGCAGTACATACAGTTTGTTTTCCATTGCTCCCTTATGGTCGAGCAGGTATTTCATAGCCAGGAACTGCATAGCGAAGGACAGATCCATAATTTCAATCGGATGTCCGTCGCCGCAAGCCAGGTTAACCAGACGGCCTTCGCCCAGCAGGTTCAGCTTACGTCCGTCAGCCATGGTGTAGGTCATGATATTTTTGCGTACTTCATACGGAGCAACTACGGAAAGCTCCTCCAAATGATGTTTGTTGATTTCTACGTCGAAGTGGCCTGCGTTGCACATAACAGCGCCGTTCTTCATAACCTCCATATGCGGTTTGGTGATTACGTCCTTGCAGCCGGTTACGGTTACAAAGATATCGCCGTGTTTTGCAGCCTCCTGCATCGGCATAACGCGGAAGCCGTCAAATACTGCTTCGATACCCTTAATCGGATCAACCTCGGTAACGATAACGTTTGCGCCAAGGCCCTTGGCACGCATAGCAACGCCCTTACCGCACCAGCCATAGCCTGCAACAACAACAGTTCTGCCTGCTACGGACATGTTGGTGGTACGCATGATGCCATCCCAGGAGGATTGGCCGGTACCGTAACGGTTATCAAACAGATACTTGCAGTAAGCATCATTAACGGCAATCATCGGGAATGCCAGATGACCTGCTGCAGCCAGAGCCTTCAGACGATGTACACCGGTGGTGGTTTCCTCGCTGCCGCCCATCAGGTTAGGAATCAGGTCACGACGTTCGCCGTGCAGCATATTAACCAAATCGCCGCCGTCATCAATAATCAGCTGCGGTTCGCTCTTCAAAGCCTCGCGCAGATACATATCATATTCTTCGTTGGTGCAGCCATGGGTTGCGAAAACAGTTACGCCGCTGTCAACCAGTGCTGCGGCAATTTCGTCCTGAGTGGAAAGCGGGTTGCTGCCGGTAACAACAACATTAGCGCCTGCATTCTTCAAAACGAGTGCCAGATAAGCGGTTTTTGCTTCCAGGTGAATGGTTACAACCATGTTGATGCCCTGGAAGGGCTTAGTTTTGCTGTATTCATCGTTCAGATGGTTCAGCAGGGGCATATATTCCTTTGCCCACGCAATACGTTGATGACCTAACGGTGCCAATTTGATGTCTTTAATAATGCTTTGCATAAATCTAAAAATCCTCCTTTAATATATGCTCTTTAATCTTGTAAAAGAGCCTGCAATTTCTTAATACTTTCTGTATACGGCGCTTTAAGCACGCCATGCTCGGTAATAATACCGGTAATAAGCTCTGCCGGTGTCACGTCAAACGCAGGGTTAAACACTGCCACGCCCTCAGGCGCAGTCTGCTCGCTGCGGAAATGACGTACCTCGTCGGCCTTGCGCTCCTCGATAGGAATCTGCGCACCTGTCGCAATCGTAAAATCAAAGGTGCTCGTCGGTGCGGCGATATAAAACGGAATTCCGTGCGCCTTCGCCGCCAGTGCCACGCCATAGGTGCCGATCTTGTTCGCCGTGTCGCCGTTGGCCGCAATTCTGTCGGCACCGACAACAATAGCGTTCACGCCCTTCGTGCGCATTGTCCACGCTGCCATATTATCGGTAATCAGCGTAACCGGGATGCCGTCCTCAAACAGCTCAAACGCCGTCAGGCGCGCACCCTGCAGCAGCGGACGTGTTTCGTCGGCATAAACCATCTTCAGCTTGCCCTGCGCGTAAGCACTGCGGATAACGCCCAGCGCTGTGCCCCAACCGCACGTTGCCAATGCGCCTGCATTGCAGTGCGTCAGCACTACGGCAGCGTCAGGCAGCACAGCAGCGCCGTATTCGCCCATACGCTTATTCATAGTGATATCGTCCGCATAAATCTGCTCGGCCTTGACCTCCAGCGCCTTGATAATCGCCGCGGGGGACTTGTCCTCGCCGTTCAGGCGCACAGCCAACGCATACTGCAGATTTGCCGCCCATGCCAAATTTACCGCCGTCGGACGCGCAGTAATCAGATCTGCACGCACAACGTCCAGTGCACCCAAAAAGTCAGGCTTGTCCGCAACCTCGCGCGCACCCAGCACCATAGCGAAGGCAGCGGCAGCGCCGATTGCCGGTGCACCGCGCACCTCCAAGCGTTCAATTGCCACTTTCACGCGCTTGTAATCCACGCAGGTAATCCATTCTATCTTTTGCGGCAGCAGAGTCTGGTCCAGCAGCACCAGGCTCCCCTGCTCCCAACGCATAGTTTCTACCATAACAACCTCTTACAGCTTAAAGCCGCCAAACTCCTGCATAGCGTGATGGCAGTTGCATTTTGCCTCAGTAGGCTCTTCATAAGCGATGAAGGACAGAATCAGCTTTTCCATATTCTTAATGCTCAGCGCCATAGCGTCGCAAACCTCTTTATGGGAAAGCGGTGTCGGGGAAATGCCCGCTGCCATATTGGTAACGATGGAGCAGTTAGTGTAGCACATCTCTGCCTCACGCGCCAGAATAGATTCGGGCATATTGGTCATGCCAACCAGATCACCGCCCAGCATAGCGAACATTTTTATTTCGGCAGCACTTTCAAAGCGCGGGCCTTCGGTGCAAACATAAACACCATGCTTATGGAAGGTAATATCCGTTTTCTCCAGGCATTTGATAACCTTCTCGCGCAAAGTTGGGCAATACGGATAGGTGAAATCGCAATGCGCTACACCACGCTCCGGAGAATCGTAGAAGGTGTTGATACGGCTCTTGGTGAAGTCCAGCACGTTGTCGCAAACTACGAAGTGACCTGCCTTCATCTCCGGGTTGAGGGAACCAACTGCGGTAGTAGCAAAAATCTCCTCTGTACCCAAGCTCTTCATAGCCCAGATGTTGGCACGGTAGTTTACCTTGTGGGGCGGTACGGAATGGTCTACGCCGTGACGGCTCACGAAAACCACCTGATTACCGCTCATTGTGCCGATGTTGCACAATGCTTTACCAAACGGTGTTTCTATAATCTTTTTTTCGAATCCCTTCAGGGTATCAGGATTATCAATACCGGTTCCGCCAATGATAGCAATTTTACGCATATGCTTTGCCTCCCTTATAGTTAAATGTGATAATGAAAACTGTTTGCTGAAGTATGTTATTACGCATAATATCTATGCAGATTCTCCACACTTTTTCTATTATATAATACCATAAATAAGGCATAATTTAAAGAGTAAAGAAAAAGCACTCTCAGCAGGTGTGAGAGTGCGAAGTGGGTGTGGAGTATCCGGCACTGCTTACTCAGTATCCGGCATTTTTGACAGATTATCCGGCACTCCAGGGCAAATTTATTAGGACACTGATGTTGATTATCTTACTTTTATTAGGACACTAATGAATCTTCTCCACTATCTCCAGCAGCTCCTGCGGTCTTGTAATCACAAAATCGGGCCTGCCCTCCTCCAGCAGCTTCTCCCAGCCAAAGGCCGTATAGCGCACGGCAACGGTTTTTGCCCCCGCACTACGTCCGCTCTGCAAATCGAAGGGACTGTCACCGACGCACAGGCATTCCTCCGGCTGCAGGCCCAGCTTGGCACACGCCGCCAGCATCGGCTCGGGATGCGGTTTGCTCTCCTTCGTATCGCCCAAGGCAACGGTCGCATCAAAATACTGCGTCAGCTGCAGGCAGTCCAGCCCACGGCGCAGCATCGGCGGCTTCTTGGAGGTGACCACCGCCAGCTTAATGCCTTGCGCCTTCAGCTGCTCCAGTGTTTCCTTCACGCCGGGGATAGGACGGATCATATCATCGTGATGCGCGTTATTATATTCTCTGTAAGTGTCGCGCATAGTTTCCACCAGCTCCGGCTTACCGGAAAGCGCAATCATTGCCTCCGGCAACGGCAAGCCGAAGGTAGCCACAATCTTTTCACGCTCCGGTGTAAAGCCCAGCACCTCACGGCAGGTGTGCTCAAAGGTGGCAATAATCAAATCTATGGTATTGGCAATAGTGCCGTCAAAATCAAAAAGTATTCCCTTAATCCGCATCTTCATATCCTCTCCGCTCTTTTTGCTAATCTTCATAACGTTTGTATAAGCACAATAAATTTATTATATCATGTTTACCTGCCTTTGCGCACTAAAAAAGCACTCCCGCTTGCGCAGAAGTGCTTATAAAGCTTATTTGTCGTCCTTTTTTGCAAAGACTACTTCCTTAGGACCGTCGTTTACTGCGTCCTCGGGAATAATTACATCGTCGAAGCTGATGCCGCGGGTGTGCAGCGTGTGGCTCCACTCATGGTCATGGCGGTGCCACCAGCCAAGGGCTGTAATAGGAATCCAGCTGTAAATAAACAGCGGATACAGCAACAGATACATCCAAGACTTGAAGGAAGCGCGGATTTTCCACAGTACCGCTACCGGGAAAATATACTGGCCGATACCAACCAGAGTCCAAACCTCTACCGGAATAATGGTATACAGGATATTGGTGTAGAACGGATAGAAGTTATAAATATAGCTGCACAGCACAAAGAACGTGGAAATCATCAGGAAGTACGGCTGAATGAGGTTCACGGAGCAGTCCAGCATGACGATATTGCGTGTCTTGATCGCTTTTTTAATCATCGGAATCAGATAGCGGTCCGCAACATCAAAGTGACCCTGCGACCAACGCTTACGCTGGTTCCAGGTCTGCTTGAAGGTCAGCGGCTTTTCATCATAGATGATTGCATCATGCGCCCAGGTTGTAGGAATACCTTCCATCATCGCCTGAATGGTGAACTCCATATCCTCGGTCAGGCAGGTTGCACGCCAGCCGTAACGCTTCAGCACCTCGGTGTCAAAGCACATGCCAGTACCGCCAAGACAGCAGGACAGGCCCATGTTATACTTTGCCAAGCTCCATACATGGTTAACAATCCAGAAGGAAATTGCAAACACACCGCTTACCCAGGTATCAGTCGGGTTTTTTGCATCCATATAGCCTTGGATAATGCGTTCGCCGTTGCACAGACGGCTGTTCATCTCCTGCAGGAAGTTAGGATGCACCAGGTTATCGGCATCGAAAACGCAAACTGCATCATATTTCTTATCCAGCTTGAACAGTCTGTCGAACATCCACGCGAGAGCAAAGCCTTTGCCCTTACCGGTTTCGCTGAAGCGCTCATGCACCAGCGCGCCGGCCTTGCGTGCAACCTCTGCGGTTTTGTCCGAGCAGTTATCCGCAACAACATAGATATCATATAAAGCGTCATTGTAATTCAGACGGCGCAGGTTATCTACTAACTGGGCAATAACTCTTTCCTCGTTATGCGCGCAGGCAATCAAGGCAAAGGTCTTGCTTTCATTATATATCTTAACTTCCTTCTTCTTGCCGAACAGGCCGAACCAAGAAACAAAAAAGTAGTAGAGCGTAAAAAATATAATCAATAGCTGCAAAGGTATCATGATTATATCAAAAGCTGTATACATCAAAAATCTCCTTTACTCCCCTAACGGCAAATTATTTGTTCTTACCTGTAAGAGCACGGTAAACATGGTTTACAATGCCTGCCAGCGTATAGGTGAACATTGCTACAAACGGCCACGCACCGGGACGCTCGTAGAGCATTACGGCACCGACGATTACGGCAATAATTACAGGCAGACGGTACATAGGATTACCCTTGCCCTTGAAATCCGGAAATTTGACCTCACTGTACATGATGCAGGCAATTACCAGAGTAACTGCTGCCAGCACAGCCGGAGCGAATTGATAACCGGAAACAACATAGGTTGCCAAGAAGCAGGCACCAGCCGGAATAGGCATGCCCTGGAAATAACCGTGTACAACACCGGTGTTGCAGTTGAAGCGTGCCAGACGCAGGCAGCCGCCCACAGCGAAGAGTGCGGCGATAACCTGACCTGCAAGGCCCAGCTCCTGCAGACCATACATATAAATCATGATGGCAGGCGCAACGCCGAAGGAGCACATATCGCAGAGAGAATCCATCTCCTTGCCGAAGTCACCGCCGCCAACGCCGAGAGCACGGGCAGCACGGCCATCCATAGAATCAAAAATTACAGCGATTACGATGAAAACGGGGGCAAGGAAGAAATCACCCTCGATAGTTTTAAAGATAGACAGCACACCGAAAATAAGGCTCGCAGAGCTGATGCTGTTAGGAATCAGACGACGCCAGTTCATTGTTCTTTAACCCTCCCCACTACGGTAATACCGCCAACAACCTTATCACCCTTCTTAACGGTGATTTCAACATTTCTTGGCACAACCAGCTCCGTGCTGGAGCCGAATTTGATCATGCCGTAGGTTTCGCCCTGTTTTAGGTTGGTTCCTACAGTTACCCAGGAAACGATGCGGCGTGCCAGCAGACCGGCAATCTGGATTACCAGGAAGCGCATACGGCCGTTATCCATACCGATAGCATGACGCTCGTTTTCAAAAGAAGCGTTTTTCTCATACGCAGGCACGAACTGACCGCAGGTATAGCGCTGATATTTGATTTCGCCGTCGAGCGGCGCACGGTTGGTGTGCACGTTGAATACGGAAAGGAAAATAGTTACCTTAATCGCAGGCTCGTTGAGATATTCATCATCAAAAATTTCATCTACGCCCATTACCGTACCGTCTGCAGGCGAATACAGGATGTTGGGATCATAGGGCGTAACGCGGTGGAAATCACGGAAGAAGTAGGCAAAGTATAACGCCAGCACTACAGGGATTACGGCCCACACAGCGCCGAAGAAATAATATACTATTGCAGCCACCAACAGAGAAACACCAACATAAATATAACCATCTTTTACAATAAACATATAAAGCCTCGCTTTCCTGCGAATATTTCTTTTGATTTCAGCTTAAATCAGCAAACATTTCCAAACTGACTGTGCAGTCTGTTTTTTGCGGATATAAAAAGTGATGGAATGCTACTTCCATCACTTTATTATAATACACCAACCTGCTTTTGTCTATATAAGTGTAAAATTCTTAGCACTTTTGACAAGCACAATGTTCTTGCAGTATAGCCTAAAACTTAGACGCCATTACCTTGATTACAAACTTAGGCAACGCCATCATGCGCATAAAACGGCTGGGCTGCTTGTACAGGCGGAAGGCCCATTCCAAAGAAGCATCCTGCATCCATTTCGGTGCGCGCTCCATTTTGCCGGCGAGCACGTCAAAGCTGCCGCCGATGCCCATCAGAATTTTTGCATTAAGCTCCGCGCGGTGTGCCACCAGCCATTTTTCCTGCTTAGGTGCGCCCAAGGCAACGAAAAGCATATCTGCACCGCTGGCGTTGATGTCCGCAATAATCTGAGGCACATCCTCATCTTTGAAATAACCGTTGTGGCAGCCTACTACCTGCACTCCCGGATAAAGCTCCTCAGCCTTTGCCTTCGCAGCTTCGGCAACTCCCGGACTGCCACCGAAGAAGTACGCCTTGTAGCCCTTGTGCGCAGATAAATCCAAAAGCTCGTTGTACAGGTCAAAGCCTGCTACACGCTCCGGCACCTTGTAGCCGAGGTGTCTGCCTGCCCACACGGCACCGGCGCCGTCAGGCAGCACCAGCTCCGCATCCTCGCAGATTATTTTTTTATACTCTGCGTTTTCCTGGCACATCATGATTATTTCGGCATTCGCGGTAACAACGAAGGTCTGCTCCTTGGCGAGCATTCTTTCTTCAAGTGTTTTCACTGCCTCCTGCATAGTCATTGCGTGTACAGGCACGCCTAATATTTTAATCGGGTCTTGCATATGTTTTGCCCCCTCTTTTCTGCATAATAATACTACTATTGTACACTACTTTAACGATTATTTCAAATCTGTATAAGAAAAAGCGAACCCTCAGACAAATACTGCCGAGGGTTCACCCGAATCGCTTTACTGTATATATGCCTTCAGCACATCGCTCTGCTTGTCAAGGCACAGATACTTGTAGACCGGTCTGCCAACGCTGCCGCGGTGCAAATCCAGCTTCAGCAGATGCAGGGATTTCAAAAACTCCAGATATTTACGGATAGAAACGCGGGAGATTCCCACCATGCCTGCCACCTCTTCGGTAGTAAACATGCCGTCAATACCGCAGATGCAATCCCAAACAGTGCCTAAGGTGTTTTTATCAAGTCCCTTTGGCAAAGTTACCGCAACCTGATTTTCCTGACGCATAATAGTAGTGTCAAGGTCAGCCTGCTTAATGATGCCCTGCTCCTCAACAATCTGATAACGCTTCAGATAATTGTTCAGCGCAAGGTTAAAGCGTTCAAACTCAAAGGGCTTGATAATATAATCGACAGCGCCCAAACGCAGCGCCAGCTTAATTTTATCCTTATCGTTTGCTGCCGAAACGATGATAACATCTACATCGTAACCATTCTCGCGTATTTTAGCCAAAAGCTGTAAACCATCCATAGTAGGCATAAAGACATCAAGAATGATTAAGTCGTATTTGTTCTGACGCAGCAGCTTCAGTGCAGTATCTCCGTTACCCGCGATATCACACAGCTGAAACCCCTTGATCTGGCTAAGATAGTGCTCATGTAATTGGGCAACCATCGGGTCATCTTCTACAACTAACACGTTAATCATCTTAATCCCCCTCTTTCCTGGTCGGAAGCCTTACGGTAAAGGTAGTGCCCTCACCCGGAGCAGACTCCACAGTAATGGTGCCATTAAGGTTATTGATGCTTTGCTTAACCAGATATAAGCCAAAGCCATGACCACTTTCACCCTTGCTGCTGAAGCCACGCTGGAAGATATGCTCGCGTATCTCGTCACTCATACCGGGTCCGGAATCCTCCACGACAATAACTATTTCGCGGTCAAAATCCAGAATTGAGAGATTAACGATGCGTTCACCGTCAAAATTCTTCAACGCATCAAAGGCGTTTTCGATAATATTGCCGGCAATCAGTACAATATCATGTACCGAAGGCACATCCAGCTCGCTGTGCAGCTCACTTTCCTCTGTCAGAGAGAAGTCGATATCAAGTTCACGGCTGCGGCTTATTTTACCGAGGATAAAGCCTGATAATGTTATATCCTTCAGGCGGGTTACTACATAAGAAACCTCAGATTGTCTGTTATAGGCAATTTCCTGCGTAAAATTCTTCAGCTCGTCATAGGCCTTCATATCTATCAGGCCCATAATCACATGCATTTTGTTCATAAACTCATGTGTCTGCGCTCTTAAAGCAGTAGCATAATTTTTAAAGCCTGTCAGCTGGTTAGCCATCTCTTCTACTACAGATTTTTTGCGGAAGGTAATTACGGCACCGATAATGTTCTTATCCTCCAGTAACGGTACTGCAGTAATAATAAAGACAGTATTACCCATCTTGACACTGGCATCAACTAAAGTTTTACCTTCTTTTATAATATCATCCAACGGCACACGTTTCAAGACATCTTTTGCAGATTTTCCAAATAGTTCATTAACTCCTTCAATACCGGCCTGCTTCAAAAGCAATTGGGCCTCGGAGTTGACAAGCGTAATGCAGCCGTTGCTGTTGATATTGATAATGCCTTCACGTACAGAGTTAAGAATAACGTCGCGTTCCTGCAGCATTCTGGCGATTTCTTCAGGCTCATAGCCGAAAAGAACACGTTTAATCCTCTGCGCCAGATAAATCGCACCCCAGATGCCGACAATCAGACCAAGCAGCGTCATAGACAGCAAGAATAAAACCGCATCTATTGTAGAGTTATTGACGATTTCGTCGGAATAACCGGTAACAACGTAGCCAATTACTTTTTTCTCATCATTCTTGACAAAGCCAATAGCCTTATTGGGTATCGCATAATTTTCCTTATAGGAAATATCACTGCGTCCCGCATATTTGTCAACCAGATTACGCGCACTATGCTCGAAGTCAGGCAGCTTGCCGGGGTTATACAACACGCGCAGATGGCGGTTCTTGTCGTAAATCGCTACGCCCGCTTCATCCGAATGGTCAACATCGTTAACAAAGGCAGCCATAAAGCTGTCTACGGAATCCTCCGGCCTCTTGTTCTGCTTCTCCAGGCTCTCCCTTATTTCCGGAGAGTTACAGAGAATGTTGTTGATGCTTACGGCGTTGATACTTACGCGGTCATAAATTACCCGCGCCACCTTCTGTGTCGTAAACAAAGACGTCGGCAGCAGTGCGATACACACTACGAGCGTAATAAGTACTACTATTTTCTGTAAAAGTGAAAGCGTTTTTCCTGATTTGTAATTGTAATTATCTTTAGATTTTCTCCACATCAGCAGGTACCGTCAGGAACTGAATACCAGGATTTCGTTCCAGAATCCAATTCAGGGACCACTCGTTATTTACAAGAATAACAGGTCTGTCCTTTTTATCATAAACAAGCATTCCGTTATCCAAGCCTTTAATGTTCTCAATCAGCTTCTTATCCTCTGCATATACCCAACGTGCAACGGAGTACGGCAGCTGGTTCATCAGCAGCTTAGAGCTGTACTCGTTAAGCAGACGGTATTCCAGAACCTCCAGCTGCAGTACACCGACTACGCCGACGATGTAGCTTTCAAGACCTACGCCCTCCTGACGGAATACCTGAATAGCACCCTCCTGCGACAGCTGGATGATACCCTTTTCAAACTGCTTGCGTTTGAGGGAGTCCTTAGGCTGTACGCGGGCAAAAATTTCCGGCGGGAATACGGGGAAGTCTTCAAATTGCAGCTTCAGGCTGCTGTCGCTCAGGGAATCACCGATACCGAAGATACCCGGATCAAAAACGCCGATAATGTCACCTGGATATGCTTTTTCCACTATTGTGCGCTCCTGAGCCAGGAACTGCTGCGGCTGTGCCAGCTTAACCATCTTACCTGATTGCTTGTGGTAAACGCTCATTCCCTTGTCAAAGACGCCGGAACAAATACGCATGAAGGAAATTCTGTCACGGTGAGCAGGATTCATATTAGCCTGGATTTTAAAAACAAAAGCAGAGAATTTTTCGTTCTCCGGTGACAATATTGTACCATCCTGCAGCATTCTTGGCTGTGGCATGGGAGACATTTCCAGGAATTTTTCCAGGAAGCTTTGTACGCCGAAGTTAGTCATAGCACTGCCGAAGAACATCGGAGTCAGCTCGCCGGTGTTAACCTTTTCCATGTCAAACTCATCGCCTGCCATGTCCAGCAGCTCGATATCGTTGCACAGGTTTTCGTACAGCTCGTCACCCAGCAGCTCTCTGATTTTGGGATCATCTAAAGAACCGGTAGTGGATTTCAGCTTTTTGGCACCATGGCTGGTGTCATCCTCGAACAGTTCGATAGTGTTTTCCAGACGGTTATACACGCCCTTGTAATGGCCGTCGATACCGATAGGCCAGTTAATCGGATATGCGCGGATGTTCAGCACCTTTTCCAGCTCGTCCATCAGGTCGAAGGGATTACGGCCGTAGCGGTCCAATTTGTTGACAAAGGTAAAGATAGGCAGACGGCGGCGGTGGCAAACCCAGAACAGCTTCTTGGTCTGCGGCTCTACGCCCTTAGCAGCGTCAATCAGCATGACAGCGCTGTCGGCAGCCATCAATGTACGGTAGGTATCCTCGGAGAAGTCCTGGTGACCGGGGGTATCCAGAATGTTTACGCGGAAGCCGTCGTAGTCAAATTGCAGCACGGAGGAGGTAACGGAAATACCACGCTGCTTTTCAATCTCCATCCAGTCGGATACAGCGTGCTTATTGCTCTTTCTAGCCTTTACAGAGCCTGCCAGGTGAATAGCTCCGCCGTAAAGCAGCAGCTTTTCGGTAAGGGTTGTTTTACCTGCGTCAGGGTGAGAAATAATAGCGAAAGTACGGCGTTTCTTAATTTTATCCATCAATTCTGTCATTATGTATATGCTCTCCTATTTCTTTAAATTTTTGGTAATCCTGGCAATTTCATCCTCATCGGAAACCAGCTCGTCTACTGCCGGATAATCGGCGTTCTGCTCCTCGTACAGCTTGTAGGCATCAAGAATTTGCATTTTGATGTAGTCGGGAACAGGGATTTCCGTCTGCAACTCGCCGCGCATGGTTACGCGGAAGGCAACGTTCTCGTAGCGTTCACCGCTGTAGGTTTCGCAGGTGAAGGAGGTACGCATGAATTCATCCTTGAAGGTACAGTCCTTCAGGATGTGCGCCTTGCGCTCCTTATCCCAGGCTGCATATATTTTATACAGCTCCTGCTGTGCCTCCACCGGCACGTCCTCTCCCAGGACAACGGTTTCGGTTTCATCTATCGGCGTGCAGTCCATGTTGTTATAGACGGTGCCGTCCTCCAGCTCCAGGTCAACTGTCAACACATAGTCAACCTCATGAAAGCTGGCTGTTTTAATCTGCCATTTCTGCTGCCAGCGGGCAATACATTCCGGGCAGATAAATTTGGTATCGCGAATGCTGTTATTCATGTAATTATCACGATAATACAATTTTTCTCCGGGCACAAAATGTTCGCCGCATTCACTGCAGACGAATTCCAATGTACGAATCATCGGTCAAAACCTCCCAATATAATATGAAAAAGCCCTTACTTCGAATGCAAGGCGCTCTGCTATAACAGTAATCAATAGCCGTCATAACCGTAAGTAAGCTTATGCTCTTTAACGATGGCTTCGGCCTGATGTTTTGCAGCTTTTGCTGTCAATTACTGTTCAAATTGCTTTATTATACCGCCAGCAGCAATTGTATTCACCTCTGCTGCCCGACAGCTGCGCAAAATATATTCACACGTTCTATATTATAACATATCAGATTGTTTTTCCCTAATAATTTTTCTTTAAAATGAGGGTTGTTTTGGACGTAATAATATTTTCCCGCGTGCCCCAACTTCCTTTTAAACATAAAAAAAGCCTTTACGATAAACGTAAAGGCTATAAGTCCGACATTGGTCGGAGCGGCGGGATTCGAACCCACGACCTCTTCCACCCCAAGGAAGCGCTCTACCAAGCTGAGCCACGCCCCGAATCACAAGGAGTATTATACAGGTTTATTTGGATTTTGTCAACACTATTTTATAAATTATTTTAAACTTTTTTTACACCGTCTGTATCCAGGTCCAAAATATGGTAGCAGGCATGCTCATTATTGGCAGCAAAAACGTCTACCATAGCCTTGGCAATGCGCTCACAGTCTGCCTCCGGCGAAGCATAGGCCATCACCGTAGAGCCTGCACCGCTAATGATAGCGTTATAAGCGCCTGCCTCTTTGGCAGCCGCAAAAACGTCGGGCAAGCCCGGAATCAGATGCGCACGGTACGGCTGATGCAGCTTGTCCTCCAGCGCCATGCCCAGATACTCATAATTGCCGCTCAGCAGCGCACCGACCAAAAGCGAAGCTCTGGAGGTGTTATACACTGCGTCCTTGTGCGGTACAGTCTTGGGAATAGCCTGACGCGCAAGCGACGTTGGCAGCTTGCTGTCGGGAACAACGGCGATGAACTTCAACGGCTTGGCAGGCAGCAGACGCAGAGAATGCGCCTTTTCCTGCTCCATATAGCTGATGGTGAAGCCGCCGTACAGCGCCGGTGCCACATTATCGGGATGACCTTCGATTTCTGTAGCGATACCGAGAAGCTCATCCTTGGTATAATGGTCATCACACAAAGCGTTGGCTGCATACAGACCGGCAACGATAGCACTGGAGCTGCTGCCCAGACCGCGGGACATTGGAATGCGGTTGATCATCTTTACCTTCAGACCGATGCGCTCACCGCCTGTTACGGCGTTCCAAACGCGCAGAAAGCTGGCAAAGGCTAAATTACGGCCAAACGGCTTCAGATAATCTGCACCCTCGCCCTCTACCTCCAGCTGGAAGCCCTTTCTGTCGGTTATTTCATAGCTTACTTCGTTATACAGATTGCAGGCCAGGCCGAGAGTATCAAAGCCGGGGCCGCAGTTGGCTGAGGTTGCGGGAACCTGAATAAATACTTTTTTCATGCTGCCGCCTCTTTATGCCAAATGGCTGTCTTCTACACGAATCACACAGCTGATAGCCTCTACTACCGGCAGTACGCGCAAAATTTGCAGCGCCATCTGCAGATTAGCTTCGGAAACACTGTGGGTAATTACAACAATTTCTGCCTTGTTGCTCAGAACATCGTTTGTCTGCACAACATTACGCAGGCTCACGTTCTGTGCGCCGAAGGCTGCAGCGATGGCTGCCAGTGCGCCAGGTTTATCTGCTACCTGCAGACGGATATATGCCGGTGCGGACATCTTATCAGGCGGGCAGAGGCGTTTTTCCTCAAAGCAGGTGCAGCTGATGCGTCCGGTGGACTTGTGCTGCATATTGCGGGCAATATCAATAATATCGCCGCAGACAGAGCTTGCAGTCGGCAGACGGCCTGCACCGAGGCCCAGGAACATTGCTTCACCGATAGCATCACCGTTGACAAAAACTGCGTTGTAGACGCCGTTTACGCCTGCCAGCGGATGAGAAAGCGGAATCATCGTCGGGTTAACACGCAGGCTTACACCGTTTTCCGGATCGTTCTTGGCGATTGCCAGAAGCTTTACTGCGTAGCCGAGATCGGTTGCATATTTGATATCGCAGGCTTCAATGCTTTCAATGCCTTCAACCTGTACATCGTCCAGATTAAAGCGTGTATTGAAGGCGATAGATGCCAGAATAGTAATTTTACGCGCAGCATCCAGGCCTCCGACATCGGCAGTAGGATCGGACTCTGCATAGCCCTTGGCCTGCGCTTCCTTCAGTACCTCATCATAATCAAGGTGTTCGTTAGCCATCTTGGACAGCATATAGTTAGTGGTGCCGTTCACAATACCCATGATAGAGGTAATCTGATTGGCTGCCATACTGGTTTTCAAAGGTCCGATGATAGGAATACCGCCGCAGACGCTGGCCTCAAACATAAAGTCGCAGTTATGCTCATGCGCCAGCGGGAACAGCTCTGCGCCGTATTTAGCCAGAACGTCCTTGTTGGCAGTAACAACATGCTTGCCGTTGGCAAAGGCTCTGGCGATAAATTCCTTGGCAGGATGCTCGCGGCCCAGCAGCTCAACGATAATATCAATATCCTTATCCTCAAGCACCTCATCGGCATTGTCGGTAAAAATATATTTATCACCGTATTCCTGTTTCAGGTGGTCTACATGGCGGTCAAGCACCTTGGTGATTCTTACCGGCTTGCCTACCTCTTTGGCTATTTTTTCTGCATTTTTCTCTAAAACCTTCAGCACGCCGCCACCGACAGTGCCGGCGCCCAATAGACCAACATTTACAAAATCCTTCATTTAGTACCCCTCCAATACCTCAATCAGTAATCGGTTATACCTGACCTAAAACTTCCAGACGTTTTACGCCGTCAATCATGCGCAGCTTGTCCAGCAATGCCTCCAGATCTACTGTCAGATGCTTGGTCTCGATAGAAATAGTAGTATTCGCAACACCCTGCAGAGGAATGCCCTGATTGATGGTCATAATGCTGCCGGAATCATCGGCAACAGTATTCAGAACCTTGGAGAGCACGCCGGATTTGTGCTCCAGCAGCAAGGACAGAGTAATAATTTTTTCCTTGCTTGCTTCGTAAAACGGGAATACGAAATCCTTATATTTGTAATAAGCACTGCGGCTCAGGCCCATTTTTTCAACTGCTTCGTTGATAGTTTTGATTTCACCGCGTTTAAGGATTTCTTTAACCTTTATAGTTTTTTTAATTGCTTCAGGAAGAATTTCTTCGCGAACCAAATAGAATGTAGATTTTTCAGACATACTAGTGTCCCCTTTCTTCATACAAAGTTCTTTTAATATTATACCACTGTTCTCTTGAAAAGTACACTTGTTATTTTTGTAAATTTTGAACAAATTCAGTGCACAATACACGCATGCAAATATACAAAAAAACTGCCGCAGGCAGGTTCCGTCACCGTAAGTAACAGAACAAGCCTGCAGCAGCTGCTGCGTAATTCTTAATTAAAATTAAGCGCGGGAAATGTAGTCGCCGGTTCTGGTATCGATAGCCAGAACGTCGCCCTCGTTGATGAACAGAGGAACCTTAACAATATAGCCGGTATCCATGGTAGCATTCTTGCTGCCGCCGGTAGCGGTATCGCCTTTGATGCCGGGTTCGGTTTCAACTACGGTCAGTTCTACAGTGTTCGGCAGGTCAACGCCCAGTACACGGTTGTCATAAATCATGATTTTAACATCCATGTTCTCTTTCAGGAAGTTCAGTGCGCTGCCCAGAGTTTCTTTGCTCAGCTCGGTTTGTTCGTAGGTTTCATTGTCCATGAATACATACATGCCGTCGGATTCATACAGATATTGCATTTCGCGACGGTCGATGTGAGCCTTCGGCAGACGCTCGCCTGCGTTGAAGGTACGCTCAACAACAGCACCGGTGCACAGGTTACGCATTTTTGCACGTACGAAAGCAGCACCCTTACCAGGTTTTACGTGTTGGAATTCAACAACCTGCCAAGCGTCGCCATCGATGGTAACAGTTACGTTGGTTTTAAATTCGTTTGTGGAAATCATTGGAAGCCCTCCTATAAATTTAAATATTAGACAATTTCAATAAGCTGCTTTTTGACACCGTTCAAGGCTCTCGCCCCATCCTCTGTCAAAACAACAGTATCTTCTATACGTACCCCGCCTTTACCGGGAATGTATATACCGGGTTCAATAGTGAAGATCATGCCTGTCTGCAGCACTGTAGCGCCACGCTTGTTGATCATCGGCATTTCGTGGATTTCCAGGCCTACGCCGTGACCTGTACCGTGCACATAATAATCGCCGTAGCCGCAGGCGGTAATGCTGTCACGCACAATAGCGTCGAGCTCTCTGCCGGTCATGCCTGCTTCGGCAGCCTTCAGGCCCTTGCGCTGTGCTTCTTCAACTATAGTATAAATTTCCTGCTGCCAGGAATTTGCCAGGCCCACTACCAGAGTACGCGTCATATCGGAATGATATCCCTTATAGACAGCGCCGAAGTCAAAGGTAATAAAATCACCGACCTCGATAACCTTGTCGGATGCCATGCCATGCGGCAAAGCACTGCGTACGCCGGAGGCTACAATCGTATCAAAGGAAGCCTTTTCGCTTCCCAAGGCACGCATATAGTATTCCAGACGGCCTGCCAGACTGCGCTCGGTACAACCGGGCTTGATATCCTCCAGCAGATGGATAAAGGCTTCGTCAGCAATGCTGGCAGCCTTCAGCAGCATATCCAGCTCTTTCTTATCCTTAATCATGCGGATATCGCTGAAATCAATGCTCTGCATATAGGTTTCACCCAAAAGCTCGTGCAGCACAGTATAATCATCATAGCTGTAATACGCTCCGTCAAAGCCTACTACCTGCGCTTGGGCATTCTTTGCCAAATCAGCGGCGGCAGCCCAGATGCTGTGCGCACCTGCCGGAGTATACTCCAGCACCTTGAAGAACTTCATTTCGTTTCTGGCCTGCTCTGTATAACGGCCATCCGTAATCAGCACGCCCTGTTGTCTGTCCAGATACAGCAGACTGGAATCTCCTGTAAAGCCGGTCAGATAACGGATTGTGGTAACATCCTTAATAATGACACTGTCTACCTGCAGCTTGGCCATATGCTCCAAAACTCTATTGATACGCGTCATGATATTACCCTCTTTCCATAAAACTAGTGACAGCTATGAATCACCTAAATATTTTACCACTCATTGGCAAAACTTTCAACTATTATCTTTGTTAAGGCACTTTTTTTGTTAACTTTGTAGCATAACCAGCAAAAAAGCAGGCCGTAAGCAGCGCCTTGCAGCGTTGTCGGCCTGCCTTTTCCAAGACATACTTTAAAAATTATTTACATTCGGCAGGAGCAATGCCTTCTGCGGTTTTGATGTTCTTGCGTACATCGTCGCAGCATTTGTGGAAGTTTGCCAGCTCCTCAGCAGTCAGAGGCAGCTCCAGCACACGCTCTGCGCCGTTTTTGCCAAGCAGAACCGGAACACCTACGAATACATCCTTTTCACCGTATTCGCCGTCAAGCAACATGGAAGCAGGCATAATGCGTTGCTCGTCATTGAAAATGCAGCGTACCATGCGGGCTGCGGTAGAGCAGATGCCGTATTCGGTGCAGTGCTTGCCGCTGTAGGTTACCCAGCCGCCGCCGATAGCGCGTTTTTGCAGCTCCGGTTTGTCAAAGGCAAATTTAGGATCCTCGTGCTCCAAAGAGCTTAAAGGAATGCCGTTGAAGTTTACGCAGGACCATGCAGCTATTTGGGAAGCACCATGCTCGCCAATCATGTAAGCGCTGATGGATTGCGGAGAAACGCCGGTCTGCAGGGATAAAGCAGATACCAGACGGGAGGTATCCAGACCGGTACCGGTGCCGATTACATGGCCTTTCGGCAAACCGCTTTCGCGATAAAGGATGTTGGTGATAACATCGCAAGGATTGGTGACGTTAACAATGAAGCCGTTGAAGCCGCTGGCCATAACCTTGTGGATATAACCTTTAACCTGTGCTGCGGTAAAGGTAAGTTCATCTAAACGGTCACCGCTGGCAACCAGATCGATATCGCCGATGCAGTTTACGATAGCGTCGCAGTCGCCTAAGTCAGCGTAGGTACCGCCGTTGATTTTTACATCATGCGGACAATACAAAATTGCGTCGCGCAGGTCCTGTACCTCGGCAGCCAGCTTGGATTCCTTCGGGTCCACCAGCACCAGCTCAGCAGCAATGCCCTGAATAGCCAGGCTGTACGCAACATGTGCACCAACGTGACCTAAACCGATAATACCAACTTTTCTTGTTTTCATAATTAAGTTCCCCCCAAATTTTTCTTTTTTTCTTTATTTATCCAAAATAGGCAGCGTAGCTGACGCATGGCCCATAATGGTAATATTGTAATCCTTTTTGCCCTGCTCTGCAAGTTTTTCCTGAGCCAGATCCCAGGCCTCCTGCAAGGATGCACAGGGAATATGACCTGTCTTGCGGACAAAATCGAAGTTTTCCGGGCGTGTTACCAGATAAGCCGTTACATCGTTGACAATGCAGCGCGCCTTGAAGGCAACAAAGGCCGGAATAGTGAAATTAGCACGGATATCCTTTTCAAACTGCTCCATATCGTTACGGCTGAAGCAGTCCGTAAAAATAGCAGGCTCCTTAATATCCGGGCAGTCCAAAGTAAAAATCATGATGCCGCCGTGCTTAACCGCAAACTGTGCGTTCATGTGGCACTTGGTAGCCTGATACAGGTTCAAATCCTTCGGATAACCGCCTGCGGAAGCAATTACTACATCAGCAAGCTGCTTGATGTGCACGCCTGCCATAGCCAGCAAATCCTTACAGCCCTTCTGCCAAGCCTCGTACCAGTGACCGGCAACAACCTCGCTGATTTCTCCGTCTGGAGTAAATACGGTGTTCACCAGAAAATCGGGATTCAGCAGCTTGCAGGATTCATACATATCCTGATGAATGGGATTGCCCTCCAACAGACTTGCGTCACAGGCCTTGTTGCAGCCTGCGCCCTCTACCGGAGACATAGTCATGCAATGGTTCTTCATAATACTGTCATATGCCGCTACGCCCGGCATAACAGCCTTGCGTCCGCCGCCGAAGCCGGCAAAGGGATGCAGCGTTACGGCACCGGTCAGAATAACTCTGTCGGCATTGGCAACATATTTGCTGATAGCAACATCATTGCCGAAGGAGGTTTGGCCAAGCAGTACCATATCCTCGCTCTTGCGGGAGTCATGCTGAACGATTTTCAGACGGCGCACCATCTCCTCGCCGCAAACGGTGATATCCTCTTCATGTGTATGACCGCGGTGGGTACCGGTAGCAACAATAACAGTAATGTCCTCGTCCTTTACGCCCACACTGTTCAGCTCGGCCACAATAACCGGCAGAAATTCGGACGTGCCGCACAGACGGGTAATATCGCTGATGACAATGGCCACAGTTTCGCCTGCATGCACAATTTCGCGCAGAGGCTTGGTACCAATCGGGTTACGGATTGCTTCGGTAGTAGCGGCAACAACGTCCTCGCAGACGCTGGATTCATTGCCGTGTATATCATATATAACGCGCTCCTCGGGGAGCACTACCTCTTCCTGTCGTTTGCCTATAGGCAGAAAGTATTTTTTCATCGACATCCCTCCATTTGAAAAAACTAACTCTATTATACATGAAATCAGCTAAATATACAAGCTGACAGCAAAACTGTAAAGAAAATTCAGCCTTTGTCTAAAATTGTGTTATAATACTACTATATGAAAGCGAGGTTCCCATTATGAAGAAAACTCTTATCGCCTATTTCACACGCACAGGCATTACCAAAAAGCTGGCCGAGAACACCGCCAAGCAAACCGGCGCCGACCTTTTTGCTATCGAGCCGGTAAAAGAATATTCCTCCTCTTATCTTATCTGCGTAGGCCAGGCCAAGCTGGAAAACCTGCAGAACGCCCGTCCTGCGATGAAGGCTAAGCCGCAGAACCTGCAGGACTATGACACCATTGTGGTGATGTTCCCTATCTGGTGGTTCACCTGCCCCAATATCATCCTCACCTTCCTGGAGGAAAACGACCTGAGCGGCAAAACAATTATCCCTGTCTGCACCTACGGCAGCAGCGGTAAAGGCAGCAGTGAAAAGGCTATGACTGCAGTTTGCAAGAACGTAGCATTCAAGCCCTGCATCGAAGCAACCGGCCTTAAAGGCAAGGCTGTTGCAGCCATTGCCACAGCTA
Source organism: Phascolarctobacterium succinatutens (assembly GCF_958453765.1). GTDB lineage: Bacteria > Bacillota > Negativicutes > Acidaminococcales > Acidaminococcaceae > Phascolarctobacterium_A > Phascolarctobacterium_A succinatutens_B. The sequence goes on along the minus strand of NZ_CAUDZA010000004.1, from coordinate 2,396 downwards.
TAAAAGAAGCATAATAAAGAATAATAAGCGTAAAATTAAGGCTTCCGCAGTTTGGCAACACCTTACTGCAGAAGCCTTTTGCTTCATAATTTTTCAGGATATGCTTACGGCTTTACGCATAAAATACGTTGCGTAAGATTTGTCAGCACGTTAATAGCATTAGCCAGTGCGCTGTGCTCAAAGTGCATATCGCGGTCATGCAGGCGCGGCTCCAGGTCACAGCCAATGCCAAGGCTGGCAGTTTTCAGCTGCGGACGCTCCTGCTTGAAGAAGTTGAAGTCCTCGCCTACCGTAATATTGGCAGCAGGAATCAGTCCCCCCGCTCCCAGCTCTGCGGAAATTACCTCCTGCGTCAGCGCCAACAGTGACGGGTCAGCCTCCGCTGCCGGGCAGGTACCAACGATATGACAGTCCGCTTCCGCGCCGTACACCTTCGCCGTATTCACAACGATATCCTCTACCTTGCGGCGCAGCTCCAACATCTCTGCGTTCGACGTACTGCGCAGGTCAAAGCCAATGCTTACCTTGTCGCAAATAGCGTTGAGCGAGCCTGCACCGCCCATGAAGCGGGTAGTTTTGATACTGCCGCCCAAAAGCGGGTTGCTGTGCAGCGCGTTGATGGCATTGACGATGGCGGCACCGGCATCAATAGCGTTCACGCCCAGATGCGGCTGGGAGCCGTGCGCTGCCAAACCGCGGATTTCGCCTTCCATCAGGGTGCAGGCCGTCCAGTTAATCTGGGCGATAATCTGACCGCTGCGTGCCATATCCTTCGGCATTACATGATAACCCAAAGCGTACTGCACATCATCAAGCGCTCCTGCCTCCAGCATCGCCAGTGCGCCTCTGCCGATTTCCTCCGCAGGCTGGCAAAGAATCTTCACGCGGCCGCAGGCAAGCCCCTGCTCTTGCAGCAGCTTGGCTACGCCCAAAGCGATAGTCATATGCGCATCATGACCGCAGGCGTGAATGGGCTCTAGCGAGCCATCCTCGTTCTTAAACAGCAGGCAGTCCATATCGGTACGCACTGCTACCGTAGGTCCCGGTTTACCGCTGTCGAGCACAGCGGTAAGTGCGGTAGTATTGCCGACGTTTTCGGTTACGTCGTAACCAAGCTTACGCAAAAAATCTGCCAGAAAAGCTGCTGTCTTAACTTCCTTGAAGGCAGGCTCCGCCAGAGCATGCAGCTTGGGCCATACCTCATTAATATGTGCTTGAATATCCATAATTAAAACCACCTTTGCATAGACAAAAGGCCAACGGCAAAGCTCCCGCAGGAGTTTTGCGCGTTGACCATGAGCTCATTATTTATTATCCCAGCCTAAGTATACAGAACCGGGGAATTTCTTCTCGATGAATTCTGCATTTTCCTTAGATTGATATGCTTCCTGGAAAATCTTCAGTCGCGGATCGTTCAGGTCTTTTTCCTGTACGGCAACAATGTTTACATACAGAGAATCCTTTGTTTCGCGCAGGATAGGATCCTTGGCGGGGTCCAGGCCGGCGCTGATTGCGTAGGTAGTGTTGATTGCTGCGCAGGTCAGGTCATCCAGGCTACGGGGAATTGCAGCAGCCTCCAGCTCAACAATTTCGAAATGATGCGGATTTTCGGTGATATCCTTAACGCTGGTGGTAACATCCTTCGGGTCTTTAACCTTAATCAGGTTGTTGGCAGCAAGCAGCAGAATAGCACGGCCGCCGTTGGTCGGATCGTTAGGAATACCGATTTTCGCACCGTCGGGAATGGTATCGCCGGGTTTCAATTTTTTAGAATAGATGTTAATCGGGAACAGTGCGGTGTTGAAAGCCTTAGCCAGCTTGAAGGAAGGCTCCTTCTTCATGGTTGCCTTCAGGAAGGGCTCGTGCTGGAAGCAGTTAGCCCAGATTTCACCGGAAGCCAGAGCGGAGTTAGGAGTTACGAAATCGCTGAACTCTTTAACTTCAATCTTCAGGCCTTTTTTCTCGGCAATCTTCTTTACGTTATCCATAATAATAGCATGAGGACCGGGGTTTACGCCTACGATAACGGGCTTATTCATATCTACCTTGCCGTCATCTTTAGAACCGCCGCAGCCTGCAGCTACGATAGCAAACATTGTCAGTACGCCCACAAGAGCGTATTTTAAAAACTTATTCATTATACATTAACCTCCCCAGCAGTTTACTAGACTGCTAAAACAAAATACGTTGTTATTATATTCTTTTGCAAGAGTATAGTCAAGCAGGAAAAATGTATACTATTTTACACTTTTTTAAAAGTTTTGCAGTGCAAAAAAGGCTACCACAATTACTTGTGATAGCCTTAAATGTTCAGTTGCAGTCCAAACTAAACGGATTATTTAAGGTTCTTTGTCAAGTTTTGGGGTATTCAAGACTTTAACATCATAGACCTAGAC